>JBARPZ010000682.1:0-10451 GCA_049643445.1 Sedimentisphaerales bacterium
CAGTTCGGGCAGGATACGGAATTCACCATTGTTCTTGTTATCATTTAGCCCGTGAATGGCCAGCACGTTCTTTTGGGGTTTTGGCAGCAGCAAGTCCAGGTAGGCCATAAGGTTGATCTCCTCGAAGACCGAAGAATCCTCAATCGGACGGTCGGATTCGGCCTCCGAGTCCCATATCAGCAAATCCGGTGCATTGCGCCACGCGACTTCCTGGCCGTTGAGATACACCATGAAGCCATCCTCGTACCTGATCCGCAGAACCAGCATGTCGAAGACGTCCGGGTCTTCAACTTCAAATTCAATCCGCGTCCAAAGGGAGGCATTGGAATACTGCATCTGGATCTGCATATCATTTGTAATCTTGCCACTACATAGAACGTCATAAGGAATCGTTTTCTTGGGTATCCCGGGTCCGTCATAGCTCACTATCAGACCCTCGCCGCCATCACGCTCAAAGTATTCAACCTTAATTGGATGCATACCCGCATTCAGGTAGATACTGCCGGAACTTTCTATCATACTATGAGTACCGTCATTATAGACTACGAGGTAATCATCAATGAACAGTAGGCTGCCGTCATCAGATGTTGTGTAGAAGGTATAAACACCATTGAGGGGCACTTCTATAAAGCCGGTGAAACGGAAGCCGAAATAGTCATCTCGCAAGCGTGGTGTGATGTCGAAGGTATCGATTATGTCTTCCCTTATGGGTGTATAATAGTCAAAGTCAGGCACCCAAGACCAATAGCCCTCGAAGTACTCGTAGTTCAGGCCCTTGATGCCGCAGATATCGCCGAAGTGAAGGTTGGTCGTCGGTTGGGTAGCCCACGTCGAGTCGTCAAAATCGAAGTCCGCCCAACCAGTGCCCAGGGAGGCCTCCCCGCTGGTCGGCACTTGATAGGAACTGATCGCACTTGTTGGCACGAGCGTCGTGGCATATTGTGCCAGACCGTACGAGACATCAGTCAACTGTTTGGGGTATTGCGCTGCGTATTCGTGGGCGATAGTAATACCATCAGCAGCTACCAGCGCGAGATAATCTCCATTCTGTTCGAGATTGAAGTTGGTGTGATAGTAACCGAGAGAGTCAAGATACGGGTAATTAAGCGGGTTTTCCTCATACGTCTTCTGCGAGGCAAAGACAATCAGGAACTCACCGGGCTCAACCTGGGGGCCGTTTGGGAACTGCCACTTGGTCAGGTTGGAATTATTGTTAGTCAGATACCAGCCGTCCAGATTAACAGCCGTGTCCGTAGGATTGTAAATCTCGATCCAGTCGGATGAATCGCCGTTTCCATCCAGCAGCTCGCCTTCTTCAAGGGGCTCCGAACTGGTGTTGCTTGCCATAAATTCGCTGATGACTACGTGGGGGTCTACTACCTGCCAGTTTTTTGCCAGCAAGGCGAAATCCGCCATATTTACGCCATCGACGCTATCCAGGTCAGCTGTGCAACCAGAGGTCAAACAGCCTGGGGCCAACCACTGCCAGGCAAAAGCCTGAACGTCCTTGAAATTAACTACATGGTCTGCATTCAGATCGCCTATGAGTTGAGACTGAGCAGCAGTGGAAACTGCCAAAAATGCTATCAATAACAATGATAGCAAAAAGGTTTTCGCATATCTGAGCATTCCAAATTTCCTTCCTCACCGATGTTTTAGGCCACTGGCCGTGTTTTACCTTTGAGAGAGCCCATTCTGCGACCTTTTATACAGGCCCCTATAACTTTTAAGCCTTGAAATCGTAATTATGGATTATATAAGTCCTGTATATTTTAACATATTTTGAGTAGTTTAGTCAATGACCATTGTTCCCAACCTTAGACATCTGTTTTCACTACGGTACAAAATCTATCGGGAAATTTCGGCTGATTCGAGCTACTCCGGCCGATCATAGTTCCTAAATACACCCCAACATATCGTTCACTGTCTGAAAGCAGGCGCGGACTCATCGGTGAAGGGCTGTAAGCGTAATGTTTTAAGTATTTTTTGATTCATTCCTGATGCTTGGCAAGACGGGCCTTGTCCTCATCGCTGTATTCCTTCTTTAGCAAGCTTTGTGTTTTACTTTTGGTTTTTTTCTTTTTAGTCGCTTTCTTCGCCATTTACTTTCTCCGCTTCATACGTCTGGATCAGTGCTTTGATTGCCGCCTTGATATGCTCCGGCAGTTCCGGCGTCATTCCGGCGTCATTTTCTACTCGATTCTTTGTCTACTGCCACTCCACGACCAGTGTATCGTCACTGTGTAACTGGTTTTTGACGCCAAAAAACGCGTGTAATAATAGATGGGACAAGCACTTATAAGGTGGGTATCGGCTCCGGAAGCCAGCGCTCTATCCAATTGAGCTACGGTGACAAAAACTTTTCCAATTTACTACGCCAAAACAGCGAACAAGTCAAGGACATAACCACTTGTATTAACCGATATTTGCGGCCTCATTGGAATTTTGCACGTAAAAATTCGGTCTATTTATGGTACAATATATATGGCCCTTAGAAATTCGCATAGAGAGGGTGGTGACAAAATGATTAGAATTCGTGGATATATTCGACTTTTCGTACTAATATTGCTTTGCGGCGAGCCGGTCCTCGCCGTCACAGTCTCCGAGCTTGCTCCCGACTTCTCCCTCACGAATCTTCAGGGCCGAAAGGTCCAGCTAAGTGCCTTGCAAGGCCAAAACACTCTTCTTGTATTTGGCGCCACCTCATGTCCGCACTGCGATGCCGCTCTGCCAATCCTGGAAAATCTATCCCAGTTCCTCGATGATGAGTTGAAAATATTCTTTATTGCCGTCCGCGAAAGCCCCGACCAGGTCGCCAATTTCTTCGCAGATAAGGCTCCCGCATACGATATACTCGTTGACGAAACTGGTATCGTCAGTGCCCGTTACGGTGTTAAGCGTGTTCCTACCTGCATATTCATTGACGAGCAGGGCCAGGTCCAGCATATCGGCCGGCCAAACGAGCAGGTAATATGGCGCCTGTTATCCGGGGAACGGCCAATTTACCCTGAAGCTCTCGAAAATAATTTGCCGGCCTCTGCTCGCATCGCTCGCCAGGATAGTGCAATTTCATCCGGCACTAAGCGATTCATCGTCGAGATTGACGAAGAGCCAAAGGCTGCGAAAAAACTTTCCAAGGCCGCTCTCCAGTCGCGCCGCGAACAATACCACCAGGCAGCCAAACGCATCGGCGGACGTATTATCCATAACTACGGCAGGTTGAAAAACAAAATCGTTATCGAAATAGCCCATGACCAGGCCGAAAGACTTAAAGAACTGCCGCGTTTCAAGAGTTTCAAGCAAGACCCCCGGGTCTACGCCCTGCTGGAAGATTCCGCATACCAGATATATGCGGATTATGCCTGGGACAATGCTATCACCGGCCAGGGCGTCAAGGTCTGTGTTGTCGACACCGGTATTGATTATACCCATCCCGACCTGCAGAATAAGGTAATCGCTCAATTCGATTTCACTACCTACACTGAGGATGCAATGGACGACCACGGCCATGGTACTCACTGTGCCGGGATCATCGCCTCAGAGGGCCTGCAATACCGCGGCGTCAGTCACGACGTAGCCCTGATGGCCGCAAAAGTGCTCGATTATAGCGGTGCCGGTTATTCCTCCGATGTTATTCTCGGCATCAACTGGTGTGTCGAACAAGGTGCTGATGTCATCAGTCTGAGCCTCGGTGAAGGCCTCTATACCGGAACTTGTGACTTCGTTGACATGGCCCAGGCCGTTAACAACGCCGTTGACCCCTGCGGTGTAGTCGTCGTCTGTGCAGCCGGTAATGACGGCGACCCCACTGCTATGGTCGCCCCCGCATGTGCTTCAAAGGCCATTGCCGTCGGCGCCGTTGATAAGCTCGACAACATTGCCTCCTACTCCGATGGCGGCTCGGAACTCGACATAGTCGCACCGGGCGGAGATGCCCTCGGAGGAACCAGTTTTCCCGAAATCGTTTCAACATTCAGCACCTTCGTGGCAAACAATCCATTCTATTGTTTGTACCTTATCGGGGAAGATTGCTACGATAACTTTTTCGTGGTCGACGGAACACGCTATATCCGTGCTGTGGGAACATCCATGGCCGCCCCCCATGCCGCCGGGGCCGCGGCTTTGCTGCTGGAGGCAAATTCGTATTTAACTCCAGACCAGGTCAAAACCGTCCTCGAAGAAAACGCTGATGACCTCGGAAGCCAGGGCCGGGACAACATCTACGGCTGGGGCAGAATCAACATCGAAAAGGCACTCGACAATATACCGTCCGCACCCGCCGAGCTGAAAGTCAATATTACCGAACCAAATGCAACAGACACATTTATGGTTGGCCGGGAGTTCACGCTGGCCACCGAGGTCGACTGTTTCGGAGGCGACGGCTGTGGCGAGGTACTGGTCTATGCACAGCTCTGCCAGGGCCCTGACTGCAATGACTTTGTCGATATTAACTCCACGACAATCATGTCCACAATAGATGATAATCCGAACGAACTTGGCATCCTGAGCGGCTACACTGTCGAAACCGATGTGCCCGTTATCTTTGACGTTCAGACTATGCTCGATATCTCGGAACAGGCCTATACAAAATCCGTCAATCCGAACAGCTCTATGGTCGGCTCAACATTGCCGGCCCAATATAACACAGGTGACCTCGAACCCAGAGACGGCATCGGCGCCATCGGTGAAGACGCCATGGAAATCTATGAGTTCGAAATCCCGCAGGGCGTCGTCAGTCGCATCAAAGTACGAATGGAGCACTGGATGGTTATTCATTTGGACCCACCCGATGCAGGCTGGTATCTGTACACATCCAATGCGAACGGGGATAGTCTCAATCGTATCGGTGACGATTGCATTCCCCTCGACGGAGGAGGCGGTGACACTCCGCCGCCCGACTGCTGGTTCATTTCCGAGGACCCTGACGTCCTGGATGACCTCAATCCAGGCGGCAATAATTACATCAAGCTCATCTCTCATAACGTCAACGAGGAGGACCCGTACACACAGGACTGGCTCACTTTCAATGACATCGAGGTCACCGTAGAATATGAGATTGACCCAAACAATGACGATGTTTACGAATATTATGTTAAGTTCGATTTGAACGACATCGACCTCTCGGACGAGTTGACTGCCGCCCATCTGAAAATCAACATTACACAAGGTGCCGAGAACTGCACCGCTGACATTTATGCCGTCGACAACACCCTTTTACCGGCCGACTCCGCCCAGGCCCTGCACGAAGCCAACGACCCCTGCTATTCCAGCCTGACCAATCCAATAAAAAGCTTTAGCTGCGAAAACACCGGAAACATAACCTTAAACGTCAAGGCATCTGTTAATGAAGCCCTGGTCACAAACCAGAATGTCATCGCCTTCCAAATTAAAGAGCGCAACAACGACCAGTTGTTCACCATTGACGCCAACAATAGCGAGAATCCTCCGATACTCACAATTTCGCAAGAATTCTCCGGCGAACAACCGCCCCCAGGCGAGCCAGTTGATGACCCTAATAACGGACCGCGTTCGCTCACCTATGACACCCTTGTTGTCAAAGACGTCAACGACAATACTTACGTTAAATATGATAATCCGGCCTCGGCTGCGATTGGCGCCCCATTCGCATCTGAGTACAACACCGGCGACCTCGAACCACAAGACGGCCTCGGTGCCATCGGGCAAGACGCCCAGGAACTCTACGAATTCGGAATTCCGCCGGGCATGGTCAAGACAATAAAGGTCAGGATAGAGAATTATATCGTGCTCCATCAGATTTATCCGCCTTTCGCAGGCTGGTATGTGTATACATCTAATGCTGCCGGAGATAATCTGCATCTTGTTGGTGAATGTACTCCCCCCGATGGTGGTGGCGGCATGCCACCTTCGCCGGACTGCTGGTTTGACTCTAATGATCCAGCCGTCCTGGCCGACATCAATCCTGGAAGCACTAATTACATAAAGCTTGTCTCTCACGATGTTGAGGAGGATGAGTTTATGCAAGACTGGCTGACCTTTAACGACATCGAGGTCATCGTTGAATACGAAGTCGACCCTGACAACGACAACATAAACAGATATTACGTCAAATTCGACATCTCAGGTTTTGCCGGTAATGCACAAATTGATTCGGCAACACTCAATCTCTACGTCACCGACCCGAACATAGATGCAGTGGCCGAAATCAACCTCGTAGACAGCACCTACGACCCATGCACCGGCGCCTATACTATTTACCATGCTGAAGATGCTCCTTATTCCAGTCTAACCAATCCCATAAAGACTTTTGCCTGCAACTCTGCCGGTCTAAAGCAAATCAATGTGAAAGCGGGTCTCGAAGACGCCGTAGAAAGCGCTGTCCCGGAGATAGCATTCCTCATCACTGAGCAAAGTGAGAACACCCTTTTCGCCATTGATGCCAACGGTAATCCGAATCCGCCCTCCCTGAACGTCTACCTGAAATCTGACATCAGCAGCGGTCTCGCCCGGTGGAACATCCTTCCCAATGCGAATGGGCCGTTCACCCTGCGCGTCAAGGCAAGCAACAACGTAGGCCTGACCGGTGTCTCCGATGCAATGGTTATCGATGTTGACGACCCCAATCTGCCGGTAATAAGAAGCGTTGACTGCCTGATAAATTCCACGTGGCAGGACTGCCGACTCACTCAATATGGTGATAACCTGCAACAGATTAGAATCGATGCCAACGACCCACAGGAAACACCGGACGTATGGCTGAAGCTGAGTAATATTCCTGACGACCATAACTTCGTGGATAACCAGGTGACATACAGTGCAGGCTATTTCACATATAACACCAATCTGACCATCGCCGACTCAGGCCAGTGGCAAATCCAGGTCCACGCCAGCGATTCCGACAACAACCTTGACACCGAAACAATCACCTGGAACATCCCCTGGGGTAATCTCGATTGTTCTCTTATCAGCCCCACCTCCGATATAACCGTGCCCAAGAGCGGCAGCTTCACTGTCGAAGCCGGTGTCCAGTGCCTCGATGCCGAATGTCCCGACGTAAACATTGGGCTTAGCCTGAATAAACCCAAAGAATTGATATACGATGACTACACCGCCGAAGACTACGGAGATATCGGCTCTACCGACGGCTACTTAGCTGTCAGGTTCACACCCACCAGCTATCCGGCACAGCTAAAAACCGCTCGGTTCTATGTCTGGGACAAAACCACCTATCCCTTCGAACTCCGCGTCTGGGCTGACGACGGCTACGACTGGCTCGGTGTTGGCGGCGCCCCGGGAACCAACCTGGTCACCCCCTTCGTCGTTGACCCCGTCGTGACATCTTCGCCCGGGGAAGTCGCCTGGTTTGATGTCGACCTGTCGGAGCACAACATCATTATTGACAGCGGCGATTTTTACATAGGTTGGCAGCAGCTCGTAGGAACCAAAAACAACCAAGTCGGCTTCGATACCAACGGTTACCGACATCAACGCACCTGGGGTTATCTGGAACTGCTCGGCGGATGGTTCAATCTAAACGATTGGTGCGGGCTCTTGCCCGAGTATTGCGGCAACATTATGATTCGTGCGATAATGGCAGAACCGGGAACTTACTCAGGCCAGCTTCCGCAAACCATCGGCCCGGCGATATTCTACACAACCGACGACCATCCCAAACCCTGTCCTAATTCGGATATGGACCCCGGCCAGAACTGTCAAGTCACCCTTAACGTCCACGCAGTCGGTCCTGTCGGCGAGTACACTAAATTCCACGCCTTCTCTGCCAATAATTACAGCTCCGATAGTGCCGGCCCAATAAAAGTCACTATCACCGAACCACTGACTCCATGTGATGCAGCTAATCTCGATGCCGTCTACCCTGTGGATTCTCTCGACCTCGCCATCCTTGCCGACCAGTGGCTGCAGACCGCGCCACCTCTCTACGCCGACATTGACAACGACAAGTCCGTAAACTTGAGAGACCTGGCATTCATGGCGAGATTCTGGCTCCAGCCCTGCGATTAACCACACCTGTTAACAGGTTCAGCTCCGGGCTTCGAAAACACTCTGCCGAACCTGGCATTTATTTGACATATCCACAGTTTATCAATATGATTGGTCAATTACTTTGCAGAGACTGTCAATGAGAATCCTAATCGACTTTGTATATTTGCTGGCCGCCGCAGCTTACAGCCCCATCCTTATATATCGGGCCATCAGGCACAAACGCTACCGGGCGGGCTGGAACCAGCGGCTTGGTATCATCAATCGCAAGTTTCCCGAAAAAAAATGCATCTGGCTCCACGCCGTAAGCGTCGGCGAAGTCAACGCGGCCAAAACCATCATCGAAGAGCTTAAAAATACTTTTCTTGATTTTGAAATCGTTATCAGCACAACAACCGACACCGGCTTTGCCCGCGCAACAAACATATTCGGCGAAAAATTCAAAGTGTTCTACTTCCCTCTCGATTTCTCCTTCATAATGCTCCGTGCATTCCGAAGGATTCGTCCGTCAATATGCCTGCTGATGGAACAGGAAGTCTGGCCCAATTTCCTTCACTTCGCACGGCAGTCTGATGTTCCCGTCGTCGTAGTCAACGGCCGAATAAGTGATAAAGCTTTCGCCAGATACGAGAAACTAAAGATGATTTCCAAAATAATATACCGAAAAGTAACTCTCATTCTCGCCCAGACAGATGAGTATGCTCAGCGTTTCATTACGATAGGCACACCGGAAGATAAGGTAATCGTTACCGGCTCACTAAAATACGACACCGCACAAATAACAGACAAAGTCAAAGGCGCAGATACCCTCGCCGCCCAGCTTAATATCGGCGACGAAAGACTATGGGTTGCAGGTGCCACAGGCCCGGGCGAGGAAAAAATCCTCCTCGACGTCTTCAAAGATTTAACCGCCCAACAGCAATTCAAAGACCTTCGGCTAACAATAGTCCCCAGAAAACCGGAAAGATTTGACGAAGTCGCCCAGCTCATTAAAGACGCCGGCTTCGATTTTGTCCGCTACAGCGATATCAAAAACACCGACGCCAAGTGCCCTGTCAAAACACCCGTAATTCTCGGCGACACAATGGGCGACCTGCGAAAATTTTATTCGCTCGCAGCTATTATCTTCGTCGGCCGCTCCCTCGTTCCAATGGGTGGCTCCGATATGATGGAAGCTGCGGCCCTCGGCAAACCCACCATCTTCGGCCCACATGCCTTCAATTTCAGACAAGCCGTGGATGCCCTTCTCGAAGACGAAGGTGCCGTTATGGTCAAAGACGAACAGGACCTGCTTCAGACAATACAGAAATGCCTTAGCGAGCCGGACTTCGCACAAAAAATCGCCCACAACGGCCAACAGGTAATCAAAAAAAACCAGGGCGCAACCAAAAAAACCATCGAACAAATCACAAAATTCCTGAACAATTCTTGAACAAAGGACTTGTCCAGTATCTACTTTTTCATCCCCTCAGCCAATGCTCCAATATGCTCCGGTCCTGTACCGCAGCAGCCGCCGATGATATTGACGCCTGCTGAATGTATCTTTTCCATTGCCGTCGCAAAATCCTCCGGCGACACTTTGTAAACCGCTTTGTCGTCAACCAGTTCCGGCCTGCCGGCGTTTGGTTCTGCAAAAACACACACAACCTGACTCAAAGCTCTCACAGCCGAAACATACTTCTCCGCCAGCTTCACATATTCATCAAGCTCCAGCGTCCCGCAATTAAAGCCAACCGCATCAACACCGAGTGAGACCATTTTTGAAACTGCTGAGTCAACATCCACCCCCATCATCGTTTTGAAATCATCCCCAGCCCTATCAAAAGACATTGATGCAAAAACAGGTAAATCACCGCTAACAGATTTCACCGCCTCGATGGCTATCTCGATTTCATCCAAAGCCGTCATCGTCTCGATTATAAATCCATCCACCCCCCCTGCTAAAAGACCCTTCGCCTGCCGGCGGAATGCATCTTTACACTCATCCGGCTTTAAGCCGCCCAAAGGCTCCAGAAAATCCCCGCTCGGCCCAATATCACCCAAGACGTATTTTTCCTCCCCTGCCGCCCGCCTCGCTATCTCGGCGCCCGCAGTGTTTATCCGGGCAACTTCTTCAGCTAAACCGTGCCTGGCCAAAGCATATCTATTGGCCCCGAACGTATTGGTAATAACCGCATCGCTACCCGCTTCAAGATACGCCCGGTGGATATCAAGAATAATTTCAGGCGACTTGATATTCAGATAATCATTACACGTCCCCGCTTCAATCCCGCGAGCAAACAACTGCGTCCCCATCCCACCATCCAACAGAAACAGTCCCTCACTCATTCTCTCTTTTAGACTTAGCCTGGGCATAAACAGCTCCTTTTAATCTACTGCGGCTCTTCAATCATACGACCGTTAATGATTCTATAAAAATGCTTGTAACCTTTCATCTTAGGCTGGTTGAACATAATTTTTCGTCGTTTCTC
>JBARPZ010000683.1:0-3012 GCA_049643445.1 Sedimentisphaerales bacterium
AATACAGCAAAAGTCTGCTATAATGCTTATTATGTGTTTTGTGGCTGTCTGGGAGGAAGATAGCTAAAATGCGGATCTTTTAGCACTCCACTTGAATTGCCATAAGACGAGAGAGGTTATTTAATGAGCAAAAGCGGGAAAATAGGCACTTTTTATAGGAGGCTGAAAAATGGGTAGTACAACAAATCTGAGAACATCCCTGGTAATCGCAGTATTTTTGATGGCTATGGCGTGTACGGCTGCGGGGAAAACCATCTTGGTTGATTGCAATGCCCCGGGGCCTGTTTACGATGGCAGCAGCTGGCCTACAGCCTTCAAGTATCTTCAGGATGGCCTGAGTGCAGCCGTGTACGGTGACGAAATCCGGGTGGCGCAAGGTATTTACAAGCCGGATCGGGGTGGTGGGAACACGCCGAGCAACCGAACGGCGACGTTCCAACTCATGAGCGGCGTTGCCATCTACGGGGGCTTTCCATCCGGCGGCGGCGTGTGGGAGGGCCGTGACCAAAACGCCTACGAAACTATTCTAAGCGGCGACCTTAACGGTGATGACGTTGATGTCGCTGAGCCCGGAGATTTGCGATACGAGCCGACTCGGGCCGAGAATAGCTACCGCGTTGTTACCGGCAGCGGCACCGATGCTACAGCCGTATTAGACGGCTTCATCATCACCGCCGGGAACGCTAACGGCTCTGGTGCATTGGGCTTTGGCGGCGGAATGTATAACAGCTTTGGCAACCCGACGATTGTCAACTGCACGTTAAACAGTAACGCCACTGATAAATACGGCGGCGGGATGTACAACGACAACAGCAGCCCGACGCTGACAAACTGCTCGATCAGTGAGAACTCAGCTTATTATTACGGCGGCGGGATGTACAATAACTCTGGCAGCCTTACGCTAACCAACTGCACATTCAGCGGGAACTCGGCGCAGTATGGCAGCGGTGGCGGGGGTGGCGGTGGTGTGCCTGGTGGTGGCGGCGGCGGGATGTACAATAACTCTGGCAGCCTGACGCTAACCAACTGCACATTCAGCGGGAACTCGACCGGCACCTATGGCTTGGGCGGCGGGATATGCAACATGTCCAGCAGCACGAATGTAACCAACTGCATCTTCACCGGCAACTCTTCTTTCCGGGGTGGGGGTATATATAACTATGAAAGCGGTCTATTGATGACCAATTGTATAGTCAGCGGCAATAAAGCAAGACGGGGGGGAGGGATGTACCTGACAGCAGGTTACCCAAAACCCGGGGGTTGTTATGTGGAGCAAACTTGCAACGTAACGTTGATTAGCTGCACACTTGCAGAAAATCAGGCCGAGGATGGAAGGACTCTGGCATGCAGTTCATGCAATGGTCCGAGCAAAGTTCAGATATCGAATTGTATTCTGTGGAACGGTCCGGAAGAAATCCGTAACTATGATGGTTCAACAATAAAGATAACCTATAGCGATGTTTGGGGTGGCTGGCCGGGTGAAGGCAATATTGATTCTGATCCGTGTTTTGTTCAGCCGGGATATTTTGGACCGGTTTCATATTGGAAGTTCGACGAAAACAGTGGGACTACAGCCTATGATTCGATCGGCTTCAATCACGGTACTGTTTATGGAGCACAATGGACCAGTGGCCAGGTCGGCAGTGCGTTGAATTTTGACGGCATGAACGATTACGTTGATATCCCCTATGATTCGAGTTTGGATATCGATGCTTCAGAGGGAATCACCTTATCGGTCTGGATTAAGTTGAACTCTTACCCGGACAGTCTTAATCAAGGACCTATCTTTGGACTCTATGTTAGCACGGGTATAGGAACAAAAAATTACTTAGCTATAATGAAATCCACCTATGGTAATGTCATTGCGTGGGACCAGTGGCCCAACACGCCGTATGGGTGGATAGAATCCATCAGGCCTGATTTGGATACATGGTACTATGTCACAGTAGTTGAAGATTCATCTTACAGGGCAATTTATATTAATGGCTCTTTAGATGCATCAGATAATACACCCGAATCATACGAAGGAAATCCTCCCGATACAATAAGAATAGGTTGCAGGGCTGATAATTGGGCACCCTGCTACTTTGACGGCGCCATCGATGAATTTGCAATCTACGACAGAGTCTTATCTGCTGACGAAATCCAGGAGCATTATCAGAATGGTTCGAGCAATCAGGATTATCCGGATGTCAATACGCCCGACTATCATCTGCTCCCCGGTTCGCCGTGCATAAACGCCGGCGACCCGAATTATGTAGCTGAGCCGAACGAAACAGACCTCGACGGCAATCCACGTATAATCGGCGGCCGAATCGATATGGGCGTTTACGAATTCAATCACACACCCGTAGCCGATGCCGGGCCGGACCGGACCGTTGAGGCACAAGCCCCCTGGGGAGCAACTGTCACGCTCGATGGCTCCGGCTCAAGTGACGCTGATTCGACGCCGGGGACAAATGACGATATAAACGATTTCAACTGGTACGAACTCGACCCCTGTGAACCGAACGCCGATGTCTTTCTTGGAAGCGGCCGGATTTTAGATTGTAACCTTTCAATCGGCGAGCATATTATTGTCCTCGAGGTAATCGATAGAATCGGTGCCTTCGACACAAAAGAGGTGACGATTACTGTTCAGGATACGACACCGCCTGATTTTGAGTTCTCTGTTACGCCAACGATGCTGTGGCCGCCGAATCATAAGATGGTTCTGATTACACCCTCCTGGACGGTGAGCGACGAATGTGATGCAACACCACAGGTTTCCCTGGTCGGCATCGTGGCGAACGAAGGCGATGACATTATAGGCGATGGGCATACAAGCGATGATATTCAAATAGGTGATGACGGCTCAATCTATGTAAGGGCTGAACGTAGTGGGCCCGGCAGCGACAGGATTTACACTATCACCTATCAGTCAGTCGATGACTGCGGAAATACCACCGTTCGCAGCGCAACCGTCAGCATTCCACATGACTTTAGGGTTTTAGCGAGAATTGCTGCTCGATG
>JBARPZ010000684.1:0-2096 GCA_049643445.1 Sedimentisphaerales bacterium
AAACAGGGAAGCCCGTTGAAACGGGCTGATGATCCTGTTGGGCGGTTTGGTCCACCATGGCTAAAGCCCTGACTCTTATACACATTTGCTGACCTCAAGTCTCGGCTTCAGGTGGAGGGGTTTTCCGCTTGTATAGCATTGATTTATATGCTATACAGGCGGCATGGCTCCATCTCGGAAGGGCAGGGTGCGGGTGTTGCGCCGGCAGCGGGCCAAGCTCCTGGAGGAGTTGCCAGGCTTGGTGTTGCTGATCGGCGGGTCGTTCTTTGAGCGCTTCTCCACCTGCTCTCGGCCCGCCTGTGGCTGTCATGCGGGCAAACGCCACGGCCCGCGCGGGTATCTCAGCGTCACGCGAGACGGAGTTCAGAGGCAGCACTATGTCCCCAAAGGACAGGTCGAGGCGGTCCGGGAAGGCATTCGCCAGCACCGGCGCCTCCTGACGATCGTGCAGCGGATTACCGCGATCAATCTCCAACTCATGCGGGAAGGAGCCCTCGATGAGCACCACGCCTGATGACATCCTTCACAGCGTGCAGGAACATCTGGATCTGGGCCATGCCAAGCGCGACGCTGCCTTCTTGCGTCAGGTGGCCATGGCCTGCTCGAGCCCCGGGGCTTCTCCGCCCTGGGCAGCGGGCAAGGCGGCCGGCAAGCTCCCCCTGGCCAACGCGATGTCGCTGTATCGGTTCGTGGGCAACGAGAAGGTCTCGCTGGCCGGACTCCGCGCCGCGCGGGCGGGGGCGGTCCTGGAGGGCGTGCCGGCAGGGGCGGATCTTCTGATCGTGCACGACGTGAGCCTTCTGGATTACTCTCGGCACAACGGCAAGACCGATCGCCGCCCGATCGGAAACCATGCGGGCAGGGGGTATGAGTACGTCGCCTGCGCAGCGGTCGATCCGAAGACCTCGACCGTTTTGGGGGTGGTTCACGACACGGTGATCAACGCCCACGGCCCCGACGACCAAGACATGATGGACTACGACTACGAGCCACTGTTTGCCCACTTCAACGCAAGAGAGAAGCAGCGTCTTCGCGAGAACCACCGGCACCAGATGGCCGTGCACGTCAACGGCACAGCGGACCTGTTGAGCCGCTGGCACGTCATCGACGTCGCCGACCGGGAATTCGACGATATCTTCTTGCTGGATCGCTGTCGACACAACGGGCGCGACTTTGTCATCCGCAGTCTGGGCAACCGGAACGTGCAGATGAGGCGGTACGGTTGGGTGCCGGATTCGGCCCTAGCCAGCAAACAGGCCGGCCATCCGCTTGCTCCGGGCCACGTCTGCGTGAATCTCAAGCGTCTAATCGAGCACGTCCCACTTCAGCCGTACAAGACTCTTCCGCTGGACGGGAACAATCGCGTGGTCGATCCGCACAGCGCGAAACGATGGGCGAAGCTGTCCATCGGGGCCTGTCCGATTCGGCTGTACCGCTCGGCAATGCGAAACAAGAAGTACTTCCGCCCGCCGAATCCCGTGGAGGTCAACGTCGTGGTGATTCGCGAACTCGATCCTCCGGCGAACTCCGAGGCCCTGTGCTGGGTGCTGTTGACGTCCCTGCCGGTCGAGACGTACGAACAGATGGCCTTCGTGGGGCATTGCTATGAGTTGAGGTGGAGGATCGAGGACCTCTTCAGGCTGCTGAAGTCGGGCTATCGCATCCTGTACTCCCGCCTGACCGACGCGGCCAAGATCGCCCGATACCTGGTGGTCTTGACGGTGGCCGCCATGGCCGTGCTGCAGCTCAAACGCGAACTGGATCTTCCCGCCAAGGGGAAGCTGGCCGAGCAGCAGTACGTGCAAGTCAAGGCGGCCATGATAGAGCCGGACAATGCGGACATCGACTTGAGGCTTCGTCTGTTCGCCTTCATCGCCAGACGCGGTGGCTGGCTCGGGCGCAGGCGCGATCCCATCGGGCCGACGATCCTGATGCGGGGCATTCTGGATCTGCTATCCGTTCTGGACACCACCGCCCGATACAGGCCGCTCATCGAGGAAGCCCTGCAGAACCCCGACGTACTGAGGAGGCTGTTTTGTGTATAAGAGTCAGGGCTGAAGCCATGGCCTACTACACAACAGCCAACGCGAAGCCGT
>JBARPZ010000685.1:0-4734 GCA_049643445.1 Sedimentisphaerales bacterium
TCACGCGATAGTAGTAGGTCGTGTTGGGAGCTACGGCTGCCAGGGTATAGCGAGTTTCCGTCAAGCTGGTCTCGTCAACCTCAAGCGTCTTAAATCCCGGATCTTTAGAGACTTGCAGGCCAAAGGACCTGTAAAATCCTACGGGCGCCCAGACGAATGAGACTTCGAGTTCCTGGTTGACAGTACCTTGATCTTCAGGTTCGATCAGAAGGGGAGCGTACGGTACTTCTTCGAGATCGGGGAAGCATAAAATGAATTCCCCGAATTCCGTCATGGTAGCGCTCAACTGCCCGGTGACGGGATTGTAACTGGTTGGCAGCGGAATGAAAAGACCCCCTCCGGGGACTGGACGAAAGTTAATCGTTAACTTATACGGATCAGCGTAACTGAACTTCCCAGTGCTGTCTGCAAAACCGAAGCTCTCGGCGTCAAACGAGATATTTGCATTCATGCTGATGATTTCCAATGCGGAGATCGTCATGCGTACAGGAAGCACTCTCGGTGCCTTGCCGCCGAACTCAGGATAGCGCGGAGCAAAGGGCGCCCTTTCAACAGAGGCTTCGTTAGACACCTCGCCTTCCAGGGAGTTGACCTTAAGCGTGACGCCGGTATCGTTAAACACGTACTCGCCGCCCTCTGTGAGGTCATCGTGTGTCACCGTCGTGCTCTGGTCCTCCAGGGGCCACACATACCGTTCGAATCCGATAAACGGCGACGTAACAGCGGTAACTTTATTCTGGGCGGTCCATATTTCATATACAAGCTGTCCATTGGGATTGACCTCGGTCATGGCCGCTGCGTTTCCGGAACTGGCTGCAGCGCCCCACCGGATGAGGGTATTGCCGTTGGCTTGGCGAATGCAATTGCCCGCGGACATGGCCAGAAAGTCCGGGTCGTTTCTATACTCCCACACCATGGTTGCGGTCTTGTTCTCTTCGTCAAGGGCATATTCAACCGCGCGGGAGTACGTTCTTTCCATATCATTCTGGTTGACCCCGTTGTCAAACAACGACAGATTGCCGTTGGCGTATCGACGTGCATCATGCTGGAACTTGAAGTAGCGAGGGGCGTTTTCTTCGTGCTCGTTAATAAACGTAAACTCATTCTGCTTGCCGCACAGGCGCCAAATCACCTCGCCGGTAACGCGACTGATTTTAATCACATTGGAGGCCGCCCGGCAGGACAGGATGAGGCTGCCGTCGGTTTCATCTAACTCGATGGTGTTCACATGAATAGAGGGAAATTTCGCTCTGGTTACATTCTGATAGGTGTCCGTAACCGGGACATAGTCGATGCTTCGCCATTGAAATATTACATTCTTGTGCACATCCAGCTCTTGAATAACGGCTCCTCCGACTTCGGCAGCGGGGTGTCCGCCCTCAACGATTTGACTCATGTCGATGATATGCGAAGAATAGGAGAACATGAGGGCGTGCCCGTTGGGAAGAACCTGGAAATCGTGACTATCCGCCAGATATCCGTTTCCCATTTGGAAAATGTCCACCTCATTGAAATCTTCATAGAGATGCCAGGTAACCTTACCTTGCATTCCCGGGATATTCCTGTTCGAGGCAAATAATCCATTACACCTCAATCTTCCCAGACTCTGGGTCTTGCTGTAGAATACCGGATTGCCCGAATTCTCTAGGATCACAAAGTAACTACCCACGTTCGAATTCCTTGATCGGACACTACCAATCACATAACCCGGCGCGGTTTCACCATACTGGTTAATGATGAATTCCGGAAAATCATCGGGCAAATTAGGCTCAACGCCATACGCGTTGCCGTGTGCAAGTCCAAGAAATGACACAATGGCCGCACAAATAATGATAATCTTCTTCATGTTCATTTTCACACCTCTCTTTCTCAAGTTACTGAATAAATAAAACATCACACTTTCTGAACAAACGGTTGGAATCTTCATAAAACAAGCTTTCCTTTTATATAAATAACTCCCTGTCAGGGGCATGATGCTCCTGTCCGGTAGTTTTCAGCAAAAATCGCCAGGTCATCAAAGTCGATCTTACCGTTTTCATACAGATCCGCTATGAGCCCACTGTGCTCTTGAAGCCACTCGCCCGTCAATACAGCTAAATCATCGAGCCAGACACAGCCGTCACAGTCGAAGTCGCCGGTTGGTACATCGATGCTGAAGACATCGTCACTTTCATCGAGCAGGGCGCCATTGGTCGAGCTTTTGACCTTGATGGAATAATCGCAGCCCGACTCGAGGGCCAGACCGACTTCCCATTCATAAGCTCTATCACTGGGGACTGTGCCAATAGTCTCAACCAGCACATCGTCCTTATAGAGTTCAATCACCACGTCTTCCGCAATATTGTCATTCCACTTGATGAAATAATCCAGGCCGCGCCGCCAATTTTCACCGCCATTGGGAGCGGTTACTTCGACCATCGGCGGGACCGTCGCAAATGAACCGGTAGACCACTCACTATAGACGAGGTCATTCGTACTTATTTTTGCGCGCCAGTAGTAGGTTGTGTTGGGATTGGCCGATGACCAGCTATAGCGTGCTTCGGTCATCCACCACGAATTCACCACAAGTGCTGTGAAGTCCTCATCTGTTGCCACCTCGAGATGGTGCCACCGGGCAAAGCCCTTTGGCGACCAGGAAAGCGAGATGGGCAGCTCCTGATTGACCGTATACACAACACATGGATCGGCCAACGGGGGAGCGATAACCATATACTCCTGGACCCCCCGGTCACTCTCGGGTTCGTTTAACATGGGGGCGTACGGCACTTCTTCTATGTCGTCATAGCAGAAGATAAACTCGCCGAACTGAGTCATCGTGGCCCGCAACTGTTCTTTGACGGGATTGTAGTCCGTTGCCAGCGGGAGGAACAGGCCATAACCGGGGATTTGGCGATGATAAACAGTGAGGTCGCAGGGCTCGCCAAAGCAGGGATTATCGATAAAGTCAAAGCTGTTGGGGCCGGTGGCGTCAAAAGAAAGCTGGGCCGTCATGCTCGCGATGTCGGACTCTTCCAATTTCACGCGTACGGGAAGAACTCGCGGGGCCTTTCCCGTAAACACAGGATACACCGGGGCGTACGGCTCGCGCGTCACCGCCACTTCGTTGTAGCCCCCGCCGCCGCTAATAACCTTGATGGAAACGCCCGTATCACCAAGAGGGTAAGTATTCCCGGTGGCAAGTTCTAACTCGGTGTATTCGATGGCCTGCGACTGAGGCGGGTAAGGAAAGCGGAAGGCGCGATAGCTCCCGACAGCCGTATTGTCGAAATACAATTCCCAGGCCTTCCTGCCGTCAGGCGTCACTTCCGTGGCAACGGGTATGAGTGTTCCCCTTACAGTGCCCCAGCCGATCATCGTGTTGCCGTTGGGCAGACGCTGGGCATTGCCGCGACCGGTGCCGTAAATCATATTATTCGGGTCATACGTCCAAACGTGCTCGGCAATCTTGTTCTGCTCGTCCAGCTTGTATTCGTGCACTCGCGACGATCTTACATTATTTGTGCCATTGTCGTAGATCAGGACGTTACCGTTGTCCAGGCGATGGAACGCATGTCCGGTGAACGCCTCGCTCCCCTCCTCCTGTGTGACGCCAACGAACGTGAACTCGTTGTCATCGCCGCCCAGTGTCCACATGATCTCGCCCGTCTGAAGATTGATTTTCTTGACCCATCCTGAACGTGGCAGCCTGGCCGCCGGCTGGGGTGTCCCCACGAAGATGTGACCGTCGCTGTCCTGGTTGAGCGTATTGAAGTGGAACGTATTGATCACGGCGTCCTTGGCTCTGGGATCGTCTGTTAACGTACTGAAGAAATCTTCAAAGGTGTAGTAATCCCAGCTCCGCCACTGGAAGATAACGTTCCGCTGGGAATCCAGTTCCTGGACGGTTGTGCCGGAGATCAGTGCCCCGGGATGACCGCCATCCACGATCTGGCTCATGTCCACCTCGCTCAAGTAATAACCGAAGAGCAGGACATTTCCGTTGGGCAGCAGTTGGAAATCGTGGGCCTCGGCCACGTAGCCATTGCCCGCTTGAATCGTCTCGACTTCGTTGAAGTTCTCATCCAGTATCACGTGGACGACGTCGCCGCCCCCCGCGTAGGTGTGATGATGAAACAATTGGGCATAATGGAGATAGCCGTTCGGCAGTACCCTGAAGTCGTAGGAGTAGTCGTCCGGCAGCTCCTTGTACCAATAAACAGTCCCGTCGTTCTCAAGGATCATCACGTAGTAGCCCACACCCTCGACATCCGTGGATACGGAGAGAAAAACATAGCCGTCTGCGATGACGTTGGCATCGTAGATGTGCGTGGTAATGCCTGGGAAATTCGTGGGCAGGTCCCCGTACGCATTGTTGTGCGCAAGTCCAAGAAATGACACAATCACCGCACAAATCACAATAATCTTCTTCATGTTCATTTTCACACCTTTCTTTCTTGAGTTACTTAACAAATAAGACATTATGGTTTCTGAACAACACTTAGAATCCTCAAAGAACAATCTTTAGTTTTGCATAAATAGTTTAGTTGCCGGCACGTAATTTCGCCGAAATCAGAAAATCACTGCTGCCGGTACTAACATTCATCCCATGAATCGCTAAGATATTATCTCCCAGTTGTAGAGCATTGAAGACATCCGGCTTATCAATCCTGTTTACTTTGAAGGGCTGCAACAGGCGGGCGTCGTCATCATCATGTAACCCATCGGCTTCGTCATTCCAGTCAGGAACGGCAGCGT
>JBARPZ010000686.1:0-2418 GCA_049643445.1 Sedimentisphaerales bacterium
TTCACGAAGAAGGACTGCCCTCCCAGGAGGGACAGCCCTATGGTGCCCAGGAGGCTCCTCTCCCTCATCCGGGTCTCGACCTCTATGTTGGGCGTCATGTAGGTCATGGCCCCTGCCTCCCCCACGATGCTCTCCCCCGCTTCCAGGTCGACGACCAGCATCGCGTAGGAGGGCTCATACTTGATCTCGTACTTCATGTTGAAGAGGATTTCCCAGCACCCTTATTAAATATTCATCTGAGAATGAACGTCATCGGTCGCTCCTTCTGGTCGTAAGCCCAAACTTTCGTCGTGTCTACTTCCTGAAACTAAAACCTGAAAAGGCTTTTAATCTCAACATGTCAGTAGATTTCAGTATAAGATCCTTCATTTAACTAACTCTGGTTATTAATATTCTATTGTTGGTTTTGCATGTATTCTAAATTGTATAAATTTCCTAAGAAGTTCTTTACTTCAACGTCTATCTGTTCAACATTAAGGATAAATTGAGAAGTTTGTGTGGTACTAGAAAAATTATAAAACAGAACGCTTAGTAATTTTAATTGAGTTTCCGCAATTTTTACAGCTTTTTCTACGGCTTGTATTTTTGCGAAGGGATTGTCAGTTTTCTGATATATGCCCCAGAAAGCATTGCGCGCTTCCATAATCATGGCGAAGAGGTCCCCAAACCATTTTTTTGCGTCCTCCTGATCTAACTGAAGCATCAGTGGAAGCCATTTATCTCTTCTATACCAATCCTGCCAAAGGGTGTTCTCTGCAACATCGTAATCCTCAGACAGCTGTGTCATGACCGACCTCATTTGAATCCCTTGAGCAATATACTTCACCATTTTTTGTCGTCGTTCATACAATTGGTGTTTCAAATTAGGTATCCCCTGGTTTATTTCGTAAAATTGTCATATACTCTGAGGAAGATCTTTCTGGATTAATCCAATATAGATACGCTCTTTCTACAGGGATCATGTTTTTTAATAGAGTTTCCAGCCCGAAATGAGCAAATTCTCGAAACATCCTTTTCGCTTCATTTATTCCTCTACCAAATTGACGTTGATGAGATTCGTAACTTTTTATCAAGGCATCAGTAAGCCTATTTTTTTCTTCGGTGGATAACCCTTCAATGAATTTAATGCGCTCGATCTGACTATGCAGTAGGGCGGGGACTCCGCCTAATTCTTTGATTGTTTTTATCAGTCTTCTTCCTTCTCTGGGTATTGGCAAGTTACCAACATAAATCATTCCTGCTTTTTCGAAAAAGGGATTGTATATCCCCATTGCAGCCACAACTTCAACGACTTTAGCTTTTGTTAGAGGTATGGTTTCCTTCACCAGTTTTTTACCAAGACCAATTCCCCGAAATTTTGGGTGAATAATAACCCTGGAGATCCGAACAATGTCTCGATTTACCGTTTGAGGATTGGCACTTCTGTATCTGGGTAATGCCCTATTTCGGAGAGAAATGCGGAGAAACGGTGAAGAGTATACAATTATGCCTATTATTTTCTGTTGAAACACAAGTTTGTATAGGCTAGTGAAAAAAGACGGTTTATCATTTATGTAATGGAACTGCCCTAGTTCGATATAATCCTCGAAATTAGCTTTCAGCAGTGATATTTGTCCCATAAAACTTGCTTCGGCTTCCTTGGGGTCAAAATAATGTATCTGCGCCGTTTCACCGAATCCTTTGTAGACTAAAATATTCGGATTAAAATCGGTCACTAGATCCTGGTGTGGCGTAGCTATCGCCACCATTTTCCCCATTTTTCTAGCCCATTTTTGAACGTTGAAGGCCAGTACTTTTGCTGTGATCCTATCCAAAGTTGAAGCAAATTCATCGACAATATAGGCGTCAGCAGGTTCTCGGATCATTTTAGCTAATTTGTACCTATACTTTTGTCCCTCACTGAGTTCATCAAATCGGCGAACCATGATGGATGCTTCGCTGAGGCCGACTAACCCCAGGAACCGCATATTCTCTTCAACTGAACTACCCATCCCTTCAACTAGAATCTCATCATTACAAGGTTTTACCTGTGAAAAACGCATTACCTTTCGTTCTCTACTTAACTCATGATTTGAAAGCAACCTTAAGAAACTTGATTTTCCGCTTCCCGAATCTCCGGTAACATAAATAAGGTCACGATCATTGTAGCAGATTTCAAAATCTTCGAATATCCTTGTCCTGATCGTCTCGTCTATACCCACACCAAAAGCTTGTGCTACTGCTATCGTTTCGTTAGATACTTTCGATTGCCTTGTTGTTAGAGAAAGGTTCATGGATATTTTGTTTTGTTTCTCTAAGGGTTCATCTCTACCTAGTGAAAACACGTTTGTATCTGTCTCGGGTTCTTGAAGCTTCATGGGAGAAGGCGCCATGAAGTTAGACGGATTAAACTCGTATCTACAACTCGGACACTTGGTG
>JBARPZ010000687.1:0-4125 GCA_049643445.1 Sedimentisphaerales bacterium
CCGTAAAGGTGGCTTTTAAGCCATCATCGGCTACACGGCTCCATTCGCTATCCGGGAGAACATCGGATATATCAGAAAGTGGTATTAAGCCCAAGGAACCGGTCATTTTTTTCTCGACGTCGGCGACGTCATCGTTAGATAATGGTTCCGTCTCGGTTACGGCAGTATCCACTTGCTTACGCTTTTTTAGCCGGTTGGGAATATCCGACAGAACCCACTGTTTTCCGGTTTTAGTCATATAAATATTTAAGGCCCGTGACACCCATTTCTCTTGTATCGGTTCTGTGTTATCGGGGATAAAACTGGAGATATGGACATTTTTAACTCTCTCAATGGCCTTGTAAATCTGTTCTATAGTAATGGCTTTGGCAGGTTGTGTACTCAAAAACAAAGCGACTGCTATCAATACAACCGCCGCTGCTGCAACGGCAGCTTTGGCAAGGGGTTTTAGATTCATTGCTGAGACTTTCTGTTTCAAGGCAGCGCCAAAAGCAATAGTCGAAGCTGAACGCCCAGCATTGACCTCATCTTCGCGTTTTGCTGTTTCCACCCTTATTGGAAAACCAGCATAAATATCATCAGATTCGCTGCATACTTCAGCCTTAGCGGATTCATCTATGTGGTATACTGTAACGACATCAGAATCAGGCCTTTCGACAATACTAACAATGGTTTGGTGCAGTTGCTGCATTTTATACAAGCATCTCTGGCAATTCATTAAATGTGAAATAAGCGACTTATGGAACTTCGTATATTGGTCATTGGCCGGGTCAATCCCGTACGGTACGACATAATCAAAAATATCTGTTGTCGAAACCGACTCACACGGAAATTCCGGAGATGAGGCGTTCTCCGGCAAACTATCACAATTTTTTTGTCGTTCTTTGTAAAGAAACTCTCGACAAACAGGGCACTTGCACAAATGTTTCAAATCTTCTGAGTCGAGTTTACTAAAAACCATTGACATGACCGATGGTATAGCATTTCGGGCTTTTGAGCAGCCAATATTATCCCCGGTAGGTTTCTCTGCAAACAACTGACTTAACCGGCATAATTGCCTACGGTTAAGATTTAGACACCGAATCATATCTAATTCTTCAGAGCACTGTCGACAATTGTGCAGATGTGTTATTATCGGCGTTGGTATTCTAATCTCTAAGGCCGGATCTAACAAACAAGGAAGAAAAGGCTTTACGACATTACAAGTTACGGGCTCGCCAATGTAGGCAAAGTGAAGTTTCAGCATGGTGGCAATGGCAGAGCTAACTTGTTGTTGCTCCGATTCAATAGGCTCTTCAGTTCGTAATAACGCAGCTTGGAGCTGATTTACCCGCTCCCGGCAGTTTGAGCACCGCTCAATGTGGTTAATAACGGACCCTGGAATCATTTCCCGGCTTTCACCGCAGAGAAAGTCATAATAATACAGTTTAGCCTCTTTGCATAACAAGTTAGGATTGGAAGCTATCATTATAATTACCTCATTTTATTGTCAGAAAACGCCGGATTTTCCTTAATCCTACGCAAATATACCTGCTGACGGACCTATCGTTTACACCCATTTTCTCAGCGACCTCTTTTAGGCTGTGGTGCTTTCTATATCGTAAAAAGATCGCCTGAGATTCACTATTTGGCAACCGCCCCTTAATAAGTGCGAACGTTTTATCAAGTTGTTCTTTTTCAATTAAGGCGTTTTCAGAACTAGTGTTGTTGATAGAATGAGTAAGTTGCTTACTATATTTGTGAATTCTAACTCGGTATCTTTCTACCTGACGAACAGCATCGACAATATCATTGGTTATAGCTCTATAGAGGTAGCTTTTGATGTTCTTAACGCCTTTAGGTATAGGTTTGTAAACGAGAGAAAGAAAGAAATCCTGGAATATATCTTCTGCCTGGTCTTCATTTTTAACCTGGGAGCGAATAACCGCACGGATAAAATCTCCGTGTTCGGTAAGAAGCGCGGACGCCATGAGCACACTATTTTCGTACATGTTTGTGTTCGTACTGAGTAACGCCACTGTACTTCCGCCTCAGGGAAATATCCAAAAAGCTGAAAATAACGGTCAATTAGTCGTCGATATTTGTGAGCCTTTGTTCGCTCAAATTATATAGGAATTGCTTAATGGTTGCAACTAACCCTCACAGAGGCCTTGTCGGCCCAGTGGTGGTGTAAGATTGTGGAGAGCGGCTTTAATTCACTGCAAATCCACTTTTTAACAGGTCACAGGGCTTCACCGGAATTTCAATCGGGGGGGGCTTGTGTTTTCGCAACAATTGCATATGTAAGCACTTATGAGCAAAAACCGTGCTTGAACTTAGACTTTCCTACGCCTAATCCCCAAATTTTAATCGAGCGATATGGGAAAACCTGGAGAAAAAGACAACTGCTTCCGCTTCGTTCTTAATATGAAAAATAATGGCCGAGCGAATAAAATCCACGTATTCCCTGGAAACTCCATCTGTACGGCCAACGCTACTGTGGCTCTTGCTTTGGCTTAAAATCACTGCAAGTTTTATCAGCCCACATAAAAACACCCTGTTTTTTCCTGCCATCTGCCTCCACAGAACTCGGCGCTTTCATACAATCACCCCAACTACCACTAAAACTTACTTGTAAAAAATATTCGCAATTCTTACAAATTTTTTCCACGGGATTCTTTCTTTTTACTCTCAGGTAAATTCGCTCCACTCCCACACTCAGAGCCGCTAATTGCTCCCCCTGAAGTGAAGAACTCAACAAAATCAAAGGATTCCCCGGTTAATTCCATCCTCACTATTTGAGATGGCGGCAGACCTAAGAAATTATCGCCAACTCCACTTTCAAAATCCCAAAGGTAATAACAATCTGAATCGTCCCCCGCAGCGGATGGACTATAGAAAATAGGCCCAAATAATCCATTTATGATACAGCCACGTACGTTTTGGAAAAAGGCCAATTTGACTTTTTTCCTTTCTCGAATCGCTTTTACAAAAATTTTATGGTCACGGTGCATGGAAATTCTCCTTCACCAATAAATAAAAACGTCGATTTCACAGCAAAGGACCTTCTTCCCATGTCCCTCGGCGAGTCAGTAGCGGCATATTTCAATATTCTCAAGCAGTAGTCGGAAAAACCCGAAAACGCAAAAAAAGTGTAATTTGCCCCGGGGCACTCGGCCAGGCAATATTCCACACAAATCAACGATATAACCTCTGACGGACACAAGGCGTTTGTCACTGGGTATATGTTGATTACACTGATGCTTTTTTTTGAACCATCCTATTGGTTTCCAGTGGTATGATATTGAAAAATTTTGCCAGATGGCCACAAGAGCAATATAATTAATCATTTAATATCGGTCCTTAATCATTTTCCCCGGGAAGTTTAAAAGCGCAGCAACATATATTGGCCCTACTTGAAAAGTAGGCAAGGATCATGGGGAATTGGGTTTGTTTGGCTTTGTATTGGGTTTGTTTGGGCATTATATTGGCTTTAATTGGGTTTGATTGGGTTTGAATTGGGTTTGAATTGGGTTTGTTTTTCCTAATTGACCAAGTGTCTATTTGGTCGTAATCCTTTGTTAATACATTATTTATGTTCAACTTGACTTTTTGGAAATTGGCTTTGTTTTGCATAAAAAGTTTGTTTTTTCGTACGTAAACTTTCGTACTTGTCAGGGGCTGGAAAGGTAAATGAGTGGATGGGTGAATGGGTAAATGAGTAAAAAAGTAAATGGATAATTGGGTAATATCCATAATGATTTTCCGTTTCGGTCTAAGACTATTCACTGACGATAAAATTTGACTTGGGCCTGCTTGCCCTATGTCCTTGCCACGCTGTGGCTTACGACGTGCGGTTCTCCGCTAATCTGCCATTTCTATGGCTGTTTGTATTATACCAAACTTGCTTAGAGTGTTCAATGAAATACAAACATTTTTGCAAAAAAAGTGCTTTTTTTGGGCACGGATTTAACCCCAGTGAGATAACGCTTCGCTATCTCACGGGGCAGGCAGATTTCCAAACAAAAGTAAGCAAAAAAATGACCAAAAATGGACTTTTTTTGGTCCATCCCCTGCCAGAGAGCAGACAGCCGCTTTTATAAAGACCTCTCCGCTGTCCAGAGCTAACGCTGTGGTCTTAATTAA
>JBARPZ010000688.1:0-4047 GCA_049643445.1 Sedimentisphaerales bacterium
GCGTAAAAACCGTCCAGCAATTAGGGCGTGGTTTGTTCCTGGTGGCAGAATCAGAAAAGGAGACAACGTTGATTCAGCACTCACTCGTATAGGAAAGTCGGAGCTCGGTATACATCTTACCAGAAAAAACGGGCGTTTCTTAGGCGTGTTCGATCACATTTACGAAACAAATTTTGCGAACGTTGAGAGCATAACTACCCAATACGTAGTCCTCGCTTATGAGTACTATCGAGACTTGGATCGCAAAAAGTTACCTATAGATCAACACTCTGATTGGAAATGGGTCTGCGAATCCCATTCGGGCGAGGCTCATAAATACTCAGCCGCCTACTTTGACACTGCTGGAGGAATGGATGATGTAGTCTACTCAGTCCTTAACGCGCGCCGCGACGCATTCAACAATATGCTGTGGCAAACGCCAGTATTGAGTTTGTTAGCGCAAGCATTTCTTTTTGCGATAATCCTATCAAAAGACACAAAACCACATGCTCGCTTTGTAGCTGCCTTGCTCGCGTTAGGCACTTCAGCAGCATCGCTTCACCTATTGGTGAAGCATCGCAAGGGGGAAGAAACGCTTGCACGTCAACTGCACGCTAATGAAAAGGCTACCGGTCGATATCCCGCTAATCGACGTTTAATACACAAGAATTGGCTGATCCGCAGGTCCTCATATAAAATCTGGCTAATTATT
Organism: Sedimentisphaerales bacterium; assembly: GCA_049643445.1. GTDB lineage: Bacteria > Planctomycetota > Phycisphaerae > Sedimentisphaerales > Anaerobacaceae > CS2-K091. The sequence continues at coordinate 692 of JBARPZ010000688.1, forward strand.
CTTTTATTGTTTGGCATTGCGTCACTCGTAGCGATATTCTTTCCTTCTTGGTTAGTAAGGTGATTTTGATGCTTAACATCTGCCTGCACAAGGACAGCAAAAGCGATACAGCTTCAGCATTTGCAGAGGCATCATCCAACTTCAATATACCAGTTGCTTTTACGCCCTGTGAGTCAGTACGTTAGTCCCTCTCTTTTTTCCGGTGAAATCTCAGCAAAAAGCCCTTGACGAACTGGCAGGCAAGGGAATGTGGAATTTAGAATTGGCAGCCAAAAAAAAGTATTTTTTTGGCTATTTTTTGTTGACTATTGTTTGGAAATCTGTTAACATATTCAAATGTTTGCCTGTCCCTTAGGGGCCAGCAGGAAAACTTAAAAAGCCATAGAAATGGCAGAAGATGGAGGTCCAGCGGCCCACGAAAAGCCCAGCAGGGCACGAAAAAAAGCATTATTTTGCATCATAAAAGACAAGTTTGTAAACATTTTGGTGTATTAATGACTAATAAATCACCTTTTTGTGCATCTTTACGGCTAACAAGAACCGTTTTTACCCGTCTTATGAAAAAGGCCAATAATCATTTATATAGCTTGCCCCCAATCCCTGGCCCCCAATCCCTAACCCATAACCCCTTAACAAATATGATGATACAGTCAAAAACAAATAATCATTTATCATTAATCCTTAATCATTTATATGGCCTCCACAAATTTGCATTTTGCATTTTAATCTTTGATTTCCCTCCGTGCCTTCGTGCCTTTTGTGCATCTTTACGACTAACAAGAACCGTTTTTACCCGGCTTCTGAAAAAGGCCATTTCAATGGCCTTGTGGACGAAGGCAACCCTCTGCGTCAAAAGCTCGCTTTTAGAGCAGAATTTGCCAGGAACACCAAGCCGGCTAAAAACCTCTATGATCTCTGAATCCAAAAATCTGTTTACCCCGTTAGAAACATGCCTTTTGTTTCTAATGGGGCGTATTCTGCGATTAATAAAGGATTTACGAAGTACGAAAGATTACGTACGAAAAAATAACCTTTTTATGCAAAACAAAGCCAATTTCAAAAAAGTCAAGTTGAACGTAAATAAAGTATTAACAAGGAATTATGTACGAATGGACACTTGGTCAATTAGGAAAACAAAGCCAATTCAAAGCCAATACAAAGCCAATTCAAAGCCAATTCAAACCCAATCAAAGCCAATACAAAGCCAAACAAACCCAATACAAACCCAATTCAAAGGCACAGAGGGGGAAATTGTAGACGGAAATTGCAGGTTTTATGTCTGTTGTTTTGGTTTTGGAGTGGATGTTTTGTATATTTTAATTGGTGAAGTTTTGCGTTTGCTATCGGACGTTTGTGTTGAAAAATGGATGTATGGAGGCGAAATGCAGGTCTCGGCGACAATCTGTAGGCAGGGACTGGTTTGCTGTAAGTAACAGCTTGTAACCCGGAGGAAAAAATATGAAGACTATTCAAATTTCTGAAGAGCTCTATGACAGACTCAAGACTTTTGTTGTTGACCCATTCGATGATACGCCGGAAATTGTTATCAGCCGAGTGGTGGATATAGTAGATAAAGCCAGGAGCAAGTGGACTTCATGGGACGCTGAAGAAGAAGCCGAGCAGGAAGCGGAGTCTCAACCTAAGTCGTCCAAACGATCACGCTCAGGACAGGAACAAGTTGGCATGGCATTGTAGGACGGGATTTTAGTCCTTAGCGAACACGTGCAATTCTTTTGTGCCACACAATTGCCGGCCGCGATATGTTTGTCGCGGTGTTCAGCGCTTTTTACTCAGCATCACCGCACCAAAGGCGAGCAGAAAGAGCGTGCCCGGTTCGGGTACTGGAGTACCCTCCACTACCAAAGTTGCGCTGCTGAGATCTACAAAACCGAATTCGACATATGCGAGATAAGGACCGACCAGTACAACATGACCAATCGAAATTGTACCCTGGCCGTCAAGGAGGTCGGACCAGGTAGTCGGAGGCCATATCTTAAACTCACTTTGGCAGTCAAAAATTTCCGGCTCTGGATATGTCGTTTCCCCGCCCATAACCGTCGCAAGGCGGCCACCTGGATTACGGCCTAAGTACGCAAGCAATCCTACATCAAGCGGAAACGGCTGCGGACCGGGTCTCATAGGATCTACAGCCAATCCAGCCATAATCTCCCCCGACCAGTCAATGTATACATGCGATATATCTGTGAAAGTTACCCCAAGGTCGAAGTCCATTTCCCAAGGTTCTGAGTTGGCATCGTACCGCCCCTCGGCGCCTAACGGCAGTTCAACAATAGCCGCATCCGCAACTGTAATGCCGAGCAGCAGAACTAAACTGATTATCGCAGCAATTTTCCCCATTTCTATAATCCTCTCCTTTTAGCTCCTGCGTTTGCTCACTCGCACTCCGATTATTCCCAGCGCCAGAAGTATAATCGTTGCCGGTTCGGGAACAGCAAGCGCATCCAAATTGTATTGATTCCCATCATATGCAGCCTCTGAAAACTGGCCGGTCAGATGAACCGAATTGTCCACGAAGGTCAGCCACAGATGGATATCGGCGAATGGGAAAGTTGGGATGTTCTTCTCAAACACAAAGTCGATTGCCGTATCGTTGACATAAGTACTTTCCAGTTCGGTCATATGAAAGAGGACATCAAGGCGATCTGTAGATATAGGCTCTTCGCCGTAATAGTCGGAAAAATAGATTTCTTCGCTGAGAGTGGCATCGACCTGGTCGAACCAGGCGATGCCTGCATCGAAATCAACAGTTAACTGGAACTGCCCTTCGATAGAGTACCATTTTTCGTAATACCCCAATGACCAGTTGCGCTCCAGTACGGTGCTTTGCTCTGGGATGAACTCATAGAGGGTTGTAACGGTCGTCGCCCTCGCCTCTGTCGCACATCCCGCTATGGCTAATATAATGATTCCAGCACAAATTAGCTTCTTCAAGCTTTTCTTATTTTTCCCCATCATTTTACTGCCCTCATTTCTGACCAATACGGCCATTAAATATTCTCAATAGTAGCAAGGTGCCTTCACATGTTGAAAAAATCCCAAATTCTCGCGGAAACTACAGACAGACTACAAATTGTTTTTTTCAGACAGGTTCAAGTTATGAAATGAAATTAGCGAAAATATGATGACGACTTAAATTATATATAACAGACCTTATTACAACCTGCCTGCCTTTATTTGATATTAGCACAAAGGGGCTTTGGCGTCAAACAAATTCCCTCAAATCTTGCTGATTCTTTTGAGAATTCTTAATAATCCGCTTAATATCCTTATTTTTGGCGTGCAGCCGTAGATATGATTGCTGAAAACGGTTTTTGAGCAAGTGGATTTGGCGAGAT
>JBARPZ010000689.1:0-19886 GCA_049643445.1 Sedimentisphaerales bacterium
GCCGTTTAGCAGTGGCGATGATAGACCCGTTCAAGCCGCAGGTAATCGAGGATTTGAGGATGGTAAGCGGCCATCCGGTACGGCGATATTACGCTGAGCCGACCCAGATGGAAAATTCCATACTGAAGTTCTACGGCAGCAACGTGGCGAGGATGCTGGATAATCTCGTCCCGATTGAACAGAGACCTCAGGCCGAGATGGAAAACGGCGATTACTCGCCTGCCAAGCTGAGCGAGCTGGCCAGAGAGCCCTCCTTAGTTAATCTTGTGAACCTGATAATACTTGAAGCGATTGAGGCCCGTGCAAGCGACATACACATCGAGCCTTTCGAGCACCAGGTAAAGATAAAATACAGAGTCGACGGCATGCTCATTGAAAAGGCCCCATCATCCAAGCGCCTGCAGGCGGCGATTATTTCTCGAATCAAGATTATGGCCGATATGAATATCGCCGAGCGCTTTGTACCGCAGGATGGCCACATCGAATTTACCGGTAAAAAGGGCAGGGTCGATATTCGTGTCTCGACCGTCCCGACGGTACACGGTGAATCTGTTGAGCTGAGACTTTTAGACAGGTCGGTATCATTGATAGGGCTTGAAGAGCTGGGGATGAACACCCAGTCCCTGGAAGGCTTCGATCAATGTCTGCGTAAGACCCACGGCATTGTGCTTGTTACAGGGCCGACCGGCTGCGGAAAGACAACGACCCTTTACGCGGCATTAAAAAAGATATATTCGCCGGCTGTGAAGATGATAACGATAGAAGACCCTGTTGAATATCAGCTTGAAGGTATTAACCAGATGCCGGTGAATCCGAAAAGAGGGCTGACGTTTGCCACGGGCCTGCGACACATTCTCCGGCAGGACCCGGATATTATAATGGTAGGAGAAATCCGAGATAGAGAAACCGCCAATATTTCAATCCGTGCAGCGTTGACCGGACATCTTGTTTTCTCTACACTTCACACCAACGACGCGCCCGGGGCGATTACAAGATTGATTGATATGGGTGTTGAGCCATTCCTGTTAGCCAGCTCGTTAGAGGCGGTGTTGGCCCAAAGGCTGGTTCGTACGATATGTTCGAACTGCAAAAAGCCTTACAAGCCGGACGAAACGCTCATAAGGAGTTTGAACGGCTCGGTGGACATCAAACCTGATACGCAGTTTTACCACGGAACAGGTTGTAATGACTGTATACAAACCGGAATGAAGGGAAGAACGGGTATATTTGAGATGCTCAGGATAACACATACCATGCGTGACTTGATAGCTGCAAGGCCGACGACGGAACAGATTATAAAGGCGGCACCGGCAGACCATATAAGTATGGAACACGACGGTTTCGCCAAAGTGTTGAAGGGTATCACGACTCCTGAAGAGGTCATGAGAGTCGCCAAGAGCATCGGTGAAGAAGATTAAATCGTATCTGGCCGGGCACAATACAAAGTCCGAACTATGAGAGGCTAAATCGTGGGTCAGTATTCTTATAAGGCAGTTGAGCAAGGCGGCGGGAACATCACTGGAACGATTGAAGCGGCTGACCGCAGAAGTGCCGTTGCCGCCCTGGCTGACAAAGGTCAGTTCGTTTTAGAGCTGGCTCAGGAAGCTCAAGCAACGAGCGTCAACGGTGAAAAGAAGGCAGAGTTAGACCTGAGCAGGTTGTTGAATTTTGGCTCTCGAAAGGTCACCAGCAAAGATGTTTTAGCTATTACCAGCCAGTTGAGCACAGCCTTGCGAGCGGGACTTCCCCTGCTTAACGCCCTTGAAATCATTCGCGACCAACAGCACAAACCGTCAACAAAGAATATGTTGAATGAGCTTGTCAAGTCGGTAAGTTCCGGCCAATCTCTTTCAGAGGCCATGGCCAGACATGAGAATACTTTCAACCCGTTATGTCTTTCCATGATAAGAGTTGGGGAGACAGGAGGGATGCTCGACGAGACGACGGCCCAGTTGGCAACAATGCTGAGCAGAGAAGGAAAAATAAAATCCAATATGAAAAATGCCTCAGCGTATCCTATCTTCGTTTTGTGCATCGGGCTTGTCTCGGCGGTTATCGTAATAACAGGGGTTTTGCCGAGAATATTAGGGATGATAGGCGATGCGATCGCAGTACTACCCTTGCCTACGAGAATGCTTTTGGCATTGAGTACGCTGATAAAAAGTTTATTTACGACGGCATACGGTTGGGGTATTTTAGCTGTAACTGTCGTGGGGCTGCATTTGCTGCGTAGATGGACCAAGTCGGAGGGCAAAATCAAATGGGACTCTTTTAAGCTCAAAATTCCCATTTTGGGTTCGGTCATGCGAACAATAGCAGTGGGCAGGTTTGCAAGGACTCTTGGGGCACTTACCAAAGGAGGCGTCACAATTTTAGAGGCCCTCAGCGTTGTTCGTGACACACTTGGCAATGAATTATTGGGCAGAGAAATTGATTCTGTAGCTGAAGAGGTCAAGCGGGGCGAGTCACTGGCCAAACCTTTAGGCAGCTCGGGATACTTCCCGCCTTTACTTGTGCAAATCGTCTCTATTGGCGAGCAGACAGGAAAGCTCGATGAATTGCTGCTCAATGCCGCTGACACTTTCGATGATGAAGCGGACGCGGCGATAAACAGGTTTATGGCCATCTTCCCTGCGATTTTGATACTCCTGCTGGCTTTAGTAGTAGGTTTTATAATAGCGGCGACTCTGCTGCCGATAGTTGTAATGCAATTTGGTGCAGGAGCGATTTAAGTTTTGGTTTTTCTAAATAGGAAAGGTATCCAAATGGGACGGAACAGAAGAAAAGAGAAGGCGTTCACCCTTGTCGAGGTGCTTGTGGTCATAGTTCTGTTGGCACTCATTGCATCGGTATATGTACCCAGAATGTTCAAGGGTATGGGCGCGCAGAAGAAAAAGATGGCAAGGACCAAGATGGCTACTATCGAAAGCGCAATTATAACGTTTCAGCTTGATTGTGGGCGATTTCCGGATGACTCGTTGGGACTTGAAGAACTTATAGCCTCTCCCGCAGACCTTGAAGAAAAGTGGAAAGGGCCTTATCTGAAGCAAAGTGAGCTGTTTGACACGTGGGAGAATCCATATATTTACGTTGAAGTAGGTGATATTAATCCGGGCAGCTTCGATTTGATAAGTTACGGAGCCGACGGCTTAGAAGGCGGCGAAGGTGACGATGCAGACATATATAACGATTAAAGTAGTTTTGAGTTTTTGAATTACGCACATGAACAAGCGAAAACAAAATACGAAAGCTGGTTTTACTATCATCGAGGTGTTAGTGGTAATAACTATTATCGCGCTTATCGCCAGCGTCGGTGGCGGGTATTACATAGGGACATACAAGAGGATGCTGGTTGAAAAAGCAGCACGGGACTTTTTTCTTGCTGCTAAATACGCAAGAATAATGGCTATTGAGCGACAAAAACCCTACAGGATAGAAATGGATGCCACCAACGGCGGTTTTTACCTGACTACCAACCAATTGAATGAAGAGACTGAACAGACAGAGCAAACGATAGTGCGGGATTTGTACTCAAAACCGGTGGAATTTCACGAAGCTGTCAAATTCGAGAATATTCAAATAACACCTATTGGTTCGGAATCATCTGATGAACAGACGGTAATAGTTTTTTTGCCGAACGGCACCGCACAGTCGGCGGTAATACAAATTGGCGACGGCGAAAATCATTACATGGTAAATATCTTCGCTGCGACCGGCAAGGCGGCGGTACAACCGGGCACGGCCCAGGAATTTAAAACCACCACTGTCGATTTGGACCAGAAATGAGAATACGGACAAAAAGAAACAAAAGAGGTTTTACTCTGGTTGAGATGGTAACTGCAAGTTCTATCCTTTCAGGAGCTGTTTTGGTCCTGGTGGCAATAACTACGAGGTCTATGACCGGAACAAGACTTAACAGGCAATACGAGATAGCGGCTTCAATAATAGAGAGACAGCTTAGTTTGCTTGACTATGTCGGCATCGATGAATTCATCGAATTAGGACGCGCAGACGGCGTAGTCGAAGATTTCGAGCCGGGATATCACTGGGAAGCTACTACCGAATACCAGGGTATAGACAGTCTTTATCTGGTGACGATAACTGTTACATGGATGGAACGGAATCGACCTTATAGTGTCTCTGTGCAAACAAGGCTCAATGGTATGAGCACGTATGTTGAAGCCGAAACAGAGACAGAGCAAGAGTAATTAAATGAAGATTTATTTAAGAAAGACCGGATTTACATTGGTGGAAGCGCTGGTTGCCTCGACTATAGGGTCCTTTATTGCATTGGTGGCTGTAGGTACACTGCGGACTATTACAGTCAGCGCCGAAAGAGTAGATAGTAATATTGAAGCTGCTTCCGAGGTGAGGTATGCTTCGAGTATGATCTCCAGGGACCTTGTGAATCTGTATCGCGAACAGAATTTCAGAAATATGAAATTAGTCGGAATGGCTGACGACTCAGAAGTGGGCAGTAGTTTTTTGACTTTCTATACTGTCGGCAGGACAAAGGCCAGAACCGACCAGCCGGAAGCGGATGTATACGAAGTGGAATATTTCCTGAAAAAAAATGAAGAAGAGTCAGACCTGTATCGGCGATTGTGGCCGAATCCAGATCCCAACGATGAAAACCCGGGCGGAATCTTGAGTATTATTGCAGAGGACATTGAACTTTTCCAGGTCAGGTTCTACGATGGAGAGGAATGGTCCGAAGAATGGCCGGAGGAAATGGAAGTTACTCCTCAGTTGATAGAAGTAAATATCATTGGGAAACAGCAAAAATGGGGAGACCCGGCTATGGACTCGATTATGGTCAATTTGGTCAGGTCCACAGGTGCAACACTCGAAGCTCTCGAAAGTGGTGAGCAAAGCTCAGGTGAGCAGGATAACAGCAGTGCACAAGGGAGTAATCAACCTCAGATGAGCATGTAACATGGAAAAGGAAAGTTACAAAACAAAAAAATGAAGGTTTTGCTAAAAAAATTAACTGGTAATCGTAACAAAAAGGGGCTTGTCCTTGTAGGAGTGCTGTGGATAGTAGCAGTGCTTATGGTAATCGCTACATCCGTAGGCCAAAACAGCCGACTCGACACGAAGGTCAGCACTATGAGGATGGAAGAACTTCGCTGCAGGTGGGCCTGCCGGGCGGGAATAGAGACAGCCATCGGCGTACTGAACGAGGACCTGAGAGAAAGTGACAACCTGACCGAGCTTTGGAGTGACAATGACGAAGATTATAATGATGTAAGTCTTGAGAGGTGCTGGTTTTCGGTCAAGGTTATCGATGAGTCGAGCAAATTAAACATAAACACTATAACAAGGCAGCAGCTCCTGGAATTGCCTTATATGGAAGAGGACATAGCCGATGCGATTATAGACTGGCGGGATGGAGATGACACTCCAAACGCCGGGGGTGTTGAAGGCGGGTATTATGAAAATCTGCCGATTGGATATGCAATCCGCAATGGTCCTTTCAAGACTATACGTGAGCTGCTGCTGGTTAAAGGTGTTACTGAAGAGCTGTTCTATGGAGAGGATACAAACTTCAACGGGCTGCTGGACTACAATGAGAAAGACGGTGATGAAAGTCCTCCCAACGATGACAGAGATGAAGAGCTGGATGCGGGATGGATTGCCTATCTGACGTGCTATTCGTATGACGGGAATGTAGATGCTGAGGGCAATCAAAAGGTTAATATCAACCAGGGTAATCAAAGGCAACTGCAAAGCTCTTTAGGGATAAGTAGTTCTCAAGCCCAGTGGATTGTCGAAAAACGCCAGAATAACAATTTCACCAGCATCGCTGACCTGATAGATAATAGCAGCTCACAACAGTCGCAACAGAGTTCACAACAGAGTTCACAACAGAGTTCGCAACAGAGTTCGCAACAGAGTTCGCAACAGGGTTCGCAAAGAGGTTCGCAACAGGGTTCGCAAAGCGGTTCGAACCAGGGTTCGCAAAGCGGTTCGAACCAGACTGAACCTGTGGATTTACAAACGTTCTATGAGATTGCAGACAAAATAACAGTAGATAGCGGCAACCAGATTGCCGGAAAAGTCAACATTAACACAGCACCGAAAGGAGTTTTGTTAGCATTGTTGGGAGATAGCGAGGCTAATATGGAGATTGCGGAGAATATAATTGCCTATAGGGATGGCTTGACAGAAGGAATGCAAAGTATCGCAGAATTGATGAGCGCAGGATTGGTGAATCAGAATACTTTTGCACAAATTGCAAATAATATTACCACCCGTTCAAACGTTTTCACTATTCGCTGTTCCGCAACGGCCGACAGAGGAGGTGTCAGCGGAACAACACTGCAGACAGAAGTGATCGTAGACAGGAGCGAGTCACCATATACGACGCTTTACTGGTATCAGGGAGCAAGTAATTTATGAGCAACAATACTACTGACATAGGGACCCGGCGGTCCGCGATTGCGATAGCAAAAGACGGCAGCAAGCTTAAGGCTGTGAAGCTTCGTAAACAGGGCGCTCTTTTTGAAGTTTTATGGACAAAAAGCAGTGAAGCCGGTGATTTGGACTGGAAAGCATTCGAACTCGAGTGCGGTCTGGCCGCTGAGTCGACAGAACAAGAAAAGAACAGCGACGGCAAGATGGTAGTCGCCGGATTTGACTCAGCAGGTGTGGTTTTTTACCGTGTTGATTTACCCACGGTGTCAGAAGAAGAAATCGCAGCGATGGTTAAATTGCAGGCTGAAGCCCGGATGCCGCTGCCGGCTGAGCAGATTCAGCTGGCCTGGAGGGCCGACCAGGCACAGAATGGAAAAGTGCCTGTCACTATAGCGGCGGCGAGAAAAGAGCGGCTGCTGAATTTCGTAGAAAACGTACGCGGTTTCGGGCCTGAAAAAATACTATTAGACTGCGAAGCGATAGTAAAAACATGGAGAACGTTCTTTTCCGGCGATGGCATGAATGCTGTCGTTGTGAGCATTACGACACAAAATACGCAGGTTTGTCTGGCTCAAAACGGACAATTGAGCAATGCTGTGGTCCTGGATACGGGAACGGAAGACCTTTCCAAAACAACCAAGGACCTGTTGGTACCCGGAGCTGGTGTGCTAACGGACCAGACTGAAACTACTGAGAGATTCGTCCAGGACATAAGGAGCGTATTGGAATTGTTTGGTTATGCAGGGCAGGCGGGACTGCCCATATTTGTACTCTCCGACGACAGCGCTGCGCATGAAGTCGTAGTTTCCTGTCTTAAGTCTGCGGGTTTGAATGTCAGAGCGGCTTTCCCACAGATTGAAAAATTAGATGCCCGGACAAGGCTCTGTCCCGCCGATATTTACGAATATCGTGTGCCGATAGGTCTTGCACTTACGGCGATTGATGGTGACACTGACAGGCTTAATATTTTCGAGCACCTGTATTGTTCACCAAGTGAGGCAAAAAGCAAACGTCGGTTGAATTCGACGAAGGCGGCTTTTGTAGTTGCCGCGGTCATGCTTGTCCTGATGGTTATCATTTCTTATGCTGTGGATGTCGTCAGCCCCCGTGCCATAGAAAAGCGTTTAAACGGCACAGGAGTCGGTTCTGTTGTCCAGCAGCTCAACGATCGACAAAAGTTAATCAGATCGGTTGCGTCACAAAGGCCCGACCTGCTCGAACTCTTAAATCAAATACATACAAGTTTCCTTTTTAGCACTAAGTTGGATTTCCAAAGTGATTTAGATAAGGGTATCATCTCCGAGGAACTGCTGCAAAAGTTTGAAGAAAACAAAACTCCACTTTCAGACCGCGCTACCGTCTCGGTTGAACAAGCAGGTACAAGATGGATGACAACCAATCGGTCGAAGAAATACTCCATCAGGAAAGAGGGTAGCAGGCTAAACATTTATGATACAACCGCCAACGCAGAAATAACGCTGGACAAACTGGATTTTAAGCAAGGTCGGCCGGTAAGTATAACCGCACAGACAAAAGACGCAGAGCAGATGTACAAATTCCAAAAAAGCCTGCTGGCCATAAAGGGAATTACGGATGTAAAAATACAAAATCCGGATATAGACAACAAAACCAAGAAGCTCAAATTCACTATGACTTTTCATTACAAGAATTTTACTAAAAAGAGGACACTCAGATGAGGAGACTAAATCAGAAAGAGAAACGGACGCTGAAATTCGGCGCTGTATGTGCAGTGGCCATCGTGGGATTAACATTTGCTACCCAGTGGCTTGGGCATTGGAAGCAGGTCAGAAGCACGACTGCCGGTATAAAAAAGAAAATAAAAAATATCGATGTCAGCGACGCTAAGCAAGCCGGCTTGATGTCAATTGTGCCCGTGTTTGAGATGCCGGAAAAGGAAGAAACCCAAAAGTTTCTGTTCAGAGAGAAGTTTAACGAGCAGTTAAAGAAGGCGGGAATAAAAAGTGAACCTCTCCAGATTCTGCCTGCTGCAAAGTCTCCGGTGGCCGGGTATAAGTTACTGCGCTTGAAGTGCAGCGCCAAATGCAAATTCGGACAGGCACTCGACCTGCTTGCCAACCTGAAAGAAAATTCCTATCTGGTCGGGATAGAAGAGTTCAAAATAGAATGCGACCAAAAGAAACGGCAGGACGTCAAGCTGGATATAACGGTATCAACGTTTGTTCTATAAGAAAGGATGGCTTATGAAACTTGATTATTTGAAAAACAATCATTCAAAAAACAACAAGGACATTTTCTCGGTTGGATTGCTTGGCGTTTCGGCGTTTATGGGTGTCCTGATTTTGATTAAGGTGACAGGCTTTTTCGCCGCCCCGGCCAGGGCGGAAGATTCAGTCAAAAGGGCCGTTGAACTCAGTAAGCCGGACCCCAACGATATGGAGAAATATTTTGCCAAATCCAAAGCGATTGCGGATGGGCTAAAGAAGAATAATTTGTTTGCTCCGCCCCTGCAGAAGCAGCACCCCGTAAGTCAGGTACTCGGTATATTAGGCGACGAGGTGTTGATAAAAGACAAGTGGTATAAAGCCGGTGACAATGTGGGCGATGCCAAAATTGTAGCGATTGAAACAACTCAAGTCAGGATCGAGTGGGACGGTAATGAAAAAACCTTTGTCCCGTTTGACGCAAAGGGCGATTCACCTTCCGGCTCACGAAGGCCCGGAGGTCCGGGCAGACCACAAGTAGCTAAAGCGGGCGAGCAAGGATCCCCTGAGATGGTTCAGGTTCAGCAAGAGGGAAGTGGCGGTGAAGGTATGGGCAGGTTTGGGGGAGGCGATAACATGGAGAGAATGAGAGCAATGAGGGAGAGATTCGAAAATATGTCTCCGGAAGAAAGAGAACGAGCCAGAGCCGAAATGCGTGAAAGATTTGGCGGCCGGGGCTCACGAGGCGAAGGGGGACCGGGCGGCAGACGAGGTGGACGCGGCGGACGGTAACAGGATAATTCGAGTGCGATAAAAAATATGAAACAGTCAACCACAATAATATCGGTAATAGTCGCGGCTGTGGTAATTCTTGCGGCCTTAGCGACCGGTCTGTATATCAAAGAAGTCAGGCGTAAATACAAGGCTACTGAATCCGAAGCAGTCATTGAGCTTGAGACAAAACAGCCAGAGGAAACAACGATACCCTCCAGTGAAGACCAGCAGAGTTCTCGTAATCTCCCTCCTGAACAAAAAGCTCAACTAACAGAGCAAATAGAAAGCATAAAACAGCAATGGGCGACTATGTCTGAGACGGAGAGGAAAGAATTTAAGGCCAAAATGGCCGAAATATTTCAAGCCGGCCGGCCGGAAGGCAGTAGGAGATTGGTGAATTCACCACCTGAAGTAAGGGACAAATTTGCAGAGGAGTTTTTGCTGATAAAAACAAAATGGGAGGATATGTCAGAGCAGGAAAAACAAGAGTATTGGGATAAAATGCGTGAAAGATTGAACGCCATAAGGCAAGGAAATGATTAAAGTGAGGTGAGTAAATTGAAACGAACAAGATTAACATTGTCGGTAACAGTCGTTGTTGTGGCCATTGTTGTTTTTGGAGTTGGCTCTTACATCTTAAAGGTCAATCCAGCAACGGCCGTTGAATCCCAAACAGACACTGAGCCAAACAAACCCAGCGAGGTCAAAAAGCCAGCTGAACCAAATGCGCCTGAAAAAGCTACAGAGGCCGAAAAACCAGGTGAACCAAATGAACCTGAAAGGGAGCGGTCCGAGAGAAGGCCGAGGCCCGGCCGGGAAGGCGGGATGGGCATGTCCTCTGAGGGAGGAGACAGGACTGAAATGACGGAGAGATTCAGAGGTATGAGGGAGAGATTTGAAAATATGTCTGAGGAAGAAAGGGAACAAGCCAGAGCCGAGATGCAAGAAAGATTTGGCGGACGCGGACGGCGTGGCGACCGTGGACAAGGTGGCGAAGGAGGAGCCGGCGGCGAACGCAGACCGGGTGGTAGACGGCGGCCAAGAGATCCAAACGACCCGAATGCTCCGGCCGAGCCGAACGAGCCTAGTGGACCGGTCGACCCGAACAAGATAATGGAAAACATGAATCTTAAAGATGTTCAGATGAAGGACATTATCAAGAAACTCGCCGAGTGGACCGACAAAGTGGTTATTCCGGCCGATGATGCAATGAATCAGAAAATAACCATATACTCGACGAAGAGGCTGCCGAGGACTCAGGCTATTGTGATGATTTACACTGCCTTGCGTGCAAAAGGCATTGTTGTCGAAGATGCCGACGGCGTGATTCAACTAAAATCTATTAAAGATGCAAAACTTGGCCCGGTCCCTACCGTACAGGCTGATTATGCTCTCGCAATGATTGAAAATAAAAAGCAGGTGGTCCAGAAATTCTTTCAGCTTGATAATTACGGCTCCGCTCAGATGGGCCAGGTCGTTCAACCTTTGGTTGGAGACTACGGCTATGTCAGCGCTGATGAAACTACAGGCCAGCTATTGGTGATTGATACCGTTGAGAATCTGATGCGCATTGAGCGGATTATCGACCAGTTTGACGTGCCCGAAGCCGAGCAGAGCGTGACCCAGATCATCCACGTTGAATTTGGTGACCCTTCCGAGATTGTTCAGATGTTAAAAATCCTGTTAGGTGAGAGTGAGGGATTTAGCACTATGCGCGCTAATCGCTTTCGGAGTGACAGGGACCGCAGCAGCAGTTCCTCATCCTCGTCAAGATCAAGGACTCCCAGTCAAAGCGGGTCATCCAAACCAGGCGATTCCAAGGGAACGGCAACATCGGTTGTGATTGGATCAACAAGGGGGCCGGTCGTTCTTATCCCCGAGACAAGGCGCAAGTGGATAATTGCCAAAGCCTCGGCCGAAGATATGAAACAAATCGAAGAGTGGATAAGAAAACTTGACATGAAAGATCCAGTCGCATCGGATTATGAGGTAATACAGCTCAGGTATGCTAATCCCATTGATATAGAGGACGCCGTTGAACGTGGGTTCAGGGATATGCCGGGGATGGAATTTTTGCCGAGCGTTCTTGTTGAGTCCGTAGATCAGACAAAACAGGTTGTAATCTTCGGCAGGAAAGATTTACGCGACTTAGTAAAGAATATGATTGCGGAGATAGATGTTCCCCCCGGCCTGTTCGAGACAGGGCATTTCAAGCTAAAATATGCCGACCCCGACCAAATCAAGGCAAATATAGACGAGCTGTACGAAGAAGGCATGCAAAGCAGCAGCGGCTATAGAGGCTACGGCGGCTACAACCCCTTTTCTTCTCGTTCGCGGAGCAGTTCATCAACCTCCTCTGAGAAGGTCAAGGTAATCTCATACGTTTCACTCAAGCAGGTAACGGTGATTGCCTCTCCTGAGAATATGATAAAAATCGCAGAGCAGATAGAAGAATGGGACTCTCCCCTGGATGTCAATTCAGTCAAGCCAAGAATAATTGAGCTGCGTAATACAGACCCCGTTCAGATGGCAGATTTGCTGACGTCCCTTTTCAGCGAGACTTCAAGCGGAAGCGGAAGCAGAGGGAGATCCATTTTTGATCTTATCTACGGCCAAACAGAGGACAAGCAAAAAATTGTTGGCGCGCTTTATGGACAATTGACCTTTGAGGATGTGCCGGGGACAAAGAAGATAATCGTGATAAGCAAAATTGCCGAGGCATACGATGTTGTTGAGGCCTTGATTCGGGAACTCGATAAGGCCGAGATGGGTGAAATTCCCACAGTCATAACGCTCAAATACGCAAATCCCGAAGACCTGTCTGAGCGTCTAAACGCACTGTTCAACGAGTCGGGCACCACTGCCACAATTCAACGTACCGACCGGGGATTATCTGATTACTCGATGGAAGCAGACAGTGGATCAAGCTCCAGCCAATCCGGCCAGGACACAACAAGTCAGGAGCCCTATAGGCCCTGGTGGACTACCGGACGACAGAGCATCGATGAGCAGCCGATAAGCAACGTTATAGGCAGGATTCGTTTTATTCCCGATCCTCGCACTAAATCTCTCCTCGTTCTTCATCCGCCGGAGTTTCTGGAAAAAATACAAGCACTGATTGAAGCCCTCGACATACCCGGAAAACAGGTGATGATAAAAGCGGTCATTATGCAAATCGACCACAGTAATGTAACATCTCTCGGCCTGCAGCTCAGATCGGGCGGCTTTTCTGACGTCGGAGAAAACGCAATTACTATCGGGAACATCCTTAATGTTTTCGATGAGCGTGGCTCCTTTACATTTGATGCAGAAATGAATGTCACTACCATGGTTGATTTCTTAGTGAAAAAAACCAACGCAAAGATTCTTAATCAACAGACACTGTGGACAAAAGACAACGAAGAAGCAATGTTTTTCAAAGGTAAAAGAGTTGCATTCTATACAACGGCGACAAGTTCGGCGACGGCGGGGAACGTACAGAATTTCGAATTTCAGCAAGTAGGTATGACCCTGCGGGTCCGGCCAAGTATCACCCCTGAGAACAACGTGGATATGATTATAAACGTGATTCTCTCACAGCTTACCGCGGACAGGGAAAATAGTCAGCCGGTCAGGACCGAAATGGATACCACCACCAATATGATAATCCAGCATGCCCAAACACTTATGCTCGGTGGCATCCTTTTCCAGACAGACAGCAAAGTCGAGCGAAAGGTTCCCTTGTTGGGGGATATGCCTGTGGCCGGCGGCCTGTTCCGTCACAACAACATTATAGAAAGCAACGAAGAGCTGATTGTATTTATTACGCCCTATGTAATAGATAAACCGGACGATCTGCTCCCGGAAACAAAAGCCGAAATTGAGCCTTCATTGGAAAAACTGGACAATATAAAGGCAGAATTAGAAGCCATCCTACAACCTGCTAAATAACCAATGTCAGGAGCTTTAACCGGATGTCAATCGGCACGTGGTTCAAAGAAATGCCGAGCGAGCGGTACTTGAGCTTCTGATAGAGCTATATAAGGAATTCCCATTTTGCAACGTATTGCAAAATGGGAATTCCTATACATTCGGATAAACCCACGGTTTGCGGTACTTACGGCGCAGCAGCTTGTTGGCTTCAGGGTCCCCGATGATAACTTCTCTCTTGCCGTCCCATTCAATACTGCGGCCAATCTTGAGCGAAAGCATACTCAGCAAACTCATATTCGTCGACCGGTGACCGATCTCGATATCGCAAACTGGTCGTCTTCCTGTCTTGATACAATCCAGAAAGTCCTCCCACAACTCAGGAATGTTCTGCTGGTCCGGCTCGTGCAACCTGGGTTCCTCGTGGATGACCTTTTGTCCTCTGCCGGTCGGATAGAATCTCCAGCCATCCTGCCAGCCTATGTGCAGGATGCCCTTGGTACCGTAGAAATAACAGCCGACGTTTTCACCTTTGTCGACATTATTTGCAGCGAACTGCCTGTGCTCCCAGACCGCTGTGAAACTTTCAAACTCGAAACTGGCCACCTGGTGGTCCGGCGCATCGGTCGTCTGGGCCGAAGCTGTATTGACAGGCGGGCCTTTGATGGCACGGCCTCCCGTGGAAAACACACGCTTCGGATATTTTTCCTCGGTCCACCAAAGGATCTGATCCATCCAGTGTATACCCCAATCACCCAATGTGCCGTTGCCGTAGTCTAGGAACTGGCGGAATCCCTTCGGGTGTATCTTCGTGTTAAATGGGCGAAGTGGTCCGGGCCCGCACCACATATCCCAATTAAGACCCTTGCGAGGTTCTTCATTTGCTTTTGGTGTTTCCGGACCTCCCCCGTAATGCACAAAGGCCCGCACCATACCTATTTTGCCGGCCTTACCTTCTTTCAGAAATCTCATACCGGAAATATTGTGCGGCGAAACACGGCGATGTGTTCCCACCTGAACTACCCGGCCCGCAGAACGGGCGGCGTTGACCATAGCACGGCCTTCCATAATGGTATGGCCGATGGGCTTTTCAACATAAACGTGTGCACCTGCCTTGACTGCCGCGATGGTAATCAGCGGATGCCAGTGGTCTGCCGTGGCCACAATAGCAATCTCCGGCTTTTCACTCTCCAGAAGCTCCCGGTAGTCCTGATACTTTTTCGGCTTGTCACCGCTGAGCCGCTCGACCTCGCCGGCGGCAGGGTCCAGTTGGTTCCGGTCAACGTCGCACATAGCGACAATCTTGCACTGGCCCGACTGCATTGCAACCCGGCAGATATTCATTCCCCACCACCCACTACCTATGAGTGCGGTGCGGTACTTCCTGCCTGCGGCTCTTAGAATATTAGGCGCAGCCAGGGCCATACCGGAGGCCACGGAAGCTTTAAGAAAAGTACGACGGTTTATGGGCATGTTCATACCTCCTTCATCTTGAATTAGACAACCCGGTTTCTCTCGATACAAGCATACTTGCAGGGCCGCCATTTCGCGGTCTTTTTACAAAACTTTTGTCACAAAAATGCTGTTAGTCTTAGGCGTTCAATATACCAGCGCAGCTTCGTAAGTCAAGTAAAAAGTCAAAATCGGTCCGGTTGTGATGCTCAGTTTCAGGGAAAAGGTTTGTCCAAAGCTCTTGCGTTACACCGAAGATTTTGGTATTCTTCCGGCAGATGCACTCGACGGTGTAGCTGTGTACTGGGTATCTGTATTTGGGCCGCTATAAACAATGTATTCATAAAATCGAGGAGCAAATTGAGATGAAGATGAAACGTCGTGAATTCTTGACCAGATCGATTGCGGGGGTGGGTGGACTTCTGCTGGGATCAGGCTGCATGGACGCCACAAGACAGAAATCCATAACGTTTGACCCGTACGAACGCGTGCCGGTGGGAAAAACGAAAATCAAGGTCACCCGAGTCGGCTTCGGCACAGGCATGCGAGGAGGAGGCCGTCAGTCGAACCAAACCCGCCTGGGCAAAGAAACATTTGAAACCCTGCTTAAAACGGCGTATGAACGAGGTGTGCGGCTATTTGACGTGGCCGACCTCTACGGTTCGCACCCGTACCTTGCCTCGGCGATGAGCAAAATTCCCCGCCAGGATTATGTGATTAACACAAAAATCTGGTGGCGAGGTGGCGGAATACCTGAAAAGGAACGTCCTGACGCCGACGTGGTCGTCAATCGTTTCCGAAAGGAGCTGAACACCGATTATATCGACGTGGTCCTGCTCCACTGCGTTGACTCTCCAAAGTGGCCGGACGAACTGACCAAGCAGATGAATATCCTGGATCAGCTCAAAAAGAAAGGCATCGTGCGGGCGCATGGAGTATCGTGCCATTCGCTGCCGGCCCTGCAGGCCGCCGCAGATGAGCCGTGGGTTGATTCCGTGAACGTGCGAATCAACGCTTATGGTAAGAGTATGGACGCGTCGGTTGAGGAAGTCGAACCTGTGGTCAGAAAACTCCACAAGGCAGGCAAGGGCGTGCTGGGAATGAAGCTGATTGGTGAAGGGTCTTTCCGCAACAGCGACGAAAAACGCGACAACTCGATCCGCTACGTGCTTGGCCTGGGATGCGTGGATGCGATGGTCGTTGGATTCGAGAAAATCGAAGAGGTTGACGACTTCGCCGCACGCGTCCGCAAAGTGCCCCGAAAACAGGTATTGGCACTGGAAGCTGCAAGAGCCTTGCAGTCCTGCGCTACATAATTGAAACTTCCGGACTTGACGTAAATGCCCAAGAGGGTTGCTATTCTTCTTAAGGACTCTGGGTGGGTATTTTATTTTCACTGAGCTTTTAAAACGCTAATCTGTTAAACAAAAGATATGGAGTTTGGTCACGTGAAAGTAGATATCGAAAATCATGTCCTGGAACTGACCGAAGGCGATATCACCGAAATGCAAACTGACGCCATCGTCAATGCCGCTAACGCTCAATTGGTTCTAGGCGGCGGTGTAGCAGGAGCAATCAGGAAAAAAGGCGGCCCCGAAATCCAGGAAGAATGCAACAAAATAGGCCATACTTTCGTAGGCGGTGCCGTCATAACAACCGGCGGCAATCTGAAAGCAAAATACGTAATTCACGCTGTTGGGCCTCGGATGGGCAAAGGAAATGAAGATGAAAAGCTAAAAAATGCGACGCTGAATTCACTTAAAGTGGCCGATGAGAATCACTTAAAAAGCATCGCTTTTCCGGCAATCAGCACGGGTATTTTCGGCTTCCCAATCCAAAGATGTGCCGATATAATGCTCAAAACAACTATAGATTACCTAAAAAGCCAAACCAGCCTGGAAATGATTGTCTTTTGCCTGTTTGGGCAAGAAAGCTACAAGGTCTTCGAAAACCAGCTAAACCAGCAAATCTCAGAATGAGATCAATCGGAATATTGCTGCCGTCAGGCAGGCGATTAGTCCGAGTCGCCGCAACCGTAAGAATATGTCGATAGGAAACTTCGGTTTAATTGGGGGTTATAATATTTTTTGTCGATTTGCCCTTGATTTTTGGCTCGGATAAACATAGAATTTAAGGAGATGCAAAATACTATATGGGTGGGTGCAGTGTTTTTCAGAAAAAACCGGTTAAGTTTCTTTGAGAAGGCACGGCAATGGACAAAAAATTCAGCGTATTTGAGATTTTGGAAATAGCTGAAAGAATCGAAAACAACGCCGCCGGATTTTACCTCAAGGCGTCAGAACTCTACGATGACTCACAGCTTCGTGATATATATCATAAGCTGGCTAACTGGAGGGCCAAACACGAGAAGATTCTCACACAGAGAAGAAAGGACTATTCTGAGAAGACCGGCTCATTGGGAACTTTCGATCCTGATGACTATGTATTATCCAATCCCGAAGTCATGGCTGGTCTTACCTGGCTTGGCAGCAAATCGGAACCTGCAAAAGGGCTGACCGGGCAGGAAACAAAAACAGAGATACTTCACGACGCTGTTAAAAGAGCAGATGAAGCCATCGCATTTTACGAAGGCTTGAAGGACTTTACACGTGACCCGGAAGGCGAATCTGCAATCGATAAGATAATCGAGGACGAAAAGCAGAACATCCGCCTTCTCGCCGCACAATTAGAACAGAAATAATCCCTCCACTGATCAATCATCGGCAGCGAATCAATTGCTCGTGGTCATATTCGACATGAGGAATGTTTGTTTTCAAGTCCTCGATAAAACGCAAACCATCTTTCCAGTAACCTGCAGTGGGCTTCAAATCAGTATGGAAACCTGTAAAGTATCGGTTTATATTTGCAACCAGCAGCTCTCTCAAATATTTGCTCACCATTGAAGCTAACGACACCGGCAAAAACCGCCCATCAGCACCAACCACAAAATGCAAGCGCATCTTCCTGCCGTCTGATTGCAATTCATAGCTGCTGGCCGCCGGGCTCTCAGAGAGAATCTTCAATTCCATATCTCCAAACATCCGCTGCAAGGTCGCGCGGTAACGCACCCGACCACCCTGCCTATCGATCATGATTTGCAATTCCTCGTCCCCAAATTCATCAAAAGCGCTCTTTATAAGTCGCGAGGTGGCGGTAAAAAGCACACGAGCTTTGTTTTTTACGCTGCTTACCATCTTGTTGTAATGTCCAACGTCCAGACAACAGCTTTTTAACTCCAGCAATTTTATGCCATTTGTGGTCAGGTCATCTGCCAGCACCGCTGAGGCCAATTTTATATCCGCCGGTTCAGCCTCGATGCGGCAGTTCTCAACTCCTTGATACCACGGATAATCGCTCAGCCGCTCAAGGCAATCAGGACATAGCAGCGTTATGAGTTCAGTTAATGTGCCCGGCTCTTTGCCAAGACACTTCAGACACGCCAGGACAGTCCGCTTCAAATGTTTGGTGCCCAGCGATTTACTGTAGGCCTTTTTGCTGTCGGTGATAAGCAGCCGGCCTGCAAGGTGCCTGCGTTTATTGGCCAGACTTTTTCGCAAAATCTGCCACAGGTCGGCCCCGATTAAATTATGCGGCAGAGAAAAAGTGCTCGATGATACAACCAGCGGCCCCAGAATCGGCCCAAAGCCGGCTTCGTCAATCCCTACGAAAACCGCCATCCTTGTAATCCTTTATTCGTGGCTTCTGACTCGTAACTGAAACACAGTACAAGAAAGAACTTATAAACGCCAGTTATATATCCATTATATAATGACCGCAAACAGGAAAGCTATCGAACGGCAACACACTTCATCTGTTTCTGATCGCGTATCAGCAGCTTGCCGTCAGACAATGACAGCGGGCCCCAGCATTCATTCGTGTCGAGCAAATCCACACTTGCCAGCTTCTTAAAGCCTTCGGAATCAGGCTCAATGAGGTAAAGGATACCTTCTTTGCCATCGACGCTTAGCATAAGATCGCCAACAAGAATGAAGCCGCCCTTATCGAAAACCGGATCGCGACCGGTCTTCCACTTGAGCTTTCCGTCAACACTCATGCAAGTCAGACTATCCCGTCGTGAGTTGGTTGTGCCATGGCCGTAGAAGTGTCCCTTGTAGAGTATGGAAGGATGAACGTGAGTGCCGAAGTCCTGTGTAGTATAGAGTTCTTTCACGTCATAACCACCTTCTTTTCTGGTGACTTTGATCATGGCCGAGCCAGCCATGTAACCGCCGCTAATGAAAAGCCGACCGTCGCCGACAGGGACGACGTTATTGACTGGAATTCGACACTGCCATCCCTTGTATGTCCAGAGTGTCTTGCCGTCTTTGATGTCCATTCCGAGAACTACGCCGTCAGCCGCTTCGCCGTCGCTGCCGGCCGGTGCTGAGCGTCCGCCGCGTCCACCGCGTCCGCCGCGTTCCCTCCGCGAAGTGGCTGTAATCATAACAAGCTGGTCCTGGCCGTCGATGTTGACAACTGCCGGTGTAACGTAACCTGCCCTGCCGGGCAGAGCCGGGGACACCCACTTGACCTTGCCGCTGGTCTTGTCGTACGCAACAACACCGGCTTTTTCGGTTTGAGAGGCCAGTATAAGCATGTCACCGTAGATAAGTGGATTTTGGGAAATGCCCCAGTTCGGGAGCCTGCCGCCACCGTAGTCTTTCCAAACGTTCTTCTTCCAGACAGGCTTTTGGGTGGTTTGGTCAAAACAGTAGACATCGCCGAAGCAGCCGCATGTATAGACATACTTGCCGTCGATTGCCGGGGTCGAGCGTGAGCCCTGATGACTGAGCCTGCCCGGGGCATCGTAAGCGAACGACCAGAGTTCTTTGCCGCTGTTCAAATCGATGCAGCGGAACACATCCTGCTTGCCAGCTACGCGGTCGAGCAGATAGACTTTGCCCTTGCTTATAGCCCCCCCGCCGTAGCCGGGTCCCAAGTCAAACGTCCAGAGAACCTTCGGGCCTTCGGCCGGCCACGACCTAAGCAGGCCTTTTTCATCGGAGATGGCGTTTCGATTCGGTCCAAGATATTGCGGCCAATCGGCCCAAACGTTACAAACTCCCAGCATTGTGATTAGAACAGACAGCAGAAAACACCTTTTCATACTCTTTACTCCTAAAATGTCATCAATTTGACGTCCCCGGTTCG
>JBARPZ010000690.1:0-4701 GCA_049643445.1 Sedimentisphaerales bacterium
GCTTCCGGACCGTATGATGGCTTTTATCGTTTGCCGAGGATCAATTAGTGAATAAGTCGAAGATGTTTCCGAGCATGCTGGATGATGCCCTGTAGATTTCGGTGTATTGGCATTTTGTGCATATCACGGTTGTAAATCTTTTTGACTGGACATCGAAAACTTTGCTGAGGAAGCCGCCGGCAGCACGCATCTCGCCGACTTCACACTGATTGTTTTTGCATTTGGGGCAGGTATAATTAAGCTCTTGCATAATATTATCTCCTTAGCGTACGAGCATCAGCGTAAGAGTCATATAGATGGCCACACTGATAGAATCATTTGCGGTAGTGACGAGCGGGCCGGAACTTATGGCGGGGTCTATGCCGATACGTCGAAACAAAAAGGGCAGAAACAGGCCAAGGGTGGTTGCGACCATAATCGCCGAGAACATAGCGGTGGCAAAGGCAAAAACAATACGCGCAGGACCGACGGAGTTTTCAGGTGTTTTATAGTTAAGTAAAAAGGCGCAGACCAAACCACCTATTATACCACAGCTTAAAGCGACTAGGAGGGCAATTCTGACTTCCCTGTTAAAGACCTGGCTCAATTTCAATGCAGCCAGGTGGCCCGTGGCCAGGCCTGAGACGACGATTGCGGATGTTTGGAGGCCTGCGTTTCCGCTGATGGCGGCAATCATCGGGACAAAGGCGAACGCGGCGGTGAAGACTCGGGCGAGATTTCCAAAGCCGAATTTTCCATGGAAAAACATAATGACCAAAGCGGTAAAGCCGGTGCCAATGAGGCAGGGGAGCAGCCAGGTCATTCTGACTCGTGCAGCGTGGAAGACGGAGACATTGTCAAGCTCGTCGGGATCGGTACCGGCCATTGTGTATAAGTCTTCGGCGGCCTCTTCGTCCGCGACTTCGATGATTCGGTCGGCGGTGATTCGGCCGAGGAGTTTTTTGTTTTTGTCGAGGACCGGGGCGACAATCAGGTCGTTGTCTCTGAAGACGTTGCGGACCCTCTCCTGGTCGTCATCGGCGAAAACGTAGATAGTGTCAGGATCAATGAGGTCGTTTATCCTGGTGTTTTCGGGTCGCGTCAGCAGCAGACGGATGCGGACGTCACCGAGGAATTTGCCGTTTTTATCAACGACAAAAACCGAATAGAAATCCTCATCGATTTCAGCGGCGCGGATTTTGTTCACAGCTTCTGCAACTGTGGCATCTTCTGATGTGCTGATTAAGACGGGGTCCATAATACCGCCTGCAGAATCTTCGGAGTAGCTCATCAGCTTCTTTATCAGTAGTGAATCTGCCGGCTCGAGACTTTTTAGGAACTCATCGTGTTTTTCCCGGGGGAATTCCGCAAGGAGGTCTGCGGCGTCGTCAAGATCGAGCTCTGAGATAATAGTCTTTATCTCGCTTGCGGTGAGCATCTCGAAGAGTTGTCCGCGTGTGGCTTCATCAACTTTCTCCAGGACTTCGGCGGCGGTTGGTTTGTCCAGGACATCGAAGATGATACGTCTCTGCTCATTGCCGAGCAGCTCGACGACTTCAGAGATATCGCTTTTGCGTTTGTCCTTTAGCAGTTGAGTGAGGGCCTGGGTGTCGTCGGTATCGAGCAAAAACTCAATTTGCTGTAGTAATATCTGCTGTCGTAATCGTTTTTGTTCGTCGGCCATTGAATTCTGCCTTTTGCTTATTTGCCGTTCGTATTACATTCGAGATACAATTTACGAGACACGAATTTATCCGGTCGCGAGATAAAATAACTCAATTATTTGTATCAGGCAACGCTTTTCCTTATTTAAGAGTTGATTAAGAATACTGGAATCGGGTTTGAAAGGACAAAAACCCCCAAAAAAAGCGAAAATGAGAAAGATGAGAGGTCGATGATGAAGTTGGAAAGTTGGTAGCAAAATCAAAGAATATCCTTGGATATTGAACGGTTTTAGTGTAGAATATGAAGATGAGGATGCGGCTGTACGTGCAGTTTTCGAAAGGATAACGAGCAGCTTTTTTTGATAAGAGGCATAGGATGAAAGGTTTTGTTTATGGGACGTTGTCAGTTTTTGCGTTAATGGCGTGCGTATGTTTGGCAGCGCCTGAGCCGGCTATCATTCCCGGCCCGCGAGACTGGACGGTAGATGTAACATTTGAGCATCCCCAGCAAATCGTGGTGCGTACGGAAAAGGGGCAATCGCTGCGTTTCTGGTACACGATAGTGACGCTAACGAACAAAAGCGGCCAGGATGTCGATTTTTTCCCGAATTGCGAGCTGATGACTGATACTTTCCGCATATTACCAGCCGGCAGGAACACTCCAACAGGAGTTTTTGAGGGTATAAAAAGGCGTCATCTGCGGAAGTACCCATTTCTCGAAGCCCTTGACAAGGCCGGCAATAAGATGCTTGAGGGTGAGGATAACGCCAAGGACATCGCTATTATCTGGCCTGATTTTGATAAGCAAGTCAAGAATATAAAGGTGTTTATAACGGGTTTAAGTAATGAGACGGTCGCCATTGAGCATCCGGTGGCAAAAGATGCGACGGGTGAGCCGGTCAAGGTTTACCTTAGAAAGACGCTCGAATTGAGTTACGCGCTGAGCGGTGACGCAGCGTTAAGGTCCTATGCCAAGCTGAGTTATAAGGGCAAGCGCTGGGTGATGAGGTAGTTTTTCGTATCGGGGGGTGCTCGGGGGTGCTGTTAGACGGCGGGGCGGACAATTTCAGTCCATATCTTCAATCCAATACCCGGTCAATCGTAAATAACGCCGAAAGTGCGTAAAAATTTGTAAAAAGTTCGTAGAAAAGCACATTTTTTGAATAATTTTTCTCTACTTATTCGCGTAAATGTTCGAAATATATAAGGTAGTAATTTGCAAAGCGATGAGGAGTATGAGGTGTGAGTTGGCGGTAAAGTAACAAGACCGTAGATTTAATTGGCAGAGTTAAAGGAGACGAAGAATGGCCGCAACCAAAGTTGCAAAGAAAAGTATTGGCATGCCCGAAATAAGAAAGAAGGCAAAAGAACTCGGGATAACACCCGGTAAGTTGAAAAAAGCGGAACTAATCCACACTATCCAGACAGCAGAGGGATGCACACCGTGTTTTGGATGGTCAAACGGTGAATGTACAAGCACTGACTGCTGCTTTTTGCAGGATTGCCTTAAGACCAGATTATAAAATGTATACCCGGCCGTGTGCGTGGCCTATTGCGCATTTTTTGTAGGCGGATTTCGGGGATTTATCAGGTCTATCCATATCCCGCCAGAGGAATCTTGGATTTTGATGGCGGGATTTTTTTGACGGGCATGGGTTTGGAGTTTCGAGTAGGGTGGCAATCGGATGCGGGATTTGCCGAGTATGGATGCGAGGGAAAAACCTGGTTTTGATTGCCATAAAGCTAAGAAGATAGATTTAGAATTGGAGGTGCAGTATGAACTGTCCGGTATGTGAGAAACCGATGGTCGAGGAAGACTTCGGCGGTGTTCAGGTTGATGTGTGCAAGGACGGGTGCAAGGGGATATGGCTTGACTGGCTGGAGCTGGTGCGGCTGGATGAGAATAGTGAGGGAGCGGGCGCAGCGCTTGAAGAGGCGTTGAGAAGTCCGCGTGTTAATGACGCCGACCGGGGCCAGCTAAACTGCCCGAAATGCCAGATGGCGATGCAGATGCATAAATACAAAAGTGCGAAAGAAGTGAATGTGGATGAGTGCTATGGATGCGGAGGATTCTTCCTCGACAGCGGAGAGCTGCAAGAGGTAAGGGACAGCTATATGACGGAAGAGGAAGAGGATGCATACGTGCAGAAGCTGCTGGAAGAGGTGCCGGAATATCAGGCGATGAAGGAAGAGATGGCGGCACAGAAGGCGGAACAGCGGGAAGCGGCGGGCAGGAAGCTCGGAAGGCTTCTTCGAGGAAAGTTATCTTCGCTGATTCGTTAGAGTCAGGGCAGAGGACAGAAGACAGAAGACGGAGGACAGGAGACGAAGAGCTCAATTCTCGCGCGAACTAAGGGGTGGTTGTTTGGAGCCAATCGTTAGCGAGGGCGGCGAAGTCAAATCCGTTTACTATACCATCGCCGAACTCCGGGGCGATATCGGCAGAGGGGAAGGTTGGGGGCTGGAGGTATTGGCCAAGTAATACTTCAAGGTCCTCGAAGTAGACGATGCCATCGCAGTTAAAATCGGCAGAGGAAGTGCCATCGCTGCATACTTTTGCCAGATACATATCGTAATCTGTTGAGTACGTTGTGCCGGCGACAATGAATCCATCGTCGGTGGTCTGCTGGACGGCCATGGCATAGTCCTGAGCGGCGTCACCGATTGCCTTTTGCCACAGCTTTTTTCCATTGGGGTCAGTTTTTACGAGATAAATATCGGCGTTGCCCGAGCCATAGGACTGAGTTTCTCCGGCAATTATGTATCCTCCGTCGGAAGTCTGTTGGGCGGCATAGCCTATGTCGTCACCGCTACAATAGTCGGCACTGCCGGGGTGGGTTTTTGACCACTGTTGGTTTCCATTTGTGTCGGTCTTTATCAGATACACATCGTCCTGAAATTCTCCAAGGTAGGAACACCAGTAGGATGTGCAGCCTGCAATTAGGTATCCACCATCGAGGGTCTGCAGTACAGAATAGGCGGCGTCATTATTGATTCCACCGTATGTTTTTTGCCACTGCAATTCTGTCCCCGGGTCGGTCTTTATCAGATAAACATC
>JBARPZ010000691.1:0-3097 GCA_049643445.1 Sedimentisphaerales bacterium
CCGCAAGGATAATCGAGTTCGGCTCTGAAGAGTTCATGGATATTGCAGAAAAATTAGCGAAAGAAAATCGCCAGGGAAGTATCGCTCTTGCCGGAGATGTCCTTCTGCTGATTGACGGCGAGCCGGTCCTCATCAGAAACAGTATCAATACAAATGCGGACAAATAAATGGGATTCCTTTAAGACGAAAGGAGATTTTCAAATGTGCAGAACAAAAAAAAACGGAGTAATTTTGTTGAGCGTTTTAATTCTGTGCATCCTGGCCGAAAGCCTGGCTGTAGGCAATGGTGGACCGTTTGTCATGAAATATCCAAACGGTGACCCCGCCGCAAAGGGCGTGCTTGCTCGCCTTGACCCGGACCTGAAGCCCGCCCGTGAAATCCGCCTTCGCGTAATCAAGGAAGACCTGAAGGTAACATTTGGCAGGGAAAGGTCGTTTGGCAGAACCGGGAAAAACGTCGAAGGACCGCCCCTGACCTATGTCTCAGCTGAATATACAATCGAAAATCCCACCAATGAAGAGGTCGAAATCGACTTCGGCTTCCCCATCCTTCGCGGCATCTACGTTAACCCACGTGAGATGATGCTCAGACCCCGTGTCGTTGTCCGCCTGGACAATAAGCATGTGAAATCCACCATTATCTCGAACTCAGCTATCTACGGAATCATCCGCCAGCGTGCCAGGGAAGTCATCGAAAAGGCAATAGTCGATGACATCAAACTTAATAATCTCGTCACCTCTGTTCGCAGCGCAAACAGTGAAACGCTCAAAACCGGACGCAAAGCGCTCCTCTCACACTTGGTAGACACTATGAAGTGGAACCGGCGCGACGCTGCACTTATGGTCGAGTATGTAAGCCTCAGCTTCGGCAAGATAAGGGTCCAGCCGCTGGACCGAGGCCACAATGGCTTGTGGGTAGCAGACAAGGAGCTTTATAAACTTATGAACGAGAACCTTGGTGCAGTTGCGGCGATTGGTGAGCAGAAGGCCACGCAGTTCTTCGCACAGCTCGCTTCCCGCTTCGATCCCGAGGCCGCTGCCGCCTATGAAACTATCTTTACAGCCTGGGGAGGTGATATACGCGAGCGTTCTGTAGATCTGGCGACAGGTAAGGTCCGGCCGCGAGAAGTCACGGTCGATCCCAAAACGTTAAACAAAAAGCCCTCGCCCTTCACAAGCTCTTTTGATCCGACCATCTATGCACGTGTTAGCTACCTCGACCCAAAAGCCAACATTACCGAATCAGAAAAGGAATCCTGCAAAGCGATTCTGAAAAACCTGCCGGTGGTATTTACTTTCGCTCCCATGAACATTCTGCATTACAATGTGAAGTTCCCCGCTAAATCGACCCAGACACTCACGGTCAGCTACAGTCAGTACGCTTATTCAGACACCAGCTCACCGTCGAGCTATCAGCTCGCATACGTTTTACACCCGGCTTCGTTGTGGAAAGATTTCGGCCCCATAAACCTCGAGGTCGCCGTGCCTGAAGGTATCAGCTTCCGCGCATCTGTTGAGTGCAGCAACGGCGGAGCCCAGGAAAGACGCATAAGTCAGTACGGCCCCCAGAAGAGTAAATTCAACATCTATAAAGCCCAACTGAAGCAAAAAACCGGAGAGCTTTATCTGGCTGTAGAAGCAAATGGATGGAAGCAGGACAAGACACAGGTAGCGCTCAACAGCTCAAAGAGCGTGGCGCAGCGTGTAGCCCAACAGCCAACAAAATAAAAAGAGGATGGTGTATGGCAGAGAAAATTAACCGAAGACAATTCCTGTGCTCTGCCGCACGGCTCACAGCTGTACTGGCAGGTGCAAACCTCCTCGGACAATGTTCACGCCAGGCAGAAGCCTCTACACCTCCAGCTTCTAAACAGCGAAAGCTCATCGTCGTTCTCTTCGGCGGAGGCACCCGTTCGAGCGAGTCGATTGACGACCCCACGCACCGCTA
Organism: Sedimentisphaerales bacterium; assembly: GCA_049643445.1. Taxonomy (GTDB): domain Bacteria; phylum Planctomycetota; class Phycisphaerae; order Sedimentisphaerales; family Anaerobacaceae; genus CS2-K091. Next base: position 1,949 of record JBARPZ010000691.1, read on the forward strand.
TATTCCCCGCCTCTGGAACGAAATGGTACCGAGAGCAGCGCTATTTACCAACATGCGGGTAGAACACAAGGTAGTCCACCCCAACTGTGCCGGCTCCATTATGACCGGGCACTGGGAATGGAACGATATCGACTGGACCAGACCGGTTGCCCACCCGACTATCTTCGAGATATGCCGCAAGGCCCGCCAAAAGCCGGACACATCCGCATGGGCATTTATCTACGCCTCAATACTCGCCAAAACAGGCCAGAGCCTCGCTCCGGATTACGGAATACCTTATGCCGCCAATGTCGTCGAGCCGCCAACTATCCCTCGCACAACAGCCGAGGAGATGGACCGGCGAATGCAGCACGCGGCGTCACTTGGCTCGGCCGATGCCGAAGCCAAAGCAGCAGCAGCCTGTGCAAAACTTGCACGCCAGACAAGCCACATCTCTGTCGATGGTCTGCGCTCAAAAGAGGCTCGCTCTTTTATCGACACCGAGTATACCGGATGGAAAGCGGATTCCGACAGCACAAGCCACGATGCATTCCTGACCGACCGCGCCATCGCCTGCATGCGCACGTTCGCCCCGGATGTGATGGCTATAGATTTTGGCGAGATAGACTGTGCACACTACGGCTCGTGGTCGCGTTACGTTGATGCAATCCGCCGCACCGACGAACTGACATGGCGGCTGTGGCGGGCTGCTGAAGAGATAGAGCAATACCGCCAACAGACGCTCATGCTGATACTGCCCGACCACGGACGGGAACTCGACCGACCAGACAACTGGGGCTTCATCCATCACAGCGACTTCTACACCAACAAAGGAGCAGATGAGGGATGTCGCAGGGTATGGATGATTGCTCTTGGTCCGGGCGTCAAGGCAGGATACAGAATCGAAAAACCCATACCGATTACAGCGGCGGCGGCAACGGGACTTGAGTACCTGGGCCTCGATGCATCGACCGGTGCCGAAGGCTCAGTTTGGAATCTTATTACATAGAATGGATGAGGTAGTCTAATAATTTAATAACGAAACAATCACTTTTTTGAAAGGAACACAAAATGGAAAAGAAAACACAAGTCCTCGTATTAGCGGTTGTAGTAATCGCTCTTGCGCACACAGCAGCCTTTGCGGATGCGCAAACAGTAAGCGGGGCAATC
>JBARPZ010000692.1:0-2238 GCA_049643445.1 Sedimentisphaerales bacterium
TTAATGTCCCGTATCGCTGCCTGCTGCCGGAGGGGCTCGATGGTATTATTGTAACCGGGCTGGGTGTCAGCGCGCACCGCGATGCGATGCCTGTTATACGAATGCAGGCGGACATCCAGAATCAGGGCTACGCTGTAGGTGTCATAGGGACGATGGTGGCCAGGAGCGGCGGGGGGGTGCGTGATATTGATATCAAGGCCCTTCAGAAAAACCTTATCGAGAAAGGCAACCTGCCGGAGAGGGTGCTGACGGATCAAGACTCTTTTCCCTTACCACGGGAAGAGATTGAATGGGCTGTTGAGCGTGTTGCCAATGACTTCGACGGCCTGGAAGTAGTGCTCACACAACCGCATTTTGCTATGCCGCTTCTGCAGGAAGCTTACAAAACTGCAGAGAAAACGAAGGCTAAGCTCGCTTATGCACATATTCTCGGTATGCTGGGCGATGCGACAGGTTCAGAGACTTTGATACAAGCAGTGGAGTCTACGGATTGGGACAAAGGCTGGAACTTTACCGGGATGGGGCAATATGGGGCGAGCGTGAGTGCTCTTGATAGTGTTATCATCGCTTTAGGCAGGACGCGTGATAAGCGGGGACTGACTCCTATTCTTGATAAGGTCGGACATCTCGATGAGGAAAGCGAGTTTTCGCATAGCCGTGCTGTTGGTATGGTCCTTGAGACGCTGGGAGATTCCGCTGCGGCCAAAGCACTTGCGCGATTGCTGCAAAAACCCGGCATAATGGGACACGCTTTTACTGATATCGAGGATGCCAGGCAGCGAACACCGGCCAGTCCTACGGATAATAAGACGAGGAACAACTCGCTGCGTGAATTGATTCTGGCGCGGGCATTATATCGCTGCGGCGATTACAAAGGCCTTGGTGAAAAGATTCTAAAGGAATACACGCTAGACCTTCGCGGCCATTATGCACACCACGCGCAGACCGTGCTCAAAATGAAATAACATGAATTAACACAAATTTAAGGAGAAAAAGAAATGGCAGGAGAATACAGATTTTCGTTTGGACCGTGGAATATTCATACAGGGGCGGACCCGTTTGGGCCGCCGGTGCGGGACAGTATCGAATTCGGCAAAAAACTCAAGATGTACAAGAATCTGGGCTTTGACGGCGTACAGTTCCACGATGACGATGCAGTGCCGGATATGGACACCCTCAGTCCCGACCAGATAGTCAAAAAGGCCAAAGAGGTACGCAGTATGCTTGAGGGGGAAGGTCTTGTCGCAGAGTTCGTTGCACCGCGGCTGTGGGAGGATGAGCAGACCATCGACGGGGCTTATACGTCGAACGATGCCTCCTGCCGACAGTATGCCAAAGACCGCAGCCGGCGGATGCTCGATATTGTAGATGCGCTCGATACAAAGCTGGTGGTTGTGTGGTACGCCCGCGAAGGGACATATATTCGTGAAGCGAAGGACAGTAAAGTCGCGGTCGATCAACTCGCAGAGGCGCTCAACGATATGCTCCACTACAACACGGAAGTCAGGATTGCCATTGAGCCCAAGCCCAATGAGCCGATGGACCAAACCTATATCCCGACGACCGGCCACGCTGTTGCTATAGGCTATCTTACAGACTATCCCGACCGTGTTGGAGTCAATATCGAAACCGCTCATGTTATATTGGCTGGGCTGGACCCTTCGGATGAGATGGGATTCGCACTTGCATATAATAAGCTGTTTAGCGTGCACCTCAACGACCAGAACGGCCTGAAATTCGATGAGGACAAGGCCTTCGGTGCTGTTGATTTACGCAGGGCGTTTAACCAGGTGAGGATACTGGATGATCACGATTACGGCAGGGACGGCCAGTTTGTGGGACTGGATGTAAAAGCGATGCGGACCCAAAAGCAGGAAGTTGCCACGAAACATCTGTCCAACAGCAGGACAATTTTTTTGCGAATGGTTGAGCTTGTTAGAAGTCTTGATAAACACAAGGTCAAGTATCTGATCCAACACCGGGATTACGAAGAGCTGGATATGCTGATTATCGACCATCTGATGGGCAAATAATAACATTTGATATTCGAGTTTGAGGAAAAAATGGCTGTAGATGTATTGGTACTTAATACAGCGGTGGCGGATTTACGAAGTGAGGATTTTGAATTTGCCGATGAATTGGTGGGCAAAGGAGGATTGGCCAAGTGCAAATTCGAAGATATTCCCGACTACTCCCAGGAAAAGGTGAGAGAGTGGATTGAGGCCGGTTTCGCTACGG
>JBARPZ010000693.1:0-10417 GCA_049643445.1 Sedimentisphaerales bacterium
CAACAGCACACCCACGTTTATAGACTGCAATATCGTCGGTTCCTTTGCCTTTGGTGGTTCAGGCGGCGCCGCGTACTGTGACGTTAACAGTGCACCTGTCTTTAGCAACTGCAACTTTGCCAACAGCTTCGCAAGCAATGACGGTGGTGGATTGTACTACAACCTTGAGAGTACTTCAGTGCTGAAGTCCTGCACGCTTACTAACAACACCGCAGATTCAGGCGGCGGTATCTACTACAATAGGGGCGGTATTTCAGACATAAACGACTGCACGTTCACAAACAATTATGCCTTCGATGACGGCGGCGGCATCTTATACGAGCCAAATAACAGCACAATAATGATTGCCGACTGCAACTTTACAAACAACTCAGCGACCAACGGCGGTGCATTGTACTTTGACCCGAATTGCTCAGGGACAGTAACAGAGACTGTAATATTAGCCAACAATGCAGACGAAGACGGTGGTGCAATATTCCTCACCGAATCTGATATGTCGATTATCGACTGCAACAATATCAGCTATAATTCGGCTGTTCGCGGTGCAGCCCTGTATTGCACACATTCGCCGGATACGGAAATTATTAACTGTTCAATCAAATATAATGAAGCTGTACGCGTTGTTATATATTTCGATTACTATCTGCCCAATCCGATTGACCCGAACCTCCCGCCGATTCCCGGTGGCGGCCCGAATGACGGAAACTCCATCGTTATCGCACGTGAGGACAGGTCCGGTGCTGCTCAGGGTGGAGGTATGTACTCATTTGTAGGCCCGACGTTAATTCGAGATTCTGATATCAGCCATAATACAGCCAGCACTTCGGGTGGTGCTCTATACTTTGCCGGTGGACAGTATGACACAACCAAACTCACGAACTGTCTGATAACTCACAATTCGGCCGGAAGAGACGGGGCTGGTATTTCTAACAACTGGCAGAATGAACTGTCTGTCGCGAACTGCACGATAGCTTATAACACACTCACATACGTAGTTTCCTACGGCGGAGGCCTGTCTGGTTCTTATGACAGCAATACGACAGTTATAGATTCTATAATTTGGGGCAACACAGGTTCGAAGGGCTTCCAGATTGCCGTATGCAGTGGTGACGAGCCGTCTCCCTTACTAACCTCAAAGGTCAAAATAACAGACAGTGACATTGGTCTTCAGACTGAAGAGGTTGTAGATCTGATTAATGCAGACGGGTTGCCTGTCATCCGTCCCGGATTTGAAATCTATTCAATGGGACAGATCGACGATTTCCCAAGCGCTTTTGCTAATATTGGATTTACTATCAATTACTTCGGTACTACGTATTCCACCCTTTTTGTCAACAACAATGGCAATGTAACGTTTGATTCATCCTTATGGTCCTTCACACCGTTTGGTTTAACCGGAAATGTCGGCACATCGATTATGGCACCGTTCTTTGCGGATGTGGATACTACTTTGGGTAACCCGGTAACCTATGGAACCGGTACCGTCGACGGTCACAATGCCTTCGCTGTTAACTGGATTAACGTTGGTTACTTCTTCGCAAACATTGATAAGCTCAACACGTTCCAACTGGTCCTGATTGAACGTTCCGATCGTGCCCCGGGTGACTTCGACATCGAGTTCAACTACGAGACTGTTAATTGGGAAACAGGCGACGCCAGCGGCGGATTTAACGGTTTCGGCGGGTTCTCGGCCCATGCCGGTTTCTCCAATGGAACAGGCAATCAGGGGACCTTCTACGAGTTCCAGGGATCGGGTATCCCCGGATATTTCCTCGATAGCGGCTCTACGGGTCTAATCTACAGCAGCCGGAACAGTTTGGTCGATGGGCGTTATCTCTTTTCCGTTAGGAATGGCTCTCTCGACATAGGAAGGTTTATGGGCATACCCATTTATGTTGAGGATGGCTGTATGCTCTACGGGTGGGAGCCCAATGAGCCGAATAATCCCATGGACCCGAACGGAACCTGGGACCCTGATACTAATAACATTGCCGACGACCCGAACTTTACAACAGGCTCTTTAGGCGATTACTACCTCAGTCAAATCGATGCCGGTCAATTGGTCGACAGCAATTGCGTCGACGCCGGAAGCGGCGATGCAATTGACCTCGGCATGGATATGTATACCACTCGAACCGACATCGAAGATGACGAAGACAGGGTGGATATGGGCTATCACTATCCGCAAAAAGGTGTAAAACATGATTTAGTTGTAAAAGCAATAGGTCCGGGCATAGTTGTTGCCGATGCCAACTTCATCGATGCCAACAATCCATTACACGACCCCAGCAACAATGTTTATGTCTATAAAGACTATAAAGGCCGTGTGTTTGTCCTTACGGCAATACCCGATCCGGGTTATCGTGTCTTAAGCTGGACCGGCACTGATAATGATCCATCATGGAATATCAACACCAATACGGTAACAATGCTCAGCAATGAAGCCGTCATCGTAGAGTTTGAGCAGGATATTGTCACCAACTTCTTTGTCCCATCCGAAAAGGCCACGATTGAGGAAGCAATAGCAGCGGCACACCCGGCGGGGGACAATATTATCGTTGCTCAGGGCATTCACTATGTAAGCAGCCCGGACGGTATCGACTTCCAGGGCAAGCAAATCACCCTTATGTCCACTGACCCGGATGACCCGGAGACCATTGCCAACACAATCATTGACGCTGCCGGCACAAGATATATCCCGCGCCGCGCCTTCCACTTCCAAAGCGGCGAAGATGCAAATACCTTGGTGTTTGGACTCACTATTCGGAACGGTTTCATGACCGGCCCGCTCGGAGCCGCCGGCACCTATATGATTACACCTGTACCGTATGAGCCAATGCCTGGCGACCCACCGCCGCCGCGGGGCCAACGCGGCTCAGACGCAGTCGGCGACAGTTATGGCGGCGGAATTCTCTGTGAAAACAGAAGTTCTCCGACCTTCCTGAACTGCGTGATTACAGACTGTGTGGTCACGGGCGCCTGGGGTGGCGACGGTTCGCAGGGTCTTTACGGAGAATTCAGTTTCATCCACCCCTCTGATCTAACGAACGTTCTAACTTCCAACAGCGGGCAGTGGGGCGGCCATGGTGGTACCGGCATTGGAAGAGGCTACGGCGGCGCCTTCGCGTGTCGCAGCGGAAGCAGACCCATCCTCAGAAACTGCACCATAAAAGATAACACAGCCAGAGGCGGCTGTGGTGGAACAGGGGGAGATGGTGGCGGTCCCGACGGTGGAGAGGAAGGTGCGGGAGGTTACGGCGGAACCGCCATTGGTGACGGTATCGGTGGCGGTATCTACTGTGACGGCGAAAGTACACCCATTATAACGAATTGTATTTTCAGCAACAATGCAGCTACTACAGGTCTGCCGGGAGATGGTGGTTTAAGCAGTATCTACTATTATGAAAATCCGCTTATCTCAGCTGAACTGGCCGGGTATGCAGGCTATCCTATTCCCTTTGGTGCTATAGCAGGCGGTGCAGCTTACTTTGCGGACAACACAGATCCAAACTTTACCAACTGCACATTTATCGAAAACAAGGCCCGCGAAGCCTATATGGACTACGATTATTCCATCTACACCTACTACACACACCGAGTGTTCCGGGAGGAAATTTTCGTAAATACCTTCGGCGGTGCTTTGTATGCTGAGCCGAACAATACTGTGACTCTTACGAACTGCGATTTTACAGAGAACCTCGGTGGGGCCGTCCTTGTGAAATCCGATTGTATTGTAGACTTTAACGACTGTCTGTTTAAGGATAATGAGTCGACTAATCGAATTAGCTACTATGGTTATACGTACGGCTATTCTCCGTACAGCTATTACCCCTACATCTATTCTCCGTACATCTATTCTCCGTACATCTATTCTCCGTACACCTATTCTCCGTACGGTTATTCTCCGTACGGCTATTTGTACGGTTATGCATATTATGACCCCAATGGTCCGGGCTTCCCGGCAATAGATGCGGGAGGCGGAGCCGTCTATATCGGCCCAGATTGTAATGCTGTAAACATCCGGTATTGCGAATTCCACGGCAATTCTACATACTATGATGGTGGCGCAATTGATGTGGAAAGTAATGCCAACATTGTTTACTCTTCATTCGGTGGAAATATATCCGGCAGCAACGGCGGTGCAATAGACGGTTCTTATCAGGATTCAAACGACCCCAACATAACAACAACATTGGCATTCAACTTCGCATCCTGCAGCTTCGTCGGGAACCAGGCCAGCCAGGGCTTGGATGGATTGGGCGGTGCTTTACGTCTCATGGACTTTGTGGGTACACTTAATGACTGTCATTTCATAGATAATACTGCCAAAAACGGCGGCGGACTGTATCTAATGGACGGAAACATCACCGTAACCGGGTCAAATATAAGTCGCAACAGGGCCACAGGTTGCAGTGGCATTGACACCGTCACCATTCCGCTCAGTTACTTCGGTGTCATCGAGCCCATCAATCAGAACCTCTGTATCGACATTGGCGGCGGCCTGGCCTGTATAAATACACATACTACAATCCAGGACAGTACCCTCAGCGACAACGTCGCCGAGGGTGTTAACGGCGCCGGCGGTGCTATTAATTTCTATGGCGGTTACATGGCACATCTGGTCAGAAACTGCCTCATAACCGGCAACTCCGCTACTCTCGAGGGCGGTGCGATTTCCGCTAACTTCTTTGCGACACCGAGAATCGAAAACAGCACCTTCAGCGGAAATTCGGCCGGCACATTTGGTGGCGCGATATTCTGTGACTGGAGTTCCGATCCAACAGTTATCGACTGTATCTTCGACAACTGCACAAGCCAGGCAATAGGCGAAGAGGATGTCGGCAACGCAATCGTGGGACATTCATTATTCCACAACAATCCTGATGGTGATTATGGAATTTATGATCCGTGTGTAGGACAGACGTATATCTCTGCCGGTACTTTCCTCGACAGCAATAATTTTGCCGGCAATCCAATGTTCGTTACGGGGCTGTTTGGTGACTACTATCTTGACCAAGGCGCAAGTCCCGCTGTTGATAACGGCAGCGATGATGCTAATGCTCTCGGCCTGGATACCTATACCACCGACCCCAACGGCGTTACAGATATGAACCAGGTTGACATCGGCTATCACTACTATGATCCCTGTACGCTCCAGCAGTACACTTTAATGGTCAGTGCAACAGACGGCCACGGTGCATTTAAGGTAGTTCCCTCATCCGACCCGAATGCTGTTCGCACTACATTTGCCGAAACCTACTATGCCGGCACACCCATAGCATTAATCACCGTTCCCAATCCGGGCTACCGCACAATCTGGTCCGGAACCGACAACGACGCCTCAAAAGGCAACACGACTGTTGTGATGTGGTCCGACAAAGACGTAACGGTCCGGTTCGACCAGCCAAGAACAATAGTTGTCGGCAGTGACCCCAACTACACAACGATTCAGCATGCTATCGATGCAGCAAATGACGGTGATGTTGTGATTATTCCTTCAGGTACTTACGATACTGCTTATGCGCAGATTTCGATTGTTAATAAGACTATTACGCTTACCAGCACCAATCCGGATGACCCCGCCTGCGTTGCGGCCACCGTTCTCGAGGGTTATTTCTTTGACATTGATAACGCCGGTTCCGGAACGATAATTGATGGCGTCACGATTCGATTTGGCAGAATGTATCTCTATAATTCCTCACCTACCATCCGCAACTGTGTCTTCGATCGCTGCAGGATTTGGGGTGGTAACGGAGGAAACTTTGGAGGCATAGCTGACGACGGCCAAAATGGCGGCAGCGTCCAGGGCGGCGCAATTGCAATGTACTACAACAGCTCGCCAACCATCCAGAACTGTGATTTTATAAACTGCTCGGTTACCGGTGGTGATGGAGGCCCCGGTGATAATGGTACTGATCCCGACCATGTTTATGGATTCGATGGCGGCTGGGCAGGTTGGGGTTACGGCGGCGCCATTTACTGTGGAACCAGAAGCAGTCCCACATTTGAACAATGCTCATTCACAAACTGCTACGCCATGGGTGGAAATGGCGGCCCCGGTGGTGACGGTGTCGTTGGTACCCGCGGCGGAAGGGGCGGTAACTGGCAATGGTCTGAAACCTACGAAACCGGCCCATTCAGCTATCCTAACTGGTACTGGTGGGATGGCTGGCAATACGGCGACTACAACATTGACGGTACTCTCAGGACTTACCTCTACGACGATTATGGTTACTTCAAGGATTACTGGAAATACAGCGGCTATGGTGGTGCCATATACTGCGAAAACGAGAGCTCGCCAAAGTTCTTAGACTGCACGTTTACAAACAACAACACATACGGCGGCGTTAGCGGCGTAGGTGGAACCTGGGGCGCAAGACCGGACAGGCCCCTGAATATCGAAAACTTTGGCGGCGCGGTCTATGCCGCCTACTGGAGCAATCCCGAATTCACAAACTGCTCCTTCAATAACAATTCAGCAGATACTTCTGTCGTTGCCGTACCCGACGATATCATGGTAAGCTACGGCGGCACAATCGCTTTTGAAGAAAATTGTGAACCGAAATTCACAAACTGTAACATTGACAACAGCCAGGCCTGCATTGGCGGCGGAATGTACTGGTCTAACGCCAGCCCGACGATTATCGACTGCAGCTTCAGTAACAATACGGCCTACCATGGAGCAGGCCTGTACTCTGTAGAGGCCACTGGAACGATTACAAGTTCTATCATCACTGGAAACCAGGCCTTCGTCGGACCATACCCCGTACCAATCGACCCGAATCTTGCAGCCCAGATTCCTGTTATATTTGGCGCCGGTGGCGGTTATTATTGTCTGTCCTCAATTGTCGATATTATTGATAGCGTCTTTACTGGGAACCGGGCAAGTGCTTCCGGCGGTGCCGTCTACTTCGGCGGCAGCGACCAGGACACTTACTTTGATCCTATTCTGCATAACTGCCTTCTGACGAACAACAGCGCCGGCCGCGATGGTGGCGCCATATCTGCGAACTGGTTCGCAGAGCCAATTATCTCCAATTGTACAATTGCCGATAACTCAGTAAGAGGACTGTCGGCTTATGGTGGAGGCTTATACGCCTCCTATGAAAGCAACGTGGAAGTTATCAACTCCATCATCTGGGGCAACCAAAGCAGTCACGAAGGCTCCCAGGTCGCTTTAACCACAGGGGCCGAATCCGCCTCACTTACTATTTCCCACAGTGACATCGAACCGGCGCCTGTTGAGCCCAATGACGCTGAGCCAGCAGCCCTCGACCTTGTTATCCTTATGGACACAACCGGCAGTATGTGGGGGCAAATCGATGCCGCTAAAGCTTCGGCGACGCAACTTGTCAATTTCATAGCGGCTACAATGCCCGATTACAGGATTGCCGTTGCAGACTATCAAGATTTCAACGATCCGAATTATGGCTTATCCACTGATTATCCGTATCAAACTATTGTGGAATTTACCAACGATACCTCTGCAATAGTGGCTGGCATCAACTTGTTAAACGCGCCCTTAGGTGCGGGTGGCGATTGGCGAGAATCGGTCTATGCAGGATTAATGCATTGTATCGACCATGACTCTCTTGCAACAAGTTTGGCCGGCAACCTGTACGGCGCAAACCCGACCTCTACCGGGCCCGGACCCTGGAGGCCGGGGCCTGAGGTAAGCAGGGTAATTATTCTTATTGCCGATGCCCCACCGCACGACCCTGAACCGTTTACCGGTTATACGATAAACGATATCGTGACAGCAGCAACGACAGGACCGGCACCAGTAAGAATAATCCCGATCGTGACCGGATTCGGTGTCGGTGACCCAATGGTAGAATCATATCTCGACGGTTTGGCTTCAGGAACAGGCGGCGTGATGCTTCAAGCTTTTGATCCCAGCGAGCTTTTTGACGCAATTATGGAAGCCATTTATGTGGTTAGCCGAGTTGGGCCTATGATTTATGTTGAGGACGGCTGTATACTTGACGGGTGGGATTGGAATTCAGACACCAATAGCTGGGACCCCAACGCCGCCAGCTACAACATTTCCGAAGACCCGCTCTTCGTCGCCGGTTACTATCTCAGCCACACCGCTACCGGCCAGCTGGTCGACAGCCCCTGCATCGATGCTGGAAGCGCTGATGCCAACGATCCTGATATCGGCATGGATACATATACCACCAGAACCGATAGTGTCAATGACGTCAACGTCGTCGATATGGGTTATCACTACAGTCAGGGGCTTACCGAGTACCATTTGACTGTTAGTGTGGTTGATGCTAACGGCCAGGTCGTTGACCCGAATCTTGCACTCGGTTATGTTGAGCCAAATAGCGCAGTAGTGTACGAAGGTTTCGGCAGCAATGTAGTAAGCCTCACTGCATATCCCGATATTGGCTACAAAGTAAAGAAATGGACGGGCACTAATGACGATACATCTACCAGCCGCTACAACACCGTCTCTATGACCGAAGATAAATACGTCACCATTGAATTCGAGCAGGCTCCTCTGTACAATTTGTATCTATACGTAGTTAACAGAGGCTATGGCCTGAATGGTACGCTCGAACCGAACACTCCCTGGATTGATTACGATCCGAATCTTTACGATCCAAATTTCGGTATTTTCGGTGTTTACAGCTACTACGCCGGCACCGATGTAGTCCTCAATGCAAAGCCCGACCCGAACTACGAAGTCAGATCTTGGTTCGGGACTGATGACGATTTGTCCGAAGGACTGACCAATATCGTAACCATGGATAGTAATAACGTATTCGTCGCAGTCGAATTCGGGATGATTGGCTACAATATCATCAATCTGTACGATGAGAACATGGTTCTCGATTCTCGAAGCCCCTTCCCGACGATACAATCTGCCGTTAACGCAGCGGGTAATAACTATACGGTGGAACTCACTAAAGGCCTCTACACTGGCCTGGGTAACTATAACGTCAATCTGCGAGCTGGTTTGGATCCGAATGATGTCAGACTGATAACTGTCCGCAGCACTGACCCGACCGATGCCGATGTCGTGGCGAACACCATTATTAACTGTGGCGGATTAGGCCGAGCCTTCATATTCGATAGTGGTGAAGATCCGAACTATATCGTGTCCGGTCTTACCATTACGAACGGCTTTGCTGCCTACGGCGGCGCCATGCTAATCGATGGCGCTTCACCATCAATAAGGAATTGCATGATAGTCGATAATACCGCTGGCGGCGATGGCGGTGCAATCTATATAACAAACGGCTCGCCTATAATCGTCAATACTGAAATTAGCGGAAACATCGCAGGTGGTTTCGGTGGCGGGATTTACGCTCAAACCGGCTCCGTTCCCGAGATTATCAACTGCGTAATTACGTTCAACTATTCAGGCAATATTGGCGGCGCAATGTACCTATATAACTCAGATGCTATCATCAGGCTCTCCACCATTGCATACAATTATGGCCTTGCCCTTGAGGAGGATAACTTCGGGCAACCCATCCCCATCGGCGGAATTGCCGCTCGTGACTCAAGCCCGGACATTAGTCACTGTATAATAGGACTCAACGGCGGCTATTATTATAGTATACCGGGCGACTATTTGTATGGTTATTGGGGTAGTGGCTTTTATGCCGGCGACGACCTTTACGGGTTTGAGGGCGGGGTAACATACTCGTGCATCGAGGAAGGCGATTTTGGCGAAGCCACCAACATAAGCGAAGACCCGCTGTGGATATCCGGCGGCCTCGGCCCATTTTACCTGAGCCAGACCCAATCCGGCCAGCCACAAACCAGTCCCTGCGTGAATGCAGGTGAGCAATACATTCTGCAAGATCTCCAGAGTACGTACAATTTGGGCAGCATAACAACAAGTATCATGAATTACATGGATGTTGGCTACGCCGACATGGGCTACCACTATCCGTTCTTTACCGGTCCGCCTATCCAGTACAGCCTGGTTATATATGTCACTGGTCATGGCCGCCTCGAATATACGTATTATGACTATTCTGACATTAACGACTACGACGTCAACACTGTTGTTGGCCCGAACGAATCACCCGCATTTGCTTACATTAGGCCGGGCACATCGGTTCAGCTAAGGGCGATACCAGACCCCAACTACCGGGTCCTCAGCTGGACGGGTACCAATGATGATACATTCTTCGGCCTGACCAACAGTGTTACCATGTACGGCAGCAGGTACGTCCGTGTTGAGTTCGAGCCGGTTGTCAAGCGAGTTCTGGACGTGTCTACCGACGGTCAATATACTTACTTAGGAATTCAAAATGCTATAGATGACGCCAGAGAAGGTGACGTGGTTCTCCTTCACAGCGGCACATACGCCGGTACAGGTATTGAGGTCATAGGCAAAAACATCACAATTACCGGCACCAATCCTGACGACCCCGATGTCGTTGCATCTACA
>JBARPZ010000694.1:0-8660 GCA_049643445.1 Sedimentisphaerales bacterium
TCTATTACTTGAAGAACCACCGCTATTGCTTGAGCAGGAGCAAACGGGACCGATGGCGGACAACAGCCGTTGCCACGTCTGCCATATAAACTACGACGACGAGGTCTTGGCCGTAACGCACGCACGGGCCAACATCAACTGCGAGAAGTGCCACGGAGCCTCCGACGCCCATTGCGGTGACGAAGATAACATTACGCCGCCTGATATTATGTATCCTGCGGAGAAGATTAGACCATTCTGCATGGGCTGTCATCCTAAGGAGAAGATTGATATCGCAGTACATAAAAGTGTCATGGCCAAACCTGACGCAAAAGAAGCTATCTGCACGAATTGCCATGGAGAGCACCGGCTGGGCTATCGAACACGCAAATGGGATAAGACAACCGGCAAGCTGATAGAGGATGATAAAGTGCGTATGCTGAACTGAGATATGTTCGAGCAGCAACAGAATAACTATTATAGTCCGCACTTTCTCTGGGCAGAGTTATCCAAAACATAAAAGACCGGGCGAATCCAAGGTTATTTGCTGAAGATTCTGCTTTCTGTTCGTGCAATTAGCCTTTTTATATTTTCTCTATGCCGAATAATAACCATCAGCGGTATTGCAGTTGCCGCAATAAGTAATGGCCACAAATTAACAAAATCCCAACCGGGTGCCAGCACTATCGCCAAAACCAATATGAGGGGAAAAGCAATGGATGCGGTAATCGAAGCCAGGGAAACATACCGAGATACCAGAACGACGAGGATCCAGATTACAAAAACAAAAGAGGCGCAAATTGTAAAATAAGGCCAGAGGCCAAGTGCTACTCCGAGGCTGGTTGCAACGCCCTTGCCGCCTTTGAATTTCAGGTATATGGGGAAGATATGGCCACAAATAGACGCACAACCTACTAAAAGCCATAAAGTGAGCAAGATGGGAGTTGGATTGGGAACTTCTATAAGGGCTCTGACGACCAACATTGGGCCCAGGCCTTTAAGCACATCGAGCACGAAACAAAAATAGGCCCATCTTCTACCCAGAGCACGTGCAACATTTGTTGCGCCGATATTGCCTGAGCCGATACTGCGAAGGTCTTTACCTTTGGCTTTGGCAATAATAACTCCAAAAGGTATCGAGCCGAGCAAATATGCCGGCATAACAGCAAGTGCTAATATCGCGTACATTATGTTTGGTCTTTCCTTTGTAATATAGATTCGTAAACAGATATTAGCTGCTTGGCGACACGGTTGATGGAAATTTGTTCTTTAAGATTATCTGCAACAATCGCATCCGATACATTCTGGATATTGTTTGTATCCGTGAAATAGCCTATGGCTTCGGCCAGGGCCGAAGTGTCTTCGGGAGTATCGATCACCTTGCCGTGCCGATTATCAATAAACTGTTCGCAAGCGCCATTGAATTTAGTAGTTATTACCGGCTTGTCAGCCGCCAACGCCTCGAGTATGTATCGCGAACACGGATCATAGAAAGTAGGCAGGACGGCGACATCGATTATAGACAAGGCGTTTTGAATGTGCCTGATTGGTCCCAGGAAAACGATTCTTCTGTCCGCCATAGATGGATTAAGTTTTTTTGCGAGCTGACGGTACTTGTACGTTTTACCGTTGCCTGCGACAATTAAATAAGCCTGCCGGCCGGTTTTATGGAGTGCCGCTTCACTGTAGACAGACATTGCTTTTAGCAGAACAGCCAAACCCTTTAATCTGAAATTGTTCGCCACGAAAAGAAAAAAGACCGGTTTATCGGCTTCTTTAAGGCCGAGTTGGGCCATTATTTGGGTGCGGAGTTTGACGGCTTCTACCGTGCTGATTCGCTTATTTATTTTTACACCGTTGGGTATAACCACAATCCGCCCATTAGAAACGCCATAGTGCTGTTTGAACTGCTCAGCTGCATATTGCGAAATCGCGGCGATTACGGGCCCGTTCGATTCTCTGCACAGTTTTCGCTCGGCACGAAGGAGCGTCGTTCGGCGAAAGTTGGCTAAAGCTGTCATTCTTTTATAAGATTCAAGAAGTTTGTTTTGATAACTGACGGCATTACGCAAAACCGATTCAATATATGTGCCGCCACGAGGCTGATAAACATCGGCGAAGTCAAAAGGTAAAACACTATGAATTAGATGATAGTGATTTTCCGATAGATGTCTTTTTAATGCCTTTGCAAAGGTATAGAAACGAACACGCTTGCCGTGACTGTCCTGGCACAAAATGCGAATGCTTCTGGCATTCGTTTGGCCTTTTGCCGCAAGTATGTCTACTTCAAGGCCATGTGCCTTGAGTGCGGCTGCCAGCTCAAAAACCGAGCGTTCCGCTCCCCCCAGGGCTATATTTGCACGTTCTATTATGATTGCGATTTTCTTCTTCATTGCCAAATTATAGCTGAAATCCGTCAGCTTTCAAACGGGACTTCTCTTCCGTGCTTTTCGTCGTGTCTTGCCATCCGCATTGCCTTATTGATTAATCTGCGAATAAATGTTTTATCTTTCCCGGTCAGCTTGTCTTCCCGGCCGATATAGCTAAAGTAAAAACGCAGCCGGTCGGTTCTCGAAAAATACCTGGCTGGAGCCGAATAATACAACTGTGCAATATCTTTTATCCGAAATCGTCGGCGACGGACGATTGGCTTAAAGGCCCGCGCCAGGTCTATCAAATAAAAATCGCCGCTGTCAATATAGAATATATGTGAAAGGTAAAGGTCTCGATGGCGGTAATCTGTCTCGTGAAATTTTCTTATAAACGAAGCTAATTGAGTGATGAAGTTTCTTCGAAGTTTCATTTTTTCAACTATAGCTCGGCCGTCGAAACAATCGGGTAATTTTCGTTCTAAGGATTCAGCGTTTGGGATTTTTTCGGTGATTATGAAACTTCTTTTCTCAAAGAAAGCCCGCCATTGCTCGCCATAGAAAAGAGTTTTCGGAGTATTTATTCCCGCTGCTGCCAGTTCATTTGCCGATTTAACACTAAAGGCGGCACAACTTACCCGGCAGTGAGCTGCGAGCCAGCTTCTGAGCTGCGCTAAAACCGGCGGTTTATCATAGCGTTTCAAAAAGACTGTTACCGCAGGCGAGTTTATTTCAAACTCAAGGCGCGTACGATACTTCGCAAGATTGTTTTTAGCTAAATTTCTGCCGGCATTAAAAGAGAAAACGGCGTCAATTGAAGTTAAGCCTAATTCACTAAATGCCCCTTTATAGTCAGAGTCGATGAAGGACGATTTAGAAATATTTATAAATTTCTGCTCGCGCATAGCTGTCGCTGTTTCAGGTGATATTTTCGAGTAATTTTTTCGCAGTCTCACAAACCATCTCTACCGTGATTGACTGCATGCACAGATGCTCGGACATTTTGCAGATTGGCTTGTCGCAGGGTGCGCAGCAAGCATCACCAATTATTCGAATTTCATTTTCATAGCCGAAGTCTGTCCAGTCGGGATTATTCGGTCCAAGCAGGCTGATAATCTTACGCTGCAAAGCTATGGCTATGTGCCGTGGCCCCGTATCATTTGTTATTACCAGGTCGGCGCCGGCAAAAATCGCTTTTAATTCGCCAAGACTTATAGGACGGGCTGCCAGGTTGATAAGTCTGTCTTTGAGATTGTTTTGCTGCGCCCGTAATGATAATCTGCTTGAATCGCAAATCTCTTTTGCAATCTGCTCTTCGACAGATGTGGGTGCAACAGATATAACAACCGTTGCGTTATAGTTTGTAATAAGCCAATCCGCTGTTTGGGCGAATCTTTCACTGAGCCAGCACTTACTAAGACCGGCTGCTGCACCCGGGACGATAATGATGACCGGCCCTTTGGATTTGGCAACTTCCGGTAATTTAGCTTTTACGCTTTCCTGGTCTTGCTGGTCGACGGACAATTCGAGATCTTTATTCGCTGTATCTGCACCGAGCCGGGACGAAATTGCAAGGTAATAGTCAATCATAGGTATGGGCTTGAATTTGCCATCGGGTAATTTGGGCGGATCAAGTTTGTCAGTGAGCAGAAGCCCTCGTCCATCGCGAGCATAGCCAAACCGTGACTTTATCCCTGCAAGAAAAATCGCCAGGGCGGAAGCAAAAGAATTCTTGAAAAGAATTGCATGTGTGAATTTATGGGCCTTAAGCATTTTTACAATTGCAAACGGATTGTTCGTACGCTGCTCCAGCCATCTGTCGTTAAAGCTGCACGGTGATAAAACTCCACGAACTACAGGCCTGGCATAAAACGTGATTTTGGAAGATTTGAAATGTTGACGTATGGACCGCAGGGCCGGTGTACAAAGAACAGCATCACCTAAAGGTGAAGGAAGCCAGGCTAAAATCTCGTTTCCCGTCTCTTGCATTTCGCATCTCTTATCTGGCATCACGAGATATGCTTCACACATCAGGAGTCACTATTTTCGTCTCTGCATAATGTAAAAGGTTAATGACATCATCTGTAGAACCATAGCAAATCCGAGTGAAATTAAGACCGAATTGTCTTGTCTGGCGGGTCTCATCAGAAGCCATATGGTCATCAGCAGGCAAAACAATACAACAATTTGGACAACCCCGGCCATCAGTCTTATTATGGAAAATTCGTCGAACATATTGGACCGTTGCATACCTTTTAATTGCCCAAGAATGTTGTTGAGCAGTTGCCTGGTCTCCTCAGGGGAGTCGTCTTGCTCAATATGATTGTCCTGCTTTTGATTTGGTTGTTTTTGATTTGGTTGTTCGGTTGTTTCCGGTGCCGGTTTGTCTTTAGGCTTCGCAGTCGGCTTGGCTTTGGGCTTCTCGGTTGGTTTGGCTTTGGTCTTTTTAGCCAACTTTGTTTTGAGCTTTGTAGCAAGTTTGGTTTTGGACTTTTTGTTTGACTTTGTTTCGGATTCCGGGGCCGGTTGAAGTTCGGATTCTGGGACCGGTTGCGGTTCGAGTTCTGGAGCCAGTTGTGTTTCAGGCTCTGTGGCTGGTTGGAGTTCGGTCTCTGTAGCTGATTGGAGTTCAGGTTCTGTGGCCGGCTGGGTTCGGACTTTCACACCGTTGGACGAGCGGTGATATTGTTTAATGATATTTACCGCCTCCTTCATATTTACACTCTTATAGTCTGGTTTCGGCTCGGCTGGTTTACCATATGTGGATTTGTACCGTGAATAGCGGGTTACTAATATAGTTTTGCAGCCGGCTCGTAAACCAGCCTCAATGTCACGGCTGCTATCGCCGATTTTCCAGGACTGGCTAAGGTCGATATCCATTTCGTCGCTTGCGGCCAGCAACATTCCCGGATTCGGCTTTCGCCAGTCACTTTCTTTACGGTATTTTGGGATAACTCCATCGGGATGGTAAGGACAGTAATAAATCTGGTCTAAATAAGCTCCCCTTTCGGTCAACAGTTGCATTAAGCGGTTATGAATTTCACCAAGACCTTTTTCACTGACAATCCCGCGCGCAACAGCCGACTGATTAGTGACAACAATTAGCATATATCCCATAGCTCGAAGCTCGATAAGTGCCTCAGCGACACCTTCCAGCAATTTTACCTGTTCGGGATGATTGAGATAGCCCGGGTCTTCAATTAGGGTGCCATCACGGTCTAAAAATATCGCTTTGTTGGACATATTATTTTTCTTTAATTAACTATTAGCAAATACTCTGTTCTACAAGCTTACAAATAATATGAAAACCAAGCTGGTGAATCTCCTGACTACGTGCAGTAGAACCCTCTGCACAAAAACAAATATCAGCAATCTGTTCCAGCTTAGTATTAGTCTTGCCGGTGAAAGCCAGAACGCAAGCTCCCTTTTCTTTAGCTAATTGAGCTGCCACGACAATGTTTGTCGAAGTCCCGCTGGTTGAAATGGCCCAGAATATATCACCTTCCTTAACCAGCGCTTCGACCTGCTTGGCAAATACATTTTCATATCCGAAGTCATTAGCAATCGATGTTATCACAGATGTATCAGTTGTCAAGGCGAGAGCCGGCAGTCCTCTGCGTTGCCGTTCAAATCTGCCGACAAGCTCGCTGGCTACGTGTTGAGCATCTGCCGCTGAACCTCCGTTGCCACAAAGATATACTCTGCCATCCTGATTAAATGACGTTATTATAGCCTCTGCAGCTGCTGCGAGTATTTCAATGCCGCTTTCACGAAGTTCGACAATCATCCTTTGGTGCGTTTCTATCACCTCAATAATCTGCTTTCTTATACTTTCGTTCATCAGGATTTTCTTTCCGAGGCCCCTGTTTGGCGTCGTTTTGCAATATGTGAATTCTTCAATGCCTTCATTTTTTCGATTGTTGTAGTGGAGCTTTTGCCTTCAACAAGCGGCGCGAGAACAACCCTGCCGCCATAAGATTCAACAAACTCCTGACCGATGACACCTTTTTGAGCCCAATCCTGACCTTTTACTAATATATCAGGCTTTATTTGTTTGATTAAGCTGAGGGGTTCCGGCTCATCGAAGACTGTAATGTAATCGACCGTTTCCAATGCAGCTAAGACAGCGGCCCTGTCATACTGGTTGTTAATCGGACGGTCGGGCCCTTTAATGGCCTTTACGGAACTATCACTGTTTAGCCCGACAACGACTATGTCACCTTGTGACTTACAGAATTTCAGAAACTCGGTGTGTCCTCTATGTACTACATCAAAACAGCCATTGGTAAAAACAATAGTAGTCTTTTGCCTGTGATGCCAGCTAAGTTCGTCCACTAAGGAATCTATCGAACGGACCTTACCGCCTTTGCCCCTATTTTGACTTACGATTTCGTTAATAATTTCCTCAATAGAAACTGTCGCTGCTCCAAATTTTTCTACCTCAATGCCGGCAGTGATGTTGCAGAGCTGGACGGCCGTTTTATAATCACAATCAGCGGCCAATGCTATCGCAAGCGTTGCCAGAACCATGTCGCCGGCACCCGTAACATCATATACGCTGCGAGGCCGGGCCGGTACTAATTCGCTCAACTCGTCTGTTCTAAGATACGCACCTTCCTTATCAAGAGTAATTACCACAGACTCGAGTTGAAAATCACGCAGCAGCTTCTCTGCTGCTCTACGGGCATCCTCTGTAGTATTTATCTCGAAACCAACCGCTGTTGAAGCCTCCTGGCGGTTCGGAGTAATAAGAGTGGCGCCGGCGTATTTTGAATAATCGCTGGCCAGGCACGGATCAACGAGGACTTTTTTCTTTGCTTTCGTTGCATACTCTACCATTTGTTGGCAAAGCGACGAGCTGAGTAAGCCCTTATTGTAATCCTGCAGGCAAACAACATCAACCTTGGTTAACCTGTCTTTGTAGACCTGAAATATCTCCTCATTGAGTCCATCCGCCAACGGCTCCGTAGATTCTTCATCAACCCTCATCAACTGTTGTCTATGACGATGCTGTGCCAGACCTATAAGTCTTTGTTTGCTGATGGTAGGGCGGTCCGTTACCGTAAGTAATCCGCTCATATCAACGCCAAGTTTTGTTAGTTCATCCTTTATCTTTTGGCCATTCTGGTCTTTTCCAATGACACCCAAACAGAAAGGTACTGCTCCCAGGTCCACAAGGTCGGCAGCTACTGAGCCTGCCCCTCCGCACCGGTATTCAGTCTCAGTTACTTTTAGTACCGGCACCGGCGCCTCCGGGCTTATTCTTAGCGCATCGCCGTAAGTATAAACGTCGAGCATAAAGTCGCCGACAAGTAAAATATTCGGCGAACCAAGGTTCGTTACCGTCTTTAACAGTTCTTCACGCATCTATATTATGGGACCATCTTATCTTTACTACCGCCTTTTTGTAACTGCAGGCGTATGTGATGTTCTCTGTTTTTAGATTCTACCCGCCAGTGCGTTTTTAATCAACTGTGTTATTTTATCCTCCCCACTAATAAAACGAAGTTCGATTGCCAGATACGCAAAATTTACATCCTTGCTCGCATTTGGCATCGCCGATGGCGAAAAAGAAATCCAGTCTTTCTGCGTTGTCAGTATCAATTCTGCATTAAGAAGCGTGGCCTGTTCGTAAATATCAGCCAAGCACTCGTTCGTATAATGGTAATGGTCATCGAAGACTTTCGAACCGGCAAGTTCTGCTCCAAGCTCACCAACCGTATTTAAGAACGCATCCGGATTGCCTATCCCGCAGAAGGCAAATATTTTTTTGCCTTTCAGTGCCCCAAGGTTGATTTCTCTGTTGTCTATAGATTTTGCACAAACAGGAGCGTGCACCGACCTTGCGATGACCATTTCCGGATTGATCTGTCGGAGTTTGTCTTCAAGTTGGGTCAGCTCAGCCTCATCAACCTGGTCACACCTCGTAATAACACCGGCATCAGCCCGCTTCAATGCGGTGACAGGTTCTCGCAGCAGCCCCGCAGGAAGAAGCTTACCGTAACCGAAAGGTACTGTGCCATCAATCGTCACGATATCAAGCTCTCTGCCCAATCGGCGATGTTGAAACCCATCATCCATAATGAGCACCTTTGCGCCGAATCTGCTGATAGCATCAGCCGCGCCTGCAATACGGTCGGGATTCACAACTACTTGAACCCCGGGGCAGCTCTCAGCAAGGACCGCCGGCTCATCCCCATAACCGCCAGACTCACCTCTTAAGTCTTTCCCTGCCTTATAGCCTCGTGTAAGTATCGCGCACTGTGAATTTGAAAGCTGAAATTGGGAATCTGAAATGAGCTGCTTGCACAG
>JBARPZ010000695.1:0-4424 GCA_049643445.1 Sedimentisphaerales bacterium
ATGAGGCCGTCGCTAAAAAGCAGGGCTACGAAACAAGACAGATTAAGACTTTGTTCCACGGCCAGGAAGGTAAGGCGGACATTGAAATGACCGCCGCCCTGACGGAAAAGGCGCGCAAACCTTTGGCCGAGGCTATTCAATCGGAATTTAAACCTGTCCGACATACCATCGGCATTGAAGCTGAAACTGACATCCCGTAGGCCAAAGTGGGCCGGGAAATTTAAAACCGGATACTGGCCGCGATACTTCCTGGCCGTTACTTTGGGTTGTTACATAGTTTTTTTAGGTAACTCGGGTTAAAGTCACAATCCCTGGGAAGCTTTCCGCATTCGTAAGCTCCCGCCAGGAAACCCAGGCATGAAATAATATCATCACGATTGTTTCCGGTACGGTCAACAAAGAGCTTTACGAAATTCCTCAAGTGTCTGGTGGAAGCCTCAGTTTGCTTATCTTCCCAGCCGTCCTCCCGATATTTCTTATTGAGCCCGAGTATCGCAGCCCCCATATCGATCCGGTATCTTTCCTCCGGCCCCATGGCACCTTTGTTCTTTACGCCGAGAGCCGAAAATCCCTTGTCTAACAAGTTTCCTGGCTGTAGTGTGAGAGTCTTAATACTCGAATCTATTAAATCTACGGACTTTTCCTCCTTGATCCACTCATCCATCGGTTCGACGACTTTTTGAAAATTCGGATCGCTATAGTGTTCGCGCCCGTATTCTCCAATCGCTTTAAGTATCGCTGCCAGGAGGTCTTCTCTGTAGTCAAAAAGAGGAATCTCGCGATACCCGACAAATTTATCTATACGATTATTCTTTTGTCGCTCATAGCTTTCGACAACAGCTACATGTGCTCTGTAATCTGTTGTTGAGCCTGTATTAATTCCATTAAAATATTTTTCACCCAATATTAATAGTCCTCCGACAACTATTTTGGAAGGTCGGGGCATAGCGGGTGCGTGAGTATGGCCGGACAACCAATAATTCCTTTTTTTCTGTGAAAGCATAGCCTCAAGGTTTTGGTTAAGTGACTTCGAGAATGTGGCAAAGCTGAAAGCACCCTCGGTAACCTCCCAGGCCACATTCGTTACGTCTAAGGGAACGTCACCGGGCTTGGAAAAAGTGATTCTGTCAAGATGGTCCTTGGGATAATGAGAAGCCAAAAACCTGAAATCCGGCGACGAGGACCTGGCAATATTTTTAAAGTAGCTGGTTTGTGACAACACACCAGGTTCATCTTTGAACGATAACGACCCGATTGCTCCATAAAAACCCCATTTGGCCAGGCTTGACCAGTCGGGAGCATCCTTGTAGTCTGAAGTATCCAACAAAAATACTTCTACACTGTTTTTGCCTTCCTCCGAATAGGAAAGGAGCCCGCTTAAATATAAGCCCGTCTTATGATCTAATTCCTTATTTTGTTCAACAGTGTCATAATTGTCAATGTACTGAAATTTCTTATTCGTGGGCAAATTGTTACTGGCACGATTGAACTGGCTTATCTTCTTAAGGACTTGATATTTTGAGAGTGCCGGATTACTTGGCCGGCCATCGCGATTTAAAAGCGCAAACCGTGTCCCGGGAGTTACGATGTTTCCACAACCTAAATAATCATGATTTCCTATGAGAACGAATATTGGAATTCCCGTTACGTCTCTGTGTTTTTCGAGGACAGAAAAGAACGTCTCCATTTCATCCGTTCCGCCGCTGTTCATACCGTCCCCGAGATATAGAATTACGTCAACCCCGGCTTTCTCGCCTTCAGCATCCTGCGTCAATTTCTTAAGAGCTATACCTAACATTTCTTCAGCGAGGAAACATTCCAATGCAGGAGGGCGAATAGCGACGTCAACCATTCGGTCGGCAGATTTGCTTCTTACATTATAATTGGAAAAGCCGTTATGAGAGGTAAGCTGTGTGTCGGCAAGCAGGCCGATTTTTATTGGGAAATGTACATTTTGCTTTTGTTTTCCGGTAACACCGCCTGTAAATATCGAACAAGCCAAAAGCAGCAGAAATGTTATTCTTTTCATTTTATGCTCCATTTGCCTGAGTTGAGGCCCTCTCATGCTTGCATCCGCTCCATATTTCCTGGGGAAAGACGATGCTTTCCATGCCCGGGAGATGCGGCAGGCCTTTGCCCGTATTCAAATCTATCCCTTCCTTAAGATAAGCTTTATAAGCAAGTTGGCTGCAATAGAAGGCATTTTCTGTCTTTGAGTCTATGAACATGGCATTGTAGGGTTTCTTAGCTTCGGCCTGCCTGATGCAGTACACCGCTACTCTTTTTCGTATCCCGGCCTCCTCTTCACCGGATAACGAAAGGCCTGCCAGCGGATAGGCTACCCCGTAGAGATTATCCAGAATAGAGCCGCGCTCTTCTATCATCTTTGAGGAGTCCCATGTGTTGCCTTTAATATTGAACGTGATCACGCGATACCTGGCCCCGGCCTCGACGCAACGGCCGCCCGGCCCGACATACACTGCGATATGGTCCACGTCGCCGGGTATCAGTGTCCCGAAAATCTGGTAGAAAAGCCCGTCGAATAAGGACTCTTGTTCGGTGGTGTTCGTGCAGATCAGGTCCCCCGTTCGAACCGTCAGTCCGTCGATCTGATATGTGTGAACGGTCATCATCTCCGGCTCTTGCGCTGCCCGCTGCGGCTGGCCGCAGCCGGCCGTCCCCAAACAGACCAGCACCGACACCAATCCGATACCAAACAGCTTCAAACATCTCATCATCTGTCTACGTTTAACCATTCTTTTCGTTGTCTATAAGAGTCTCTTGCAACAAAGCTTATCAGATATATCCTTTTTTTGCTCCTTCCGCCTCATCACCAGTAAATGTTCCTTCTTCGACGATCCTGATGCGAGCCGACTCCACTTTTTTGTACACGGCTGGTGATAACCGGCCGGCGGTTACAAGAACCGTAGTGACATTCGGATTGGACGCTCGATATGAATCCACATAGTTGTCCACCTCCCGACTGCTTGTGACGTAATCGTAAGGACATATCAATACATGTGTTCCATTGTTGAGCACTGCCTGTGGAAACAATCCGACAAACTCCAGTCGCCGGATTGGCTGTCGTTTTTGAATGTCAGCCAGCATCTTACCCTTATGGATGGAGCTGAGGGCCTCGGCTTCGGTGTGTGCCTTCGCCGCAACCTCGATGAGGGCCGCCCGATTCTGCACACCGGCCAGTGCCCTGAACTGGTCCATGAGTTGTAGACGCTGCACGGTTGTAAATGCGGTCGAGTAGCGGAATTGAAATCGGATAGAACTTTCGACACCGACGGCCTCAAGCTCACTGTCGATTTTGCCGTTGATCGCGCTCGGCGGGCTGTTGACGATTAGTTCCTTCATCTGCGCTGTCATGGAAAGAACGCTCAGGCCCGGGACTGGGATGTAAGACATAGCGCCTGAAGTAAGAAGGCTTCCACCAGCCACGTAGAGCGTCAGTTCGTCGAGCAGTTTCTTCAGCACGGGATTGCGAGTCTCAGGGTCACAATCGAGTTCGACGGCCAGCTTCCGGCGGGTGGGAGAACCCGCCCGACGGTCTGCAGGATCCCTATACTGATCCATCATGAGGTCAAGACCTTCGGGGACACGCTCGATCGATTCGAATGGCTCATTGATGATGAGATCCAGTCCTTTCTCCATACTCCGTAGCGGACTGAGGATGCCTTCGACAACAAGTGGATACTTGCTTAACTTCCTGGCGGTTTCAATCGTTTTCAGCTCACGCAGACGCAGGCCGAGCATGTCCCGCCCCTGCGCCGTGATCTCGCCGAAGTCCGACCTGACCGTGAACACGTATTGATATTCCTCCACAGGAACACGTTTTTCAAGCCGGTAGTTGGACCCCCGAAGAGCCTCTTGTGGAAGCACCCCATTGGAGCTAAACACAGCGCCACTCTCGCCTCGAGACCGCCCGGCCGGGGCCATCTGTGTCACCGATTCTATCGGTGCCATCTTTTTTATCTCTGTTATCGGATCCATCTTTGTTATCTCTGTTATCGGTTCCGTTTCACACCCGAAAAAACCTGTCGTCAGAATCGAAATAACAATCATCAACTTTCTTGTATGCATGTTCTTTTTCCTTATGCAAGGTACTTGAAGATATGAATATATCGGATTTTTCATTTATCTTAGCTCAACTACGCTGAAGAGCATCTTCACCCGTACAATATCAAATCTATCTTAAACATACAAGCTTTTTACCGCTTTCGTCGGCGTAGTGACACAACGAAACACGCCGGGGGTTAATTGTTAAACGCAGCAGCATTTTTTTGCCTTTGAAATTGGGTTTGTATTGGGTTTGTATTGGGTTTGTATTGGGTTTGTATTGGGTTTGTATTGGGTTTGTATTGGGTTTGTATTGGGTTTGTATTGGGTTTGTATTGGGTTTGTATTGGGTTTGTATT
>JBARPZ010000696.1:0-5344 GCA_049643445.1 Sedimentisphaerales bacterium
GCCTGAAAACGTGCCCTGCTGGGCTACTCGTGCGGTTCTCCGCAATAATTAGTATTTAGTATCTCGTATTTAGTATATAGCCGGTTGAGGCTGGGACGGTCGGCATTGTTTTTTGACTACAGACTAAAGACTTTTGATTGCTCAATTTTACATTCTAAATACCTGCCATTCCTATGGCGGTTTACGTTTGCCTTCTGGCAAACATATAAGTATATTAACAGACTTCCAAACAAAAGTAAACAAAAAAATAAAAAAAAGTGCTTTTTTGGGTCACCAATTCTAAATTCCCCCCTGACCCCTTTTCGAAAGCAATTTAATATGCCATAAAATTGTCGGTTAGTCTAAAAAACGCAGATACTCCTCAAAAAACAAGGTTTTTATGTTTTTACCAGAACCGTGTAAGAATATTTTCAGTTTTTCACTGAAAATGTGAAAAATGTCTTGCATTTCTAAGAAAGTCATCGATAATATTAATATATTAGAAATTAAAACATAATATTGGAGTAAGAATTGGTGCAGACACCTGGCGAAGAAATAAGAAAACAACTTAAAGAACGCAATTGGATACAGAGCGATTTAGCAAGAATTATCGAACGGCCGCTGCAAACTATCAATGCTATCATCAAAGGCAAAAGGTCTATTACGCCGGAAATGGCAGTCTCTCTTGGGGCAGCATTTGGAACTGAGCCTGAAAAATGGATGCTGCTTGAGTCTAAATACAGGTTGTCATTAGCTAAAACAAATCCCGAAAAAATAGAACAACGTGCACGTTTATATGATTACGCTCCGATTAAAGAGATGGAGAGGCGAGGATGGATACCACGCTCAACATCAGCAGAAGAACAGGAAAAAGCTTTGTGTCGATTTTTTGAGATTAGCTCTTTAAATGAAGAACCACAAATCAACGTAATTACTCGTAAATCAACGGGGACACAATCTTTATCTGCAAGTCAAAAGGCTTGGTGTTTTAGAGCAAGACAATTAGCCAAAGCTATTCAGGTTTCACCTTTTAAAAAAGCTAATCTAAACATCGCAGCCTCCAAATTACGAGAATTAGCGGCTTTTCCCGAAGAGGCAAGACATATACCAAAAACTCTTGCTGCGTTTGGAATTAGATTTCTTGTCGTAGAACCTTTGCCCAGCAGCAAAATCGATGGGGCAACAATCTGGCTGAACGACACATCACCAGTAATCGCAGTTTCTCTTCGATATAATAGAATTGACGCATTTTGGTTTACTCTTTTGCATGAATTTTATCATGTCGTTTACGAAGATTCATCAATCGATGATGATTTGTTTGGAGATAGACAAATACCAACAATAGCCAAAGAAGAAGCCGAACGTAAAGCAGACAATAAGGCCTCTGACCAACTTGTACCATCATATAAACTAAATTCATTTATCTTGCGAGTAAGCCCTTTGTTTTCAAAAAAACACATCATCCAATTTGCACATACAATCAAAATTCATCCTGGAATTATTGTTGGCCAACTTCAACACAGAGGAGAAATCGGATATTCTACAAACCGGGAATTGCTTATAAAAATAAGGGAGATAGTCACAAGCTCAACTCTGACCGATGGGTGGGGTCGAAGCATCACGATTAATACAAATTAAAAGGAGTCTTTAAAATGTTTGTAGTAAAGAACAAAACAAAAACCGAACACATGCAAGACATTATTAACAAGTATATTGATGAAACTAAAGAAGTTGAATTTGATTTGAATGAAGTTGCAGCATGGGCAGTACGGAAACAATTATTTGAATCATCGCCAACCAACATGATCAAACAATGTGCCCATGAACTTGCACGGGCTGCGCGAAATGAATATTACACAGACCCACAAGATCGTAGGGTTCGTAAAAAGCATGCTGTTCGGCAAAACCAAGGAGTTTTGTGGTCGGACATTGAAACAGCTCCACCGGACCATATGAAATTATCATTGCAACAGCGAAGAGGATATATAAAAGGCGATTGCATACAACTTAAAACAGACCTCGATAGCTACAACGAAAATAATGTTCATGGTGTAGAAATACAAATGAGTTTTAATTTTACAGAAGATTTGCAAGAACACGCTATGCCTGAAGTCTATCCAGATAGTAAGCCTGAATAGAGATTAATCTTCATATCACATCTTTTTCTTGCGGCTTTTCTGGCTATAGCACTACGTTGTTTGGCCGATAGTTTTTTTGCAATACGGAAACCATATATCCATAGTTAGACAGAAAACATAATGAAGAAATATTTTGATACCATTGTTCGAATCGGAATAAGTATAATTATCTTCGCTTTGTTATGCGTTGCCTGGCCAACGATGCTTATACAGACTGTATAAAACGCCAAACACAGACTTTTTTCATTGAATTATTCCGCGTCTGCAAACAAGCTGCACACCCTGCCCGGCTGATGCAATTAAGGAACTCTTGCAAATTAACATATAGTTTATTTCGTCAACAGTAATTCAAAAAACGTATAATCAATAATTTACAGGTGTCTCACTTGCAAATTATTAAATAGGGCTTATACTTACTGATTATGGGAAAGAAATATGCATCCGGTTCCAAGAAAGCAAAACGTGTAAGTAAACCATCTGTCCTTGTCGATACGCGTGTCATTTATTGCGGGGATAATCTCGACCAGCTCAAAAAGTTTCCCGATGAGTGCGTTGACCTGATTTATATAGATCCGCCTTTTAACTCCAACCGCAACTATGAGGTTTTCTGGGGTGAGACAAAGGAAAAACGCGCCTTCAAAGACCGGCACGCATCAACACAGGCCTATATCGAATTTATGCGGCCGCGATGTGTCGAGTTGCACCGCGTTCTAAAGAAAACAGGCTCGTTCTATTACCACTGCGACTGGCATGCCTCACACTACGTAAAAATCATGCTCGACCAGATCTTCGAGGAAAATCAATTTCGAAACGAAATTATATGGAAGCGTGCAAGTACAGTGAAGGGCAACTTTGGACAAGGAAGCAAAATGTGGAGTCCCAACACCGACAGCATCTTCTTTTACACGAAAAGCAAGAAAAACACATTTAATCAACTCTTCAAGGATTACTCAGAAAACTACATAAGAACGTTCTATAAGTACACAGACACTGACGGAAGAAGATATCGCCTGATAAGCATGATTGGCCCGGGCGGTGGTGCCAAAGGAAATCCCCGATATGAGTGCATGGGTGTTACTAAGTACTGGCGTTACTCCCAAGAGACAATGCAAAAGCTTATAGATGAGGGAATGGTTGTTCAGACAAAACCTGGTAATGTACCTCAAAGAAAGCAATACCTTGATACTGGCAAAGGTGTGGCCATCCAGTCACTATGGGATGACATAGAAGCACTAAGCCCATCTGCTCGTGAAAGATTGGGATATCCCACACAAAAACCACTTGCTCTGCTTGATCGCATTATTAAAGCTTCCAGTAATCCAAATGATATTGTTCTCGATGCTTTTTGCGGATGTGGGACAGCTTTAGTGGCGGCTGAAAATCTCGATAGGCAGTGGATAGGTATTGATATGTCACCAACCGCCTGCCGGGTAATGGCAAAGCGTCTGCGCGATGTCTGCAAGATGAAAGAGGATGAGAAACTCTGGCGGATCGGGCGCGGCTTTATCGTTCGTGACCTGCCGTGGACCGAAAAGCAGCTTAGAGAAATCCCGCCGTTTGAATTTGAGAACTGGGCGGTTATCGCGCTGGGTGGTATTCCAAATAAGGTGCAGGTCGGCGATATGGGTATCGATGGTCGTATATATCCTGTCTCTGCCACACCGAAGAAGCAAGAGGGTGAACTGGACTTTATGGACCTCTGGTATCCCATTCAGGTAAAGCAGAAAGACAAAGTCGGCAGGCCGGATATAGATTCCTTTGAGGCCGTGATGATGCGTGAAGACCGCACAAAAGGATTTTTCGTCTCATTCGATTACTCATCCGATGCGATAAACGAGATACAGGCCTTTTTCAAAAAGACCGGCAAAAGCATTATTCCTTTTACCGTCAAAGACATTCTCGAAGAACAAATCGCCCACAAATTGGCATAAGCCATATACCATCAAAATCTCGTATTTCATATTTAGCCGATAGTCTTTAGTATATAGCCGTTCCTGTCTGGTCAAATGTTGATAGAAAAAAAAGCATAATTTCAGATTTCAGATCTCAGATTTCAGATTAAGTTTCCGGTTGCCGGTTTCCAGTTGCCAGATTCGGCCACCCGGCTTAATACAGAAGCTTACCTCACCATATCTTATCACCGGCGTATATAACAAGCAGATCGGTCAAAACAATGGCTGACAGAATGAACACCAACAGAGTGAGGATTACCTTCATATAAGTATCTTTACGTCGCCACCATTTTTTCATTCCTATTATCCATGTCACATCCAAACACAAAACAATAGCAGCCGACAGACGATAAGGAATTATTCGCCAGGGAAAATTCCAATTATGACGTAATAACCATTTAACCCCAAAACAATAGAGAGCTATGGCTGCTACTGTCAGAAAAACGACCAAGAAAGCAATCTCAAGGCGACTTACCGGACTTTTACGTTCTTTATCCTGCATTCGCTATTGCCTTAAATTGTATTTCTTTACAAAATATTTGTTACGTGAAAAGAACGATTATCTACCAATTAAATCGTGACATAACTATTAATACTACTAACCATATTGACGCCAAAGCTATTGCACTTAAAGAAAATAATATAACAATTCCTTTCAATAACAGGGTACTTGGTTTCCAATGTCGCATTCCCACTAAGGCGGCGATAGCAAAAAAAAGTACTAAGAACCAGCCCCATTCGCAAAAGTTAATCCCATGTAACCAGAAATACGCCCATAATCCCTCATCATTCGACAGTATATCATGTAGCACAAGTTTTTTATTCAACCAAGGCATTAGGCCAATTACAAGGGCACTCACAGCCAGAGTTATAATTAGTGCTGTCTTTTTGTTTTCGATACGCATTAGTAAACTCCGTAAAGTTCCTGGCTCGATACTACTAAAACTTGCTGATTTTCCAGTCGCCGGTTGGCAGCGGTGCTAAAAATCGCACCCTACCTTTTTATTCTTACCTTATAGCCGGTCCTGGGGCGTTAAATGTTGATAGAAAAAAAAGCATAATTTCAGATTTCAGATCTCAGATTTCAGATTAAGTTTCCGGTTGCCGGTTTCCAGTAGATAAACGACAGTTTCCAGCTGCCGGTTGCCAGTTTACGGTATTTAGGCGGCGTTTTTAAGCGAAATCCTCAGTTGTCAGTCAAGCCATTAGGGGGAGAGAATAGCATAGAAATATCAAAAATCAAGATGAAAAATGGAAAAAAAGGAGTAAGGAGTA
>JBARPZ010000697.1:0-5779 GCA_049643445.1 Sedimentisphaerales bacterium
CAGCATGACCCTGGTTTCCCATCTGAGTTACAACCTTCGGATTTTTGGCATAGGCTGCAGTCAGCAATTGTGCTTCACGGACAGACCAGGTCAAAGGCTTCTCTGTATAACAATGAATACCCATGGAAACAGCTGTCATGCTTGGCGCAAAATGAGAGTGATCCGGCGCGGCAACGAAGATGACATCCAGTTCCTTAGCGTGATTTTCAAATAATTTGCGCCAATCTGTATAGCCGGTTGCACCTTCCCAGCCTTCTTTTTGGAGAACACCGCCCCACCGAGTACGATCAACCTCGGCAAAGGCAATGCATTGAAGCCCTGCTTCGTGTGAAGCCTTGGTGTGAGCTTTGGCCCTTCCTTCTGTAGCAACAAATCCAACCTGGAGCTTTTCGTTAAGTCCCCGGCCTCTAAGGAAACTGGGAAAACCAATCGTACACGCAGCACCCACAGCAGTTATACGTTTGACAAATTGACGCCTTGTTAATTCTGACACGGTTCTGCTTCCTTATACTATGTTCAATTAAGCTGATATTTCACATTTGTCTTCACAAAGGTTGCTCCTGCACACTTTGATACTCTTCTTGAAGCACTCTTGTACAATTCAATCCCTATAATACCAACACTTCATCCCTATTTCAATAACTAAGAACATCTCACACATCAACAACAATAATCATTTATCATTCATCATTAATCATTTATATGCCGGGGTCACCGTTATATATAGCCCCTACCCCTGCGGTAGGGGGATTTTTCTCCCTTTTCCCGAATCCCTGCATGCAGTAGGCAGGGATCCAGACGTCTTTTTCCCTTTTCCCGAGTCACCCCCAGTCCCGCTCTACTGATCAACTGTTCACCTGTTCAAATCCTCTAATCCCAGGGATCCAGATGCCTTATTTAAATAAATTCTAAATTCAAAATTTCCTTGCTTTTTCCCTTCTTTTGTGTATCCTATCCCCATATAAGCGTGACACGGAAACCGTGTAGAGAAGTAAGAGATACGAAAAATGACCGGCGAGTATCGAAAATCGAATGTTTACTTTCTCTCTGGGCCGTATTCTTATAAAAAACGCCGACTTTGCCGGCCTCAACCGGCTAAATACTATATACTAAAGACTATCTACTAAACATGAGATATTAAACTGTTTGAAGGGATTTGCGGCCTTTTGGAGATTTATAATGAAGTCTCTTACTTATCTTCTCAAAATTACTGCTATTGCCCTGAACACTTATTTCTCTGCCTGGCTTTTATTATTCGTTTGTACTGGCTATGGCGGCCACCCTCTACCCGCTTTATTGGGGGGGCAGGAATCCAGTTATTTACGTGCCAATTTGAAATATGAGATATTAAATATGAAATTATCTCTTTTACTATCAACATTTAACCAGCCAGAAACGGCTATAAAGTTTGAAGAAAAATTATGTTTTTAAGTTTAATTATAAGAAAAATTCATCCTCTTTTTTAGGGAAATGAGTATTTTGAAATTCATATTTTGGAATATAGGTAGAAAGCCATTAATACAAGAATTAATGGAAATAATAAAAGATAAAAAAGCTGATATTATTTCCATAGCAGAATTGGATGGACAAACGGATGACTTATTAAGCGCACTTTCAAAAGATAAAATGAATTATCATCTAATACCTCAAATCGGTTGTCGAAGAATTACTATTTTATCAAAACTAACGCCTAAATATTTTAAACATGGAGCAGAAACTGAATATTATACAATCAAAGAAATATTCGTTCCAGGTTGGAAAAAACTGTTAGTTGTTTTTGTCCACTTGCCTAGTAAATTGTTCTCAACAGATAATGATCAAATGGTGGAAAGCCAGATATTTAAACAAGAAGTCGAAATGGCTGAGAAACAATGTAAAAATTACAATACAATAATAATGGGTGATTTCAATATGAATCCTTTTGAGAGTGGAATGGCTTCGGCTTCAGCTATACACTCTATTCCATGTTCTTTAACATCCAAACAAATGAGAAGGATTGTAAAGGGAAGAGAATATTCAATGTTTTATAATCCGATGTGGAATTTATTTGGTGATAATGATAATAAACCTGGAACATATTATTATAGAAAATCCGGCCATTTGGTTTATTTTTGGAATATATTTGATCAAGTTATTATTCGTCCAGGATTAATTGACCAATTCAACTCTAAGTCTCTAGAAATTATTTCCAAAGCTGGAGAAATCTCACTGGTTGATGAAAATCATAGGCCCTGTTTGAGCGATCATCTACCAATATTTTTCTCACTAAATGAAGAGGTTTAATTATGAAAAATTTATGGCCAGAATCATTTAAAGAATCTGATTTTGAAGCACCAAAGTCTATATTTGAACAACAGGCAAAACTCTTGCCAAAATTAACTGGTGATTTAGTTTATGCAGTAGTCGATGAGTTACATCAGATTTACGCTAGGCGAGAAGGTATAGCTAATCCCTTTGCTTTTAGTTTCTCCCTAAGAGGGAACTTCTTAGAAAATTATAGTTTCAAAGTACTATCATTTTCTCACGATATAACAGCATATCCTGTACTAATGAATATAAACTCAGAAATAGCAACAGAAATTGGAATACAAGACGTCAAAAATGAGATTAAATCACATGAGGAACTCGAGGCGATTTTACAAAAAATCCTTAATTCTAATAGAGTTTCTGAAGTTATTGGAGCAATCATAAAAATGTCTAAGTGACTAAAAGTTGTAAATTTAACAAAATCAGTTTGTCTTACTATGAAAATGTTGATTTTGTTTTTTAAAAAACATGTGGATTCCCGAGTTTGCTCGTGACTCAAGTACTTGTTTGCACACGCGGAATCATTAAATTAAAAAGGTTGAGCAGAAAAGCAAGATTCAGTGGGACCTTATAAAGATAATAAAATGTAGGGCAGAAAAAGTGGGTGGCTGACCCTAGTATGTCCTGTATGTCCGACTAAATATATGAAAGGGGACAAATCATGGATCCTAATAGTGTAAATTTCCTTACTTTATCCAATGATTCAGCAATAAATTTTTTCTCTGCGTTACTTGGAGCAATTGTTGGTGGAGTAGCAACGTATATAGCTACAATGCACGGTGTTAAATCTGCTCATAAAATGGATCTACAAAAAGAACAACAAAGTCTCGAAACTTCCTTACAGAGTTTCTATCGATCAGCTCTTGTTGAGATTGACACTTTATGGAGTATATATAGTAATGCAATAGGGGAAGATATAGAAAAATTAACTGAAGGTGAACCATTCCTTAAATTTTATCCAATAACTCAGGATTACTTTTCTACTTACAAGTCTAATACCTCTCTGATAGGTCGCATTCCTGATAATGATATACGCAATCTTTTTGTAAAATCATATGCTGTGTTTCAAAGCTTCTCAGAAACTTTTAATTTAAACAATCGCTTAGTGTCAGATCATCAAGAGTGGTCTTGGCTTGCTGCACAAACAAATAATGAAATTCATAAATTAAGAGCACAAGCAACACATGAGATTTTAGTTGATTTTGTCAAAGCCATAAAATTGGCACATAATACCATCAAAATTGATGTATGTTCTTTAATGGGATTATTGAAGAAAAAAGTAGAATCTTGAAAAACGAGGAAAAACGTGAAAAACTATGGCCAGTCAACTATTTGAAATATATTTATAACAATGGTAGGATAAAATCAAAACCGATAGAAGGCATCGGGATAAAGCGTATAGCTAGCCAAAGAGCGTTCATGACGATGATTACACAAGAACAGTTCAAGTTTTTGTTACCACTTGCTGCTGCCTGGGCTGAAGAGCAAGAAGGCAATATCCTTCGAAATGGTGTCCCACTTACTGAGTCTCAGATGGCTGATGCACGCACATTAGGAGTCTCCCAACCTGAAAGGATTCGTCTGATGAACATCGCGACAATTCCTGTGCCAGAGGAGTCTTCACTAAAAGACGCAGTTCGAGCTACTCAGCTTATTACATCACAAACAGCTGGCCTTACTTTACGTTATGGTATTTTCATCCGCTCAGATTTTTGGGGGTATAGACGGTTGATTGTACACGAGTTGGTTCACACATCTCAATATGAGAAGCTTGGAGGATTCTTACCGTTCCTACAGGAGTATTTGCATCAGTGCATTACAATTGGCTATCCCGCGGCTCCTATGGAGCAGGAGGCAATCAATATGGCAGCAAGAATCATCAGCTAACCAATCGCTTATGCCCTGAATTGTATAAGGTATATATTTTTCGAGTTATTAAGTCTTCTTTTCCGGATCAAAGAGTTTCAGTAGCCTGTCCTTTTTGCCCCAGAGATCATTAAGCAGGGCACGGTTTTCACCACAAGTGATACCCCAATTATGAGGAGCTGTCTCATTAATATTTACTGGCGATGCGATAACTGCAAACATTAGGCCATACACTAAAGTAGCTGGTAGCACTAATAAATCATCATCAACCTTGATCATGGTTTTCCATATAAACTTTAAGCTTGAAGGAAGGCAGCCACCGTGTAGTAAGCCGCAACGAACTACGTGATACCAGACCTGCTCAATTGAACAAAGACCATCTTTGTCTGCCTTTATTTTTGGGTGTTTGTAATTAATTCGGAAACTATTTGTTATAGCCTTATTTCCACCGAAAGCTACCCTCGTAATCAATTCAAGGTTTTTGTGTAAAAACTGCTTATATGCTTCACCTGTATTTAGGTCGGGATATTCTTTCTGTGCGGTTGCATCAACAGCAATACTAGCAGGAATAAGGGCAGCTTCCGCGTCCCCAATATTCATTTTGTCATATGCTTCTATGATACGTTTTGCAATGCTCACGATTTATCCTATACTTACTACTTCTAATCATGTGAGTAATATATTGCTAATATAATTCAATAGAAAAGGTGTTTTGTCAAAACATTCCTTTTTGATATTGCCATTTTGCTTCGTTACAAGCAATTATATTTCTTACGGATTCCAGCCTTCGCTTGGGCGACCAAAAAAAGTTCATTTTTGGCCGATTTTTTGTTTACTTTTGTTTGGAATTCTGTTAATATACCTATATGTTTGCCGGCAGGCAAACGTAAACCGCCACTTGTCCGCCGTTCGTTTGGCGGAGCAGGCGGTCAATAAACAATGCCGGCCGTCTCGGCCTCGACCGGCTATATACTAAATACGAGATACTAAATACGAGATAAATGCATTATTTTGCATCATAAAAGCCATGTTTTGAAACATTTTGGTGTATTAATGACTAATAAAGCACCTTTTTGCGCATCTTTACGACTAATAAGAACCGTTTTTACCCGGCCAAAAACCTCTATGATCTCTGTTAATCCTGTTATCCTGTCTATTTCTTCTCCGTGCTTTTGTACATTTTGTGCATTTTTATGGCTAAAAAATCTGTTTACCCCGTTAGAAACATGCCTTTTGTTTCTAATGGGGCGTAATCCCTGGTTAATAAACGACTTACGAAGTACGAAAGATTACGTACGAAATTATAAGCTTTTTATGCAAAACAAAGCCAAATTCCGAAAAGTCAAGTTGAACGTAAATAAAGTATTAACAAGGGGATATGTACAAATGGACACTTGGTCAATTAGGAAAACAAAGCCAATTCAAAGCCAATCAAAGCCAATTCAAAGCCAATTAAAGCCAATTAAAGCCAATAAAATGCCAAAACAAAGCCAATTCAAACCCAAACAAACCCAATTTTTTCAGGTCAATCGAGCAGAGAGAGCAGTTAATGTAACTTGTGCGCTAATTACTAACATTCAGTCCAATTTGCACATTTCCCTTGGAT
>JBARPZ010000698.1:0-3048 GCA_049643445.1 Sedimentisphaerales bacterium
AATATATCGAGTTTCTCGGTACGGGCCTGTTGGTCACGACCGCAATGTTCACTTCCGCGTTCGAATGTTCTTTTGGCACTTTTTTCCGCATGGAGTATGAAAAGGTCTACGATGGTATGCTCGCTGCACCTATGACTGTCAACAACCTCATTGTCGGTGAAATGATATGGGCCGGCTCTAAGGGATTGTTTTTCTCCTTCGCCGTTTTGTGTGTACTGTCGGCATTCAGGATTGTTGACTTGCCTTATAGCCTGCTTGCACCATTTGTGGGCTTTATTACCGCAGTCATGTTTGCGGCGATGTCATTGCTGATTACTTCTTTTGTTAAAAATTTCAACCACTTCAATTTCTATTTTACTGGTTTTATCTCCCCGATGTTTTTCTTTTCGGGTGTGGTCTTTCCAATCACAAGTTTGCCGAGCTATGTCAGACCTATAACTGAAATTGTTCCCCTGACACACTCGGTAAGATTGGTCAGAGCCGTATGCACAAATAATTACAGACCTATCTTATTATTAGATTTGCTCTACATCGCTGTTTTTATCCTGGTTGTTGGTTTTTTAGCAGTAGTAAGGCTCAAGAAAAGACTTGTAAATTAAGAAACAGTAAATCTAAAATTTAAGAATTTAGAGGCAAAAAAATGATCCGTTGAAAATCCTGGGTTCCCATACAGGGAACTCTTATTCAGTAATTGATTGCTTAATAAAAGTAAAGGGCTGTGAGCATAACGCTTGCAGCCCTTTTTCTTTGGTAGTTGAATTTACCAGGAACACCAAGCTGTCAATGGGTGGTTGATTATATGCGAAGGTTGGAGCTTTCGCGGGAATGACAACCCCGCGCAATAAATTGCGGGGGCTAAACAGAATTGAGATTCTTCGGTGCCTTATA
Source organism: Sedimentisphaerales bacterium (assembly GCA_049643445.1). GTDB lineage: Bacteria > Planctomycetota > Phycisphaerae > Sedimentisphaerales > Anaerobacaceae > CS2-K091. Next base: position 889 of record JBARPZ010000698.1, read on the forward strand.
GGGCGTGTTGCCCAAATACGTTGAAGTGTCAAACATTTCACCTTACAAAGAGACGTCAAATGTGCTAAAGTCGCCCGTGGTGAATAACTCTATAGGAAAATCCTTGGATCATGATGAGCAAACCTAAGAAAAGTCAACCTAAACTGTTTTATCACGGCGTATAATTAGAGCGTCGCATACCTAAAGAACATCCTTTGCGAAGCATAAAGCAACTTGTAGATTTCGATTTTGTTCGCTCGCAGGTGGGGCAGTCTTATGGGAAAAATGGAAATGAATCGGTTGATCCGGCCGTCGTACTCAAACTTATGTTCTTGCTCTTTTACGAAAATATCAAGTCCGAGCGGGCGTTAATGCGGCAGTTGCCGTTGCGGCTTGACTGGCTGTGGTTTTGCGGTTATGACCTCGACGAACAGACGGCTATATAAAAAGACAACCCGGCGAACAAGTGGCGGGGCTTTTTGAGATTATTTTATTTTTGTAATTTTGTAAGCTCTTGCTGACACATCTTTAGTTGGCCTGTGTCAGAGAGTTTTTTGGCCGCAGTTTGCAGGTGTTTTATCGCCAGGTCGGGCTTTTGAAGATATCGTGAATATAATATGCCAAGCATCAACTCAACCTGCTCGACATATTCGTATTTGCTGTAGTGTTTTAAGAATTGTTCGTACGCTGCGGCAGCCTGGTCCGGTTTGTTGTCGCTGGCAAGCTGATTGGCAATATCCAGTAAATACTGTTGAGGGAGAATCTGCTCACTATCGATGTCCATAATTTCCAAATATAGTTTAGCAGCGTCCGGCAGGTTTCGCTGAGAAATCCGGCCGGTAATATCGTTGCGAAGCTGTGTGATTTTTTCGGCCTGCTGCTTTTGGGCGGGCGTTTTTTCAACCTCCTTGATCCTTATTTGTTTTGTCATTGTCCGGCCGCTATACGGGTCGTAACCGCTCGAAACAGAATCGCGATATTGACGCCGCCTGTTCCATCGTTTTATCATTACCCACAGGTCGAAAGTGCTGCTTTTAATCAAACCGGTGGCCAGCAAAACTAATATAGCCAGGATACCGAAGGCATAGCCGGAAAGGTGCGCATCGTAAGCAACATTGGGAATGCGTCTTTCGTACATATTGTCCCAGAAAATCAACTTAAAACCGATAAAATACAAGGCAGGAATTTCCATGGTGCCAATGAAAAATATTACCCAGTAAAAAACCGTGAGCAAAGTTTGGGGGAACAAAGCCAGATAGGCCCCGGTTACGGCAGCAACGGCTCCGCTGGCACCCAGAGTAGGTATGGGTGAAGATAAATGGAGGATTGTATGACCTATACCGCTGAACACCGCACCAGCCAGGTACAAGGCCAGATACCCCAAGTGGCCAAGCTTGTCGTTCACATTATTTCCAAACACATACAAAAAGAACATATTACCGAAAACATGCCAAAAACCACCGTGCAGAAAAGCGTAACTTACAAGCTGCCAAAAACGAAGTTCACTGGGAGTAAGCATAAAGTGCGCAACCCAGGGTCGAAGTGCCAGATGTCTTTGGGGAGTTATATGCAGTTCCAGCAAAAAAATAATCGCATTAGCAAGAATCAGTGCGTAATTTACGTATGGCGTTCGCCATGGCCGAATACTTGTCCGGTAGGGTAATATAATTAACATAGTTTAACCACTAATTTCATTAAGATTGAGCTCAAGGATGTCTGTATTGTAGCGGCAAAGCACGGCTGTGACAAGTTAAAAAAGGATGACGGTCTACGTGTGCCTGATTTGTCATTAGCTCAGTAAAAAAGCTTTATTTTTTGCTAAGATTTTGTTATCAATTGTATCTACGATATATGTTTTCAGGTACAGATGCAGGAAGGAAAAGGCATGTCCAGGAAAGGAAGAAGTATGAAAAAGACAATACATTGGATGGTGATGGTTTTGCTGTGTTTGTTTATGGCGGCAGTGGTGTTCGGCGCACAGGGTGTAAAAAAGCCTATCACACCCATCTCCTGGAGCCGCTGCCTCGCCCAGAAACCCGAGTTTTACACCAGCGACGAGGCGATTCGTATCGCCGACAATGTTCTGCTGTACCAGCGCAGCACGGGCGGCTGGGCGAAGGGTATCGACATGGCGCGTGTCCTGAGCGACGGCGATAAGGCCCGCCTTCGCAGCAGTAAGAA
>JBARPZ010000699.1:0-2011 GCA_049643445.1 Sedimentisphaerales bacterium
CGTCACTATGTACCATGCCTACGATGGAAAATGGGGGAATATCAAGCTGTATGCCGATTGTCAGACACGAAAAAGCGTATGTTTACACCACTAATTGAGGTTCCAGAGATCGGATTTGATTTCAAAGAGAAAAAAGCAAAAAAGACAATAGATGAACACTTGTCCGATTTTGTGTTGAAAAAAATCTATAAAAATTGGGGAGACTCTTTTTGTTTTGTCGATTTAAAACTTATTGGTCCTTCTGAGCGATTGACAAAGGGGATTCATCCGGTTAAATATGTGTTTGATGATCTTCGAAAAGTAAGGTGTTCCGCTATACCTGTGACTGGACTTGATAGAGACAAGGCATATCAGCAAGAGGTCAGAAATGTTTTAAGTCAGAACAAATCTGGTGTTTGCATTAGAATGAAAATCCAACAAGCTGCGAAGAGTTCAGTTAAAGAAGAAATTGATTCTCTTTTGTCGACATTATCGATTGAATCCGAAAACTGTGATATTATTCTGGATTTAGGTGCGCCAAATTTTGTTCCAACTGATGGATTCTCAAAGATTATTCAGCGAATAGTGAGCAAATTACCTTATTTAAATGACTGGCGAACCTTCACTATTTTAGGCACTTCTTTTCCTGAGACGATGGGGGGCATTAAAATAGGAATAACAAACGTCCCGCGCTATGAATGGCGATTATATAAGTTGTTGATTGCCAATTTCAGTAATGAGAGGCTTCGGCTTCCGACTTTTGGTGACTATGCCATATCCCACCCAAAAGTTCTTGAGTTAGATATGAGATTAGTTAAGCCTACAGTGACGATAAGATATACTATTGATAACGGGTGGCATATTGTAAAAGGAAAGAATTATAAAGATTACGGTTTAAAACAATATCATGAACTTAGTAGGCAAGTCCTTAGCTCTAAATACTTCTTCGGCACAGCATTCTCATGGGGTGATAACTATATCCAAGAATGTGCAAGCAGAAACGAGAAACCCGGCAATCTCACTACGTGGCGGCAGGTTGGCACAAACCATCATATCGAGAAGGTAACGCAGGACATCGCCAGTTTCTACGATTCTTTAAATACTTTCTAACGATCTTTCGCAACTCACAGGTATTTAGTATGTCCACCAGACATTCGTAAAGAATAGCGCGAGGCTGACGGAGGATTTTGGACGGTATCTGTTTTTGCATCAATATTTCTTCTGCTTCATTGCGCCACAACAATTTCGCTATAGATATCGGGTCAATGTTTTTATTTGTCTGAGCCTTACGGATTAAATCAAAATTGACAGCACCTCTTGGGCCTCTTGCAGATACTATCACCCCCCACCAATCAGGTATATAGTCTTGAATAGAGTCGATATAACGGTTACCCACAATTACGGAAACTCTATCAAAGACAGTACTATATGATTTGACTTGTTCCCCAAGCCTGCGGAGCGAATCGTTGTTACTTTTGATCTCATAACCGACAAACCGACCATTAACCACGGCAATATCTGCTCGACATTTCCCATGATTCAAGCCAAGCTCATCAATCACAAGCGTGTCTTTATGGGCATGTTGCCGTCTAAGTATTTTCCTATGGAAGTTTTGTCTAATCTCTACATCATTCATAACTTAACACTTCGTTAATCAGGCAAAGATTTCTTAATCAATCATACATAAACAAAAAATTAAATAAAGAAGAAAGCCCTTTTTTTTGTAACTGGTTATATATCATATTCTCAGGAAATGCCTTCCGAAAAATGGTAGCTTTTTTTGCATTAAATGCAAATCCCTTCATACTATGTATTTCGGGTTTATCTAATAATTTCTTGATTTTTCATTAATAAATGTACAAGAGAATAGACATGATCGGTGGGGCCGACTCCGACGAATATTCGAGGCGCCAAGCAAGCCGCCACCCTGATATGGAACGACCTTTGTCAAATGTTATTTTTCCATTTTTGTTTCATTATTTTTTTGACGCTCGATAGCGTGGGCTGCTTCGACAATGAATCAGTCTGATAT
>JBARPZ010000700.1:0-1859 GCA_049643445.1 Sedimentisphaerales bacterium
GTATTTGGTTGTTAGGTCTGGTCCGAGGGCCGCCGTTTGCAGTTGAATTCCCGAAAGCATGTACGGCAGCAATGATGCCAGAATCGTTTATCCATCTTATCCAACGGACCAGCGAGCCACTCTGGCCCCCAGAGGTATCGGCCGTATAGCGAAGAATCTCGCTTGTCGTAAGAGAATGCACGAGCCCACAGCCATTCCACAACGCCTGGCTGTAGGATTCTCCCTGTACCACTGCGGGATATCCTGCAACGCATACAGTATCGCCTTGCGATGGAGAAGAATAGGAGTATTGGACTGGCATAAAGGTACTAATACCAGAGAAAGGTGTACAGAAGAACACCGCAGCGTAATCATGTTCAAAGCCACCTCCACCGATATAACTTGAATTGGTTTGAAATTCTACACCTTCCCGTGTTCCATAGGGTCTTGTTACCGGGCCACCCTCATAATATTGTTTCTGTCCCGGTGCAATAGTAACACTATCAACATAGGAATAATAGTCCTGGTCGTAAACATTATGCCCGCAGGTAAGCACGCAGTACGGGCTAACAAGACCCCCACTTCCTCGGTATCCTCCGGAAGGGAAATACAGCTCAAGATAACAATGCGTTCTCCATGGGTAAGAAGTGGTATCGGTAATGCGTGTCCTGTCGTCGGTACCAATAACATTTTCAGGCTGAAAGGGTTCATCTTTATCAGAGTATAAGTCTTCAATAGGCCGAAGATTCAAACGTGGGTCGTTAGCATCAAGAATTATCGCATCTTCGGGTCTGGGTTTTGACTCTGTCCAACAAGAAGATGCTGTCAGCAGAACTTGCGACTCTTTTTTTGATAAAGGTCCGGGATCAGGCTTTTTCATTACAATACATAAAGTTTCAATGCCATCCTCTGTCAGGATGTCATATTCCTCCCACAAATAAAATGTGTTCTCAATAATCTGCGCTACGACCCGCGATGGTTCCAAATTTTCAATATCCTTGGGGCAGTCGTTGACATTTAATTCTAAAAGTGGGATAGATTCTCGCACCAGATGTTCAGGAAGGTCTTCCCACCGAACAGAATCCAACTCCCCCCACACAGGACTTGAAAAGCAGAATAAAACTACTAACAGAACTGTTATAGCCGACATTTTCTTTGACACAAACATTTTCCCCAACCTCCGTATATACAGTGAGTGTCTTCAATCGACATTTCCCATATTAATCCACCAGAGGTGGATTAAACGCATAGCTACACAACCAAACCTTTCAATCTCACAATTATATCAAAATCTTCGTGGTTTTCAATCTTTAAGTTTTTTTGCCTTTTTTGTGATTTTTCGCCTAACTGCCTTAACATCAACGACTTACCCGCCTTTTTACTCGTTTAATCTGTGACATATCACCCTTCATATGCTACAACTCACGCTTCATTTATGGCAGATAACGCTTCATCTGTGGCCAATCACCCTTCATCTGCGACATATTAAGCCTTATTTATTACGGATAACGCTTTATCTACGATAGATTAAACTTCATATATGGCATATTCTAACAAATTTTATTTCCTTTGCACAACTTCATCAGTGAAATCCGGGTTAAAACAAGCCCGCGAAGCGGCTCTTCAGTTTTTACTTTTCCCTTTTTACCTTTTACTTACTTTCCTATCCGCTCTTACGCTATCCGCTGTACGCTAAACGCTATTCCCTTCGTGCCTTTGAGACTTCGTGGCTGAAATATCAGTAGTTCTACTTAGCTGCGCAATCAGCATCTAAAAAAGTCTCTGCCGTTTTGCGCTAGGTGGCATTGAAAGGTAGTGCCGTTCTCCACAGTTCATTTTGAATTTCGCATTCTCGTCTTGGCGTAGGCCAAGCCGTAGCC
>JBARPZ010000701.1:0-4904 GCA_049643445.1 Sedimentisphaerales bacterium
AGCAAGAACCGTCTGGGACACAGGACAGGTCTATCGCGATTTAAAGAAGTACGAAAAGGCCAACTCGCTTTATCAGCACGTGGTAGAGAACTGGCCTGAGTCCGAACACGCGATACAATCGCAGGCGGACCTGATAAAGTCAAATATCGCGCTCGGAGATGACGTTGCCGCTAAGGCTGCCGTGGATAAATTGCTTGCCGATTTTTCTGAGCATCCGCTTATAGCAAGAACCGTCTGGGGCACAGGACAGGTCTATCGTGATTTAAAGAAGTACGAAAAGGCCAACCAGCTTTATCAACACGTCATTAACGAGTGGCCCGGGACGGAGCACGCAATGTGGTCACAGGCGGACCTGATAAAGTTATATCTTGCGCTCGGAGATGACCCAAACGCCGAAGCTGCCGCTGATAAATTACTTGCCGATTTTAATGACAGTCCACTTATAGCAAGGGCCGTCTGGGATACAGGGCAGGTCTATCGGGGCTTAAAGAAATACAAAAAGGCCAACCGGCTTTATCAGCACGTGGTGGAAAACTGGCCCAAGCCCGAACACGCGATGTGGGCACAGGCGGATTTGATAAAGTCATATCTTGCTCTCGGAGATGACCCGAACGCTGAAGCTGCTGCTGATAAATTACTTACCGATTTTAATGACAGTCCCCTTATAGCAAGGGCCGTCTGGGATACGGCACGCCTCTATCGCGACTTAAAGAAATACGAGAAGGCCAACCAGCTTTATCAGCACGTTATAGGCGATTACCCCCAGGCCGAGCATGCCATATTGTCGCAAATGGGCGTTGCGGAGGTAAATGTGTTCTCCCTTATCGACTTCGGAAACGATACGGCGGCCCAGGAAGCTCTTGACATCTTGATTGCCGACTTTAACGACCAGCCGGAACTTCCTCAGACGCTATTGTCAATCTCAGAACAATACTTTTACAGGCACAATTACAAACGGGCTACTGAACTTTGGGAACTAATGTTAAGCAAATATCCGGGAAGCTCCGTCATAGACGAAATCCTATATCCCCTTGCTACTTGCTATGAACGACTTAAAGACCATCCAAATGCCATTAAATATTTTACTAAATTGGTCGAGCAGTACCCCAATGGCCAGTACGCTTACCGGGCGCCATATAAAATGGCCCTGATTTACAGACGCCAGGAACAGTATGACCAGGCAATTTTCTGGTTTCAACGACAGAGACAATTATATTCGAAAGAACCGTACGGGGACAGAGCTTTATATTGTGAAGGACTCATTTACCTTAATAAACTAAAAGACTACCGGAAGGCAGCAGATATTTTTCAAGAATATATCGAAACTTATCCAAACGGAGAGCGCCTTTTAGCGCCTTATCGTTTGGCTGTATGCTACGAGGAGATGGGTCAGAGGGCACAAGCTATTGAGCTTTTGCAGCAAGGACTGATGGAATACTCCGATACTGTTTACGCTGAAACTTATATGGAAAAACTCATGCAATTGCAATAAGGATGGCAGAAATGCTAAAAACTATTGATCAACAAAAATACGTTAAGGGTAGCGTGAGGATAACCTTAGTTTTTGTCGCTATAATCCTGCTGCCAATCCTATTTTGTTCTCGCACGCTGGCATGTATCAAAGTGAACGAAGTATCTATATACGCGGGAAAATCACAAGAAGAAGCAGACGAGCATGAATACGAGGGTGAGACGATGTATATTCCCATCGATTCCCGAGCATATTTCCGTGCAGAGATTGATGATGTGTGTAATCCTGGCTGGACAGACTTTGTATGGCAGTTTGATTTTGACAGAGACGGCAGCTGGGACTATGATACCCTCACTTACTGGCTTTATTGCATACCACGGGACCCTCCAAATCCTTGGGCCTGGACTTACGACACGGAAGGGTGGTATCACCCAAAAGTAAAGGTGGAGCTGGAGGGTGTGTCCGATTCTGACGCCGAAGATACCTGTCAAGTTGCCGTCGTTACAGTGACCAATGTAGTGTTGCAAACCTACGGAGATAATACACCCATATCTGGCGGAAAAATTTTCCCCGGCAAGAAAACTTACGATGATCAGCACGGCCCTGATAGACGAAAGGTCATAGTTAAGGCATACCTAAATATTACGCCAGAAGCAAGCCATCTCATCTATGTACGTTTCAAATGCTGGGATGTCGATGACCCGTGCTTCAGCACGGCCCCCCTTGACCCTGATGACAGTGACCCGGACCCAAACAAACACTCTATTGATAACAAAGGTTCTTTTAACTTTGAGGGTACCGGACATTCTGTAGACATCCTGGCTGTAGGCGGTGTAGTTTACGCCACCTTCCTCGTCAGCATGAATCCTGGGGACAATTACAGAATAACCGCTACCACCTCTCAGGAGGCTAACAACGACCTTACACACTATGAGGTCGAAACCGGTAGCATACCTTCTTCTGTCAAAAGAACACCCATCCTAACAACCTGGCGGAAACTGTGGATTGAACAAGATAGTATGGCGGTGGCTGCCGCTACTGGAAGTGAGATGAATCATGTTGAAGGTGAAAACGCCTCCTATGAGACCTATGATCCGGGAACTAATAGAACGTGGATTAATCTGGGACAAAACTTGCCAGGTGCTTTCGATGATGAAGACCAATTTAAGCTTGGCAGATATATTGCTGGAGGTAATACTTATACTACTATCGAAAATACTGCATATTGGTTTGATTATGACAAGGTAAAAGTAATGGGTGATCCAACTAGCGATCCGTGTACCTATACTCTTTATGATGATGACGAAAGTACTTGCCTTGGTGGTGGTAACTGGACGTTTACCCCATTGTTACCCTCCTATCCCAGCTTAGGTAGCTGGGCTTCCGAGTTTCACGCAGCTTATATCGAGCCGGACTACCTTCCGTCAAGTTATAGTGACGAGGTGCCTTTTGACAGAAACTTATCTTCTGGGGATGTTGGGAGCGGAAGTGGTACATGGAATGATGATTACGACTGTCCAAGCAGCAGCAGTTTCTGGACGGAGCTTGTTGTTGGAGCGTTCCAGCCACAAACGAGCAAAGATGACGATCCCGGCAGCGAGGGGGGGTCGCCAGGTGTGGTTTTTGGTGCAGCAAAGATATCTGGAGACGACAATCAATGTGTAATATACTATGAGACGATAAAAGAGGAATCTGAAAACGCAGAAAAATCATTAGCCCACGAGGTTGGACACGGCGCTGGGATTGAGGATGATGAGTGTGAAGATGGCTGTTTGATGTGGCATGATGAGAGCGGTCAATTAGGCGACAATTTTTGCGACGCATGTCTATTGGAGATGAGGAAAGATTCAACGTATTAATCCAAAGCTATCTGTATAAGGATACCAGATTATGAAATCTAAAATAATGGTTTTGACGACTATATTTGTATTAAGCGGTTTAGCAAAAGGTGATAATCCATCTTTTACGATTACAGTGATTCCCCATACACAGGTAATCCGTGTTGGTCAGCCTTTTGTTTTTAAGCTTAAGTATAAGTTTCAGCAGCCCCAAACGTCACCGCATAATGGACAAACTATAAAATACTTCAGACATCATGCATATCTTGACATAGAGCACGAAAACGGAGATTTTTCGACAAAAGGGTATAAACTTTTTCCGATTGATTTGAATTTAGAAGATAGGCTGGGCTTAGAATATAGCAAGTATTTTTTGTGCTTCTATCATCGAGGAGAAAATAGATTTCTTTTCCCCATCCCCGGTAGGTACTCAGTAACGGTAAGAGGGTGGCGCAATCGTTCAGAACCCTTGGATATAAATGTCGAGCCGGCATCTAACCTTGAACAGTTGGCTATAAATCTACTCTCAGACCCAAACGACTATTTCTTTTTAGAACAGGGAGAAGACGCATATCCGCCGGAAAAACGTCCGGAAAGGATGTCACACCTTCAACAGGTTGTTGACCGTTGCGGGGGCACAGTGTTGGCCAAATGGGCTGCCGCCAGATTAGGCCTGGAATATTTTGAGGAGTTCCACAAAAAGCATCCAAGTTTCAAAGACTTCAAGGAACAATGGGAACAAGGCGGAATCAAAGAACCCCTTTTTAGCCGGGCTTCGGAGTATCTTGCCAAAGGTGCTGGGCTTCCCGATGAATTTCCGATTCGTGAGAAGATTCTGTATCAACTTTCGAGGACGGAATGTATAGAGGGTAATTACGAAAAAGCATTTTCGCTACTTGACGAACTAAGCACCAAATATCCAGATGGTGAATATGGCAAAAAAGCAGCCGGAGGGAAGGAAGAACTGGTTGAATTGCAGGAACTTCAAGAACGCGAATTAGGCCAATCTACAAAGCCACCGCTGGGACAATCGCAGCGCAGAATTGCATTGCCTGTTGTCTTGACCGCCGTTGCAGTTGGCATAGTTCTCATAGGCCTAATCTTAGTCCTCAAGAAAAGACCAAGCAGCCGTAGAAAATAGTCTGAAAGATAGTATTATTAAAGAATCCACAGTGCTTTTCCGTGCTGCTTGCACCGTTAGAAGTATGAAGACGGAGTCGAATGTTTACTTTCTAACTGGGGTTTACAACAAAAATCCCCGGCCAGAAAAGAACCAATCAAAAAAGATATGAAATATTGGGGCTTAACTATATTTTATTGAAAATCGAACAGGGATTGGGTCTTAATCATTGTTATCTGTTCCGGATAAGCCGCAAAAGTATGGATGTGCAATTCACTTCGTCTCGCCTCGAAGTCAATATAGCAAAAAGGCTGCAAGCCACCGATTTCCAGCTCCGGAAACTTGACGAACACGCCGCGGTTCCGGGCGAAACGGTCGAGATCGACATAGCTCTGCCGATACAGGTTCGGACTCATCTTCTCGACCTGGAAATCGGTCATATAATTTAGCCCTTTGCTCAAAGTGCATTTGTGAG
>JBARPZ010000702.1:0-3940 GCA_049643445.1 Sedimentisphaerales bacterium
GGAGATGTAACGCGTAAGATGAAGCTGCTTAAAAAACAAAAAGAAGGTAAAAAGCGTATGAAAAGCGTTGGCAACGTTCAGATACCGCAGGAAGCATTTATGACGATCCTCGATACCAGCGAATAGCAAGTACCTGATCAGGATTTGTCTTTTTTTATTAGATATTCGGGTCTGTAAGGTCAGCTCCCTTTTCCTTTAGCGTAACCGTTTACAGCTTTTGAGGCAGTCTTGAAGGATATGGGGTGTTGGTGTCAAAATCATTATTTCATGAGATACTTGAGCGTATCAGTCGTTTGAAACCTGTGCCAATTGGGTCCGGATAACGCCAAATTTTGCGAATCTGATTTTGAATATGAGGCTGTGAAATTACTGCTCCTCTCTATTATACGACTCACAAGCCCATAGCCCCGAGCATCCAATCACCAATTAACTAATGAACTTTTTCCCTTGACGGGTGGGAGTGAATATTTTATTCTACCTGCCGTTGTCGCATTTTTATCCTAATCGTAAAGCAGACTGCAAGCGACAAAATATGAAGAAAAAACCTGGGCCGAAGTGGCGGAACTGGCAGACGCGCGGGATTCAAAATCCCGTCCGGTTTACCCCGGGTGTGGGTTCGACTCCCACCTTCGGCATTCTTTTAATCCCCGAATTCGACTTTGCATAAAACTGCGTCAAGCGGGAGGAAAGCAAGTATGGCAAAACGTGTCGGAATAGTGGCGTGCAGTGCAGAAGGAGCAGCACTGTGCTATCGAACTATTTGTACAAAGGCGGCATCTGCGATGGGCCGGCACTGCCATCCGGAGATAACTATGCATACCTATCCACTGTCAGACTATATGGTGCATATTCGTAGTGGAGACTGGGAAAAGGTCGGCGAGCTTATGGTTCGCTCGGCTAAGATAGTCGCAGAGGCGGGGGCTGACTTTATAATCTGTCCGGATAACACCATCCATCAGGCCTTCGATATCGCGGTAAGCCAATCAACAATTCCATGGCTGCATATCGCACAAGTGGTCGCAGAAGCAGCGAAGCAAAACGGATATGCAAATCTTGGTATCTTGGGGACGAAATACCTTATGACAGGGCCGGTGTATCCGGATGTGCTTAAGAAATTCGGTATACACTATCAGATACCAAAACAAGAACAGCGTGAGCGGATTGATAACATTATATTTGCCGAACTTGTTAATGGTGTGTTTATCGAAGAATCCCGGCTTTATCTCAACCAGGTAATAGAAGACTTTGAGCGGGCCGGCTGTGACGCCGTGGTTCTCGGATGTACGGAAATACCTCTGCTGGTGGACCCGAAAGACTGCACGCCGGCGACCTTAGACTCGACACGGCTGCTTGCACGGGCAGCTCTACAAAAAGCACTTGAGAAAGAATAAGCGGGGATTTTTGCGGGATATTTTAGCTGAAGAGACTTTTTTGGATGCACTTCTATTTTTAGGCTAAAAACGAGGGTGAATTTTGAAAAATCCCAAGTTTACCACGATTGTTTATGGGCCAGAAAGGTCATACAATTGATAGCATAAAAGCTTGTTTGTTGGTAAAGATTCGCTTGATTGAGGCGTGTAAAATGCCGCTTTGACGGCTAAAAATCAATGACCCATAAAATCTTCAAAATTTTCGAATTTTTTGTTGACAAGGCGGCTTAGAGGCAATAGAATGATATCAGGATGGATTAGTGTAGATATTCTGGGATTTTTCAACACGCGAAGGCACCTTGTATCTATTGCGAATATTTAACGGCCGTATTGGTCAGAAATGAGGTGAGAGAAATGATAGGGGAAACAAAGAAAAGCCTGAAGAAATTGGCTTGTGTCTGCATATCTCTATTATTCATGACAGTAAGTGCAAAAGCCACTCTCGTTGATTCAAACTCTTCTATAGTCGTCGACAACATTAAATATTACACGCAGACGGATAAATATGTTTACGACCTGGGTGAGAGCGTTGAGATGTTGCACAGAGTGACTAATTTGAGAGATGAACCTTTGACGTTTGTTTTTGCATATCAACAACAATGTTCTTTCGAAGTATGGGATGGTGAAACAAGAATTTGGTGGTGGCCAAAACTTATCTCGCCAATGATGAGCAGTTTCACTCTTCAGCCGGGAGAGTTTAAGGAATTTCTTCAAGATTGGGATATGATGAATGATAACGGAACTTGGAATCCTATTGATGATTTTTTGGTAAGTCCTGGAATTTATGATGTATCGGGTCAATTAAGGGGCTCTACCTCTGATGGGATTATTCCAGAATCTGTATCGGTGCCTATTCAGATAATCCCGGAACCGTCTACTTTAGGATTATTAGGTACGGGCCTAATGGCTGTGTTATCTTATAGAATGAGGAAAAAATAGTTATGATACTTATAGCCGAATCATTTACATAAATGTTGAGGGATCTAAATCATGAAAAAGGAATCTCTTTTGGTCATATCTATATTATTCATGACAGTAAGTGCAAAAGCTACTCTCGTTGATTCAAATTCTTCTATAGTCGTCGACAACATTGAGTATTACATGCAGACGAATAAATCTGTTTACGACTTGGGTGAAAGCGTTGAGATGTTGTACAGAGTAACTAATTCGAGGGATGATGATGCACAATTTACATTCAACTATGGGCCGTTAGACAATACTTGTGATTGGATGGTGGATCAGGACGAACTGAGAATTTGGGACAATTTGGATCGTCCAGTTACGTTCGTCGGTACTAGCTTCACTCTTAATCCTTCAGAATCATATGAATATACTCATGCTTGGAATATGACTTATAAGAATGGTGATGATATTTTGCCCGGAAATTATACTATAACTGGTGTGTTAGGCTATCCTTCAAGTCATGAAAGATATGTTCCAGTTTCGGTACAAATAGAAATAATCCCAGAGCCAGCCACATTGTTATTAATGGGAGCAGGATTTGTAGGCTTATTGGCTTATAGAAAAAAGAAATAATTACTCCTGATTTAATCAGGGGGTTGTCGTTAAGTGATGGGAGATAGAATCATGAGAAAATGGATTGCTTTAGTTATATTATCGTTCCTTCATATACATAGCAACGTAGTTTGGTCCGGTGATGAAATCCTTCTTAAGTCAAGACGTTTCACTCCAGCTAAAGGCATAAGTGATACTGTAAAAGTAAAGATAGAGGCAATTCCCGAAAGAGCACACGTTCTTATACAATTAGAGAAGATTCCGACAATTAGAGAAAGGAAAGAACTCGAAGCTAAGGGAATCAAGCTGCTATCTTACATTCCAAATAATGCGTGGTTTGCTTCTATTCCTTCTGATAAATCAGATGAGATTGCAGCCCTTTACAATGTAAGGTCCATCTGTGAGATTTTGCCCGATGATAAGATCTCTCCGACAATACGAGGTGGTGTTGATACAATAAATATAAATGCTGACGGGACTGTAAATTTAGCAGTTGTATTTTTTGGAGATATTTCTTTAGCCGATGCGGCTAAAAATGTTTCTAATTATGGAGGCGTAGTATATGGTAAAACCGCACTTGTAAACGCTCTGCTGATTAAAATTTCAAACCATAAAATCTTAGATTTGCAAAATGAAGATATAGTAAAATGGATTACTGGGGCTTCCATTTTACCACAGAAGTGTAATGATGACTCAAGAGCTGCAATCCATGTAGAAGAGATACAAGATACTCCTTATAACCTTACTGGAACAGGTGTGATAGCTGGCGAGTGGGATGGGGGATGGATTGATACAACCCACCATGATTTGGCAGGAAGAGTGACAATTGGTGATGCATCATATTGTGGGACAGGTTTATATCCAGATACTGGTTCCTGTAGTACTGACTATCATGCTACACACGTTGCAGGAACGGTTGGGGCTGTGGGCGTTAAGCTTGCGGCCCTTTGTTTTGTTGGTCAGAAACTGTTGGTGAAGCGAATTTATTTTTGAGT
>JBARPZ010000703.1:0-5911 GCA_049643445.1 Sedimentisphaerales bacterium
GCCGGCTCCATACCAATAGAAACAACAACTGAAATCTCTTATATAAATACACAAAAGTTCTTAAAAATACAACCCCCTATGTTTTAATAAATAGGTTGAAATTGAACCGGCGATTCGGGTATTATACCAATGTAATAAAAACTGCATTCTTAGGAGACGAAAAATGAAATCATTAAATCGCAGAGAATTTTTGAAAAGTTCGGTCGGTGCAGCTACAGCTTTTAGTGTACTTTCACAGAAGAAGAGTTTTGGAGCTGCAAACAAGGTTGTTTTGGGCATAATGGGAGTGGGCGGCCGGGGACGGGCGTTATTGAGCAGCCTGGTGAAAAGGTCTGATGTTAAGATTAAATATATCTGTGACGCAGACAGGCGAAGCTATGGGCCGGCCGCGGAAATCGTGATGGAAGGCCACGACTATAAGCCGAAATTTGTGCAGGATTTTCGTAAAATGCTCGATGATGACCAAGTCGATGCAATCGTTATAGCGACTTCTGACCGCTGGCATGCACTTGGGACAATAATGGCCTGCCAAGCTGGAAAAGACGTTTACGTAGAGAAGCCGCTCTCTTTGAGTATCTGGGACGGCAGAAAGATGGTTGAGGCGGCCCGTAAATACAACAGGGTTGTCCAAGTTGGAATCCAGAGTCGCAGCGCCCCCTATACCGATAAAGCTGCGGAGTATATTCGCAGTGGTAAATTAGGTGACGTTTATCTGGCTCGCGTGTTCCTTATGCAGGAATCAGGTCCTATCCACGTAGCGGGTGTGCAGCCAGTTCCTGAAGGTCTTGATTATGATTTGTGGTGCGGGCCGTCGCCTATGCTGCCCTACCGTCCGGGTATATGGTTCTGGAGACTGTGGGATTTTTACGTCGGCTATATTATGGCCGATATGACACATCAGATTGATTTGGCGCGATACCTGATTGGTAAAGAGTATCCCGACACTGTATGTAACGCGGGAGGGGTGTATCATTTCAATGACGGCAGAGAGCAGCCGGACACACAGTTCACAACGTTCGAATTCGGTAAACTTACACTGCTTTTCGAAGCGTCGCTGTGGTCACCTTATATGCACCGAATTGTCCACTTAAAAGACAAGTCAAAGTTCCCTGACTGGCCTTTCAGCGCAACGAAGCTGGAAATATGCGGAACTAAGGGATTTATGTGCTTTGGCAGGCACGGTGGAGGATGGCAGGTATTCGAGGGAGACAGCAACGTGCGGGAAAGCAAGGCGGTTGTTTCGGAGCCGGCAACCTTGAAATTCGGAAGCATAATAGATGCGCACTTTGATGATTTCATAAACTGTATTCGCAGCCGAAAGAAACCTAAAGCGGATGTTGAAGAAGCGCACCTGTCAATGTTGCTTTGTCATCTTGCCAACATCTCATACCGGGTCGGAAACCGTAAACTTAAATTTGATGGCGCAACTGAAAAATTCGTCACAGATAATGAAGCCAATAAATACTTAAAGGCCAACTACCGAAAGCCCTGGGTTGTACCTGAGAAAGTATAAGAACTTCTGAAGATGAAATAGATCTGATTCTAAGGTGAGTAAGATGTCCAAAAGAATCTTACTGTTAACGGTTATTTCTCTAACCTGTTGTAATTTGTCTCATTCGCAGTGGGTCGAGATTAGCAATCAAAAGGCAACACAAGAACCGACTGAGTTGGGCGGACCAAGAATAGTTATAGAATACGTCATAAATGACAAGGAGATTTCAAAAGAAAATCCTGCATACGTTTTCATCCGCTGGAGCAGGGATTCAGGCGCCACCTGGGAATTTCTTTCTATGGAAGATCTCAAAGGCAATGGTTACGGTCTTGTGGAGAGTCCTGGGCATAAAAAAGTTATCTGGTGGGGAACAACTGAAACAAGCTTTGGAGAATCAGGTGTGGCAGGTACGGCGGACCTTAATAAATCTAAATTCATAGTTCGTGGAATCAAGATGATGCGAGTGCCGGCGGGAGATTTTAAGATGAAGAGTCTGCCGGGTGGAGGTTATGACGAATCTACAAGCCAAGAGCCTGTTGGCGAACTGCCATTGTTTTATATAGCGAAATACGAAACGACGGTTTCTATGTATGCAGAATATCTAAACAAAACGGGTCGAGAGGGGGCAGGCTGGAACAAGAGAATGTCAAACATTAATCGCTGCGGTATTGTTCAGAATGGAGCCAGCCCTGCTTTTACTTACAGTGTAACGCCGGGCAGAGAAAATTTTCCGGTTACATACGTATCATGGTACGATGCAGCGGCGTTTCTGAAGTGGTGCGGTTTGAGGCTGCCAAGTGAGGCGGAATGGGAAAAGGCTATTCGTGGCGGGATTTATCTGGATGGAGACAAAACAAAACAGCGTAAAAATCCTCTGCCCGAGAGAAAATATCCATGGGGAGATGAATCGCCAAACGCCAAGGGTGTTTATCGATGTAATTATGATGGCAATGACGATGGATTCGGCTACACTGCGCCGGTAGGAAGCTTCGAGAAGTTTAACAGTCCTTATGGAGTTTGTGACATGGCAGGAAATGTTGCAGAGTGGACGTTAGACTGGTATTCGACTTCATATCATGTGGGATTGGATGGATTTAGAATGGTGCGAGGCGGTTCGTGGATGGCAGTTCCATCCGCCTGTGATGCTATAACAGGGGCGACACAACTACCTCTCAAAGAAAGCAGTATCATGGGATTTCGCGGATGTTATGGGACCAGGCAAATAAATAAGTAATCGTCTCAGTTTGACATCAGCGACTAAGGGCGAGATAAGAACAAACACCACACTTTTATTCAAGAAAGAAATGGGCAAAACTATCTTGCAGCCTCGGCAGCTTTTCTTTACATTATTAGCTTCAAAAGTGCCTATCGATATTTCGGTGATAGTGATATGAACAATTTCGGTTTAAATTTATCTCGTCGTGGAACCACGCGTGTACTCAGGGAGGATACTATAATGACAAGCTTTAGGAAATACGTCTTCGCAGTTTTGTTGTTGGGCGGTCTGTTATCAATTTATCCGAGAATGAGCCGGGCAAGTGCCAGAGCGTGGGAGGGGACAATAACAATTCCCACCTACGGATGGGCGGAAGATATAAATCCGAAGTTCTGGGCCCTGGAAGGTAAAGTTAAGTTCTCGACTACTGTCAAAGGCTCCATCGTTTACCCATACACGATGCAAGACCACCTTTCCAGGACGAAGGAAGATGTAACTTACAAAGCCCTTTTTCTCGAAAACGAAAATCTGAAAATCACATGTCTGCCCGAATTAGGCGGCCGACTACATTCGGTCTTCGACAAAATAAAATTGAAGGAGATGTTCCACATTAGCAGCGTGATTAAGCCGGGTATGATTGCCATGCGAGGCGCCTGGATAAGCGGGGGTGTCGAATGGAATTTCGGGCCCCATGGACACACCGTTACGATTCTATCGCCGGTCAATGCACTTACCGGGAAAAACCCGGACGGTTCTGCATACATCGAGTTAAGCAATATCAATAAAATCTTCCGGAACCGCTGGACAGTTCGTGTGACTCTGCATCCCGGTAAAGCGTATCTCGATGAGCAGATTAGTATTTTCAATCCTACAGATGCAATTAATCCATATTACTTCTGGAACTGTACGGCCTTTCCATGCAGGGCCGGCACGCGTTTTATCTATCCAATGACGCTCGGGACAGACCATAACGGAACTGAATTTTTCTCCTGGCCCATCCACGAAGGGAAGGACCTGTCGTGGCTGAAGAACTATGAGATATATTCTTCTATTTTTTCTGTTGACTGTACATTCGATTTCTTCGGGGCCTATGATGTTGACGCAGACCGCGGCATAGTACAAGTGGCGGACCACAAGATACTTGGCGGTAAAAAGGCCTGGACATGGGGGACCTGGGACTTTGGCCTGGTCAGCCAAAAGAACCTGACCGATGAAGCCGGCCCCTATATAGAGGTCCAGAGCGGGCCGCTGCCGACACAATCCGACTACGGGATGCTGCTGCCCAGACAGACCATATCCTGGCAGGAATGGTGGTATCCTGTTCACGGACTCGGAGACGGTTTCGAATATGCCACAAAAGATGTTGCTATTCAATCCATCAGGAAGGATGACAAGCTCCAATTGCGTATGCTCGCAACCGATGCGTTCCGTGTTACGAGATGCACTATATTTGAAAAAGACCAAATGCTTCTTAACAAAAATATAGACTTATCATACAGAAAACCTGTAGTAGTAGAGCTATCACCGGCCCCAAAGTCGGCCATTGATGTCACCCTCAAAACAAGGAATGGAGAGACCATTGCTTCGTTTACCACTCCTTTGCCTATTCCCAAGGTATCGCCACCCAACGTCTCGGAGCTAATGACGAAGCCTGATGAGCAACTCACAGTTGAAGAGAAATACCTTAAAGGTCGAAAGCATGACCTTGCAACGAACCGGAAGAAGGCACGGGAGTACTATGAAAAGGCACTCGCAGAAGACGCCGGACATCCACTTGCGCTGCGCGGTCTGGCGGTACTCGATATCGAAGCGGGACTTTATAAGGATGCTATTGAGCGATTGAAAAAGGCTTTGAAACGCGATGATAGTGACGGATTGTCGTGGTTCTTTTTGGGTGTGAGTCATTTAAGGCTAAGAAATGAAAAGGAAGCGCTTGAGTGTGCACAAAAGGCAGCAGCATGCTCCGGTACAGCGTCTCTTGGCTATGACCTTTCCGGCCGTGCCTATATGCGTCTGAGCAATTTCTCAAAAGCCATAGAGACATTTGAAAAGGCAGTGCAACTCAACCCAAAGGATACAAAAGCAAAAAACCATCTGATACTGGCCCTATACGCTTCGGGGGACAAAAAGTCAGCATATAAACAGGCCAAAAAAAGAATTGAGACAGACCCTACAGATTTAGTTCCGCGTGCACTATTATCACTGCAAAACAAAACGTCTATAGCAAATTTTGTTATGCAAGAGGCTCAAGGATATTTAGGTGAATATGACTTCGAAATGTTAGAGACATGTCTTATATTCGCAGAGTTGGGCCTTGTTAGTGAAGCTTCCGAGTTGTTAATGACAAAGTATGCTGCAAACACTAAAGGGGAACAGAAATCCCTGCCGCTTTATTATCTGGCTTATTTTGCTTCACTGCAGGGCAAAGACAAAGATGCCCAATCCTTCCGCAGCTTAGCCCGTTGGGCTTATAAGGACTATGTCTTTCCATCTCGCCCTGAAGCAATAGAAGTATTTAAGTACGCGATTTCTGAAAGACCTCAAGATACACATGCGCACCTGCATCTTGGGAATTTATACGGGAACTTTGGGCGGGTTGAAGAAGCCGCACATCACTGGCAAAAGGCGAGCGAACTGGATCCATCCTTCAGTATCGCATATCGGAATCTCGGCCTTTATACATGGGCGGTTAAGGAAGACCTGGCGAAAGCTGAAGAGTATTATCGTAAGGCCATCGCGGCCCGGCCGAAAGACCAGACGCTGTATCGTGATTTAGCGGATATCCTGCTGGCTGCAAACAAACGCGGCGAAGCGATAAAGGTCCTCGAAGCCACACCTTCTGAGAAAATGAGGCGTGCGGACGTGATAATCATGCTTGCCCAAGCCTATACAGACGAGAAAATGTACACCAATGCGATTAATTTATTAGAGTCAACGCCCTACTTTGTGAACTGGGAGGGTCAGACGATAACCTGGGACCTTTTCAATAAGGCACATCTGGAACGCGGCCGGATGCGCTTTGATAAAAAAGATTTCCAGGGCGCTTTGGAGGATTATGAAGCAGCATTGACGTATCCTGAAAACATAGGTGTCGGCCGGTCTAACAAACCTCAAGAGGCACGAGCGCATTACTGGAGGGGAAAGGCACTGGAAGGACTTGGCCGTCTTGAAAATGCGCGTTCGGCCTGGAACAAGGGAACGGG
>JBARPZ010000704.1:0-2881 GCA_049643445.1 Sedimentisphaerales bacterium
CCAATTTCCAAAAAGTCAAGTTGAACGTAAATAAAGTATTAACAAAGGATTACGACCAAATAGACACTTGGTCAAGTGGGAAAAACAAAGCCAATTCAAACCCAATACAAAGCCAATCAAACCCAATAAAAGCCAATATAATGCCAAAACAAAGCCAATTCAAAGCCAATTTCATCACCGCCCAAAGGCCTGCAATAGCAGTCCGACCGCCTGCCTTAAAGCAAAGATGCGATAATAAAGGGCATTTTGTTGCCTGCCCCGTTAGAAATTTCGCAAAAGGACTCTAAATCCGAAGAAGGATGATTTCTAACGGGGCCTGTTGGAAATGTTAAAAAATTGATTATTGACAAATACATAAAGATGAGCTAAAATTTGAATGGTGTTGTTAAATTCGTGATAATGAGTTGAGCTTTTGTTTTTGATTAGGAAGATGTATCAATCACCATGGAAGAAATAGTTGACATCAAAATAAGCAGTGAGGATAGTGTTGCAGTAGTGGCTTTCAAGGCTGCTTCGATAAGTGATGTAGAAGGAATAGCCACTGCTTCTAAACAGATAAAGGAATTTGTTGATGAGAACCATCCGAACAGACTGATCTTTGATTTTAACGGAGTAAAATTTTTCTCTTCCTTGGTATTGGGTGTACTTTTGGAGGTCCGGTCTAAACTGGCGTCGTATAACGGCGAAGTTGCTATCAGTGCGATAAATCCGCAATTGCACAAGGTCTTCAAAATAACCAATCTTGATAAGATTTTCAATTTTTTCCCGGACAAGGAAACTGCTGTCAGTGCGGTAAGTAATTAGTGTGCGAATTCGAAAGATTGACCGTTATAACTGAAATGGATTGCGAGATAATTGCTTAAAGGGTTGAAGGTATGTATATTGCGCCACAATTTTCCATATTTATGGTTAATAAGCCGGGAGTGTTGGCTAAAGTACTCGGCGAATTTGCGAGAGCTAAGATTAATGTTACAGCGATGACGATGATGGATTCGGTAGAACATGGTGTTTTGAGGGTAGTTGTTGCCACTCCGGAAAGAGCAAAAGAAGTGCTGTTAAAACTAAACATGCCCTACAACCAAACAGAGGTTTTGTGTGTGACCCTGGACAACAAGGCCGGTGCGCTCGCAGCAGTAGCGGAAAAATTGGCCAGGAACCACATAAATATTTCGTATGCATATTGCACTGCAGGCGCGAAAGGCGGCCGGACGACCGGCGTTTTGAAGATCGCCGACGTGAAAAAAGCAATGAGGCTTCTGCAGCAAAGTCAAAAGAAAAACAGCAAGTCACAACCGGTGGTCAGACGCTCACAGTCTTCGAGAAAATAACTGTTCAATGGCTGGGCCACACTATCTTTGGGAGCAAATTGAAGCTAAAAGATGAGATGTAATTGCTATTTGGCCGTTAGTTATTTGGTATTGTTTACCAAATCCGAATGCGTGCCACACGGAACTTATCCGCCGAAAGGCGTCCCCCTTGAGACTACCTGCGGTTTTGTATAAAAACAGTTGACATAAAAGTTCATGGACTGGTATATTGCGGTTTGTGATTGAGATGATGGGGCCGTAGCTCAATTGGATAGAGCATCGGACTGTCGATCCGAAGGTTGAGGGTTCGAGCCCCTTCGGCCTCGTTATGTAACGTTTTGGTCAACAAGCACTTACGCTTGTTATAATACTCCCCAAAAACTGGGCGCATGATTAAGGTGGATTTGTCGCCTGAGACGATAACATATTCAGGAGACAGATTTATGAAGAACAAAAGGCGTAATCACAGTGCTCAGTTTAAGGCAAAAGTTGCCTTGGTGGTGGGACGGGAAAGCATGTGTTAGTAAATTGTCTGGCTTGGTGCAACAGCAACAAAGGCTTTGATTTAATTGGCAGTAGTGGCGGCGTGACGCTTCTTGGTTGTACTGCTATTGATAACAACCGCAACTATAAGTTTTCGAACAATAGCGGGTAAAGTGTTATCAGAAATAGTGTTTCCTTAGGAGGCAATCTTCCAGTCGATGTTAAACTCGATGCTGACAGTCACCATAGCAGTTGGGACAAAAACCTCAACCTCACCATAACCGACTCCGACTTCCTATCGCTCGATGACAGTGTAATGACTGCTCCACGTAATCCCGATGGGAGCATCCCTGAAAACGACTTTCTCAAATTATCTCCTAACAGCAAAGCTATCGACAAGGGTGTCGATGTCAATATGCCCTATGAGGGCTATACCCCTACCCATTGTCAAGACAGAAATGGGGAATTATGGGGGTGAAACAAGCGATATGAAAATCAACAAGATTAGTGTAACAGTCGGCGTACTGACACTTGTGTCGTTTGCAACTAATACATTTGCGACTCTTCAGTTAGGCACAATTTTAAGAAATCCAGAACTAAATGGTATATTCGACTCAGGTCAAAGTTACGTGAGACTTGATGAAGGGGCAACTAGTTTGGTTGCTTCAATTCTTATTGAAGAAGCTGGTTTTGCCAACTCAAATACATTTGGAATATTTGACTGTTCAAATCCAGATGTAAAGCTGGAACTTTTTGCAGGAAGTGATACCCCAGGTGCTTCTATAACGGTAACGTTCGACTTTGATAATAATCAGGCTTGGACGGACACGGCAAATAAGGTCTCTATTGGTTCGACATTTGGTTTCTACTTGGATAGTAGTGTTCGGTCAGCAGGTGGTCTATTCTATTCAGATCCAGTGTTAAATATAGGCGTTGATGAGGATTTAAGAAAAGCTGATCAGCGACAATTATTCTTACCTTCCGGCGACAGTTAAAAGTTCCGGATATTAATCGAAGACAATAGACTATCTGAATTTCCTTAAGTTGGGAGATTTCAGATGGTTACCGACAAACAGGTAAGGAGATTGTTC
>JBARPZ010000705.1:0-25320 GCA_049643445.1 Sedimentisphaerales bacterium
ACGTGTGATTAATTGTATGGACTGCGGATTTTGTATGGTAGAACGCTTCCCATGTCGACAGTTTGACCGAGCTACCAAAACTCTGCGAATCGAGGGTTGTATTCAGTGTGGTAAGTGTCTTCGACTAAAGTTTTGTATGGGTTGGCGTCATAGGTTTTGGCGTCGTATCATCTTGGAGAGTTAATAGTATGGCAGGCAAGAGCCAGGATCGCAATGGTTACCTGTTTGATTGCGGGATCAATTTCGAACCTGTTCTTATCAGCGCCTGTTTGCTTGGGATTCCGTGTCGTTGGCATGGACACAAACCAAAGAAACGTGAGAAACTAATCGAGCGTTTGAAGAAAAAGTATGTTCTTATTCCCATTTGCCCAGAACAGCTCGGCGGTATGCCAACACCGAGAACCGGTGAAAGGCTCGAAGGCAGCGGAGCAGAGGTTCTTGATGGCAAACTGCGAATAATCGCGCCAGAAACAGGACAAGACGTAACCAGATTTCATGTCAATGGTGCCAGGCACACATTGGAGATTGCGAAAATTGTAGGTACTCGCCGAGCCTACTTGAAGGGTGGAAGTCCTTCCTGTGACAGAGAAGGAGTGACCGGTGAAATACTCAAACGCGGAGGTATAAAGGTTATCCGTGTTCCATAACGTCGACATGTTTTTCGATAAAGCAGTATAAGCACATTTAGATCGGGGTTGATAATCCACAGTGATAGTTGAGTAGAGTTGCATAGCGTGACTGTTACCAGATGATGCAGTTACTTTTTAAGTTTGTAGCTGTTTTAAAAAGTATCCTAAATTTTGAGCGTTTCTCTACAAAGGCTCATAGAGATATTTTTTTCGAGGCTATGACAATCTTAAAATTCGCTGTGCCTCAATGTACTCCGCCACTTTTTGCCATAACAATATAGTCTTGGGTATGAATGTCTTTGCTATGTCCATATGCGAATTTCATGTACCGAACTCAAAGCAGTATTATAGCGGAAAAATGTAAAATTCATCTAAAATTAAGGAGAGAAAAAATGAGACGGATTTTGGCGATACTAATTGTACTGTTCTTTCTATTGGCTGGCTGTGATAGTTTTCGTTTTGCACCGGGCGAGGCTCAAAAGCAAAACGCCTGGCTGCATAGTCGGACGACAGCAATCGCTGCGGTGACAGCCGAAGACGAGGCCGCCACGGAGAAACTGCAGGCGTTGACCAAACTGTCGCAGCTTCAGAGCAGGGCCATCACGTCATATTATGGTCTGCCGAAAGAGCTGCCACAGGCCGACACTGCCGAGCAGATACTTAGCGAGTCGAGCTGGCAGCTTGGACGAATGGCTCTGGTCGAGTCGGCAGAACGTCCCGATGCCTGGCAGGTGGCCGATAACGCGCTTGAGCTGGGTATAGGTATCTGTGCTCTGCTGGGCGGAGTGTACGGCACAAGGGCGGTCCGGTTTTTAAAACAGGCCAGGACAAAGTCGAAGGCCCTACAGGAAATTATAGTTGGCAATGAGCTTTTCAAGAAGAACAACGATTCTTCTGCTGTTGCATTCAAACAGGCACACCAGAATCAGTCACAACAGACCCGGCAGGTTGTTGCGGAAATGAAAAGTAGTTAGCCGAGTGTGTTGCTATGAAGGAATGTTCTAAGGCCGCAACCCAGGCTGTTGAATATTGAGGTCGGCGAGTGAACCCTGTGACAGATTGGTTAGGCTTGGGGTTGGTCTTTGCTGTCGGATTTGAATAGTTTTGCCACGAAGCCTATGGCCAGGCAAATCGCGCCGATGAGAATCAGGATTACCGCCGGTATCAGGAGCGCCAGCAGGAGCCTTCCTGTTTCGGGCACCATGGCCCCCAGGAAGACCGTCGTGATTGCCATCAGAAAGCCGAGCAGCAGCAGCTTGTTCGGAACCGAACGGACCGCCAGAACTGTCAGAAAGGTCAGAATCAGGAAGACCACTGAGGAAACACCAATCGCCACCGCCACATCTCCAGACATTGCAAGCATATCAAATCTCCTAAGTCAGTATAACAGGTTTAACCATGTTAGAATATCGCGCAGGGCCGAAGCAGGCAACAGTTTTCCGGCTGAGGTGCTTTTTTTGACACTGCGGAGATGGATTGACTTGGCGGGGCGATTTTGATATTATTTTCAGGTGGCTTGATATAGGGGGGATAGTAGAGCAGATACGAAGAACGAGTATTAAGAGTCGAGTATGATTATCGGTGTAATGAAAGCTGTGCTTCATTTGCAGGGAGTCACCTCGCTGAAGGGAAAGAGGGGCATCGTCAAAAGCGTTATTGGTCGACTAAAGAGCAGGTTCAATGTCTCCGTTTCGGAGGTTGACCATCAGGACCAAAAGAGGAGTGCAGTTATCGGGATATCATTGGTCTCGAATGAAACCCGTTTTATAGACCAGCAGTTCGATGCTATCATTAATTTTATGCAGAGAGACGGCCGATTCTACCTCGGACAAATTGAGCGGGAAACCTTTTCATAACACGATGTCTGTGTGCGGATGTTTACTACGGCATCTATGTGGTCTCTTAGAGAATCCTGTATGCGATAAAACTTGCGCAGAAGAGGATATCAACCGCTACTGCTAAAGAGAGAATAATCCACCGCAGCGCAGCCAGTCGCAGTTTTGCACGTGCCATAAAGAATATCACGGCTGTCGTGATTGCACCGAGTATATACAGCTTTGCGGTTTGTGTCAGGAGCCTTGCGTATTTTGCCCCAAACCCTGCAAAGATGTTTTGGTATTTTATCGCCAAAAGCAGGGTAATAATGGCAAGGGTCGCCATAATCCCTGTGGTAATCAGGACCCATTTTCTGTCGGAGAAGCCAGCCAGGGCAAATCCCTGTATCCCCATACCAATCAGGATCGAGCAGCACAGAACAGGGATGCTCAACCATATAATCGGGCTGATGTTGAAAAAGGGGTCGCAGAAAGCCAGTATTGTACCGACGGCAAAGAGTGCCATTATCCCGAACCGCCGGGCTTTCAGCAGCATGGATGAACCCAGAATCAGTGCAGCTATAGGGACATGGTAGAAGCCGACCAGAGGCATCGTTCTCTCAATCGCGACGAGCGGAGCCAAAAGGCCGGCTAATTCGACTAAATGTAACTTAGTGTGTATTGGAATTGGGAACAAGCGGTATTGGACAGATATCTGGAAAGCAAGCCATATCGCCAAAAACGGCAGGGTTGAGAGCGCCGCGCTTATCCACCACCACTTTCTTTTCGAGTAGAGCGCGGCCGGGCAAAGCAGCCACGGTATACTTGCTGCTAAAAGACCGACCGATGGGTGGAAACCGGACAGCCAGAGGCCAAACGGCCCGAAACCATAGATGGCCCCTGCAAAAAAAGAGCCGACAAATGAAGATACCCACCGCCGACTCAGTACAAAGCAGCCCAGAGCTGCCAGGCAAACATTTACAACCACAAGGTACTGAAGCGAACCGAACTTTTTGAAATGCGGCTGAAACAGACAGATAGCAAAGCCGGCGTAAATGCCTGCTGATGCAGCGAACTTAGCGAACTTTATTTTGGATTTGTGACTATCGATTTTCAATCCGCAAGTCACGGCCTTTTAAATTTTAGAATTATCTTGTAAAGCCCTGATTAGAGTGGAATTTTTGTTTCTCTTATCTTCTTTGCAGGTGCTTTCTCTACATCCACTATATCTATTGCTGATTTTGGACGTGCTTGTTTTGGGCATTCACCAGTCCAGCAATACAGACAGAGCTTCTCTTTGGGCAGCCCGATAGCCTGAACCATATCGTCCACATCTTGATATCTAAGCGTGGTGACATCTAAATCCTTCTTAATCCATTCCACCATTCTTTTGTATTTTCCGCTGTTTGTGTCAAGGTATTTTGACACATTTTTCAGGTCATGACCTTCCAGAGAGCGTATAGCTTTGCGGGCGGAAAGCTCATGGATGGAGCGTGTGGAAAGATTGAACCTGCATGGAAACATCAGTGGTGGGCAGGCGGGCCTTACGTGTATTTCCTTGGCGCCGCAATCCCAGAGTTTCTTTATGGTGAAGTTCTTAAGCTGCGTTCCCCTCACGATAGAATCTTCGCAAACAACAATGCTGTTGCCCTTAATGACCTCTTCAATGGGGATGAGTTTCATCTTTGCGATGAGGTCGCGTGTCTGTTGTGAAGGTGGCGTATAACTTCTACCGTATCCCGGCGTATATTTCACAAGAGGCCGTCTAAATGGCTTGCCGGATTCTATCGCATACCCTAATCCGTGGGCAGCACCGGAGTCAGGAACCCCTGAGACTAAGTCAATATTAATGTCTTTGTCGCGTTTCGCGAGGCAGCGGCCACATCTTTCCCTGACAATTTCTACGTTTATGCCTTCATAGCTTGACGCGGGAAAGCCGGTATATATCCAGAGAAATGCGCAAACCTGTGTCACATTTCCTTTACTTGGCCTTCTTTGCACTATGCCATCTTCATTGATCAGGATTATCTCTCCCGGCTCGAGGTATTTTGTTACCTCGAAGTCATTATTTGGAAAAGCGCAGGTCTCACTCGTGACCGCCCATGCATCTTCCCGCTTGCCTATGATAAGTGGCGTGTATCCAAATCTGTCTCTTGCCGCATAAATGCCGGCTCGGTTGAGCAACAGTAGTGAGCAGGAGCCTTCTATAGCATCAAACATTTTCTCTATGCCATCAACCAGGTCATTTCCCTGGCTGATTAGTTTTGCAATCAACTCGGTAGGATTAACCGCTTTTTTGCTTACCTCGCTGAAGGAGATTCCTTTCTTTAATAGCTTTGCGGCCAACTCCTCGGTGTTTTCTATCATTCCGTTGGTAACTATGCAAAAAGGCCCAAATTGCGAATTCAGATAAATAGGCTGTTCATCCGAGGCACTGATTACACCAATGCCCTTGTTGCCTTTCATGTGCTTATAGTCGTCATAAAATTTTGACTTAAACTGGCTCTGGCTCACGTCATGTATCTGGCGCGTGAAATCCTCTCCAAGCACCGCCATACCTCCATATTCGGTTCCGAGATGCGAATGGTAATCTGTGCTGTAGAGAAGAGTTTCTGCGCAGTCATTCTTCGATACTACTCCAAAGATGCCACTCATGTTTACCTCCTTCGTGATATGTGATTTTCGTTCAGAGTGCTTAGCGACGCTACTAAGTCATGTAATTGCCACGTTTTGTCATCCATAAGCTATTTAAGGATTACTTTGCCGGTCCCTGTTGTGATTCTTCCTATTCTATAAACCTTCTCGCCGAAATGCGAGAGTTTTTTAGCTATCGAGTTGGCGAAGTCCTCCGCCACTATCAGCACGAATCCTATCCCCATATTAAAGACCCGGAACATCTCAGCCTCTTCGACAGGCCCTGATTCTTGTAGAAATGAAAATATCTTGTGCTTTGGCCAGCTCGATTTTTTAATAACCGCATTGCAATCTTTCGGCAGCACTCTCGGAATATTCCCGACAAGCCCACCGCCTGTAATGTGTGCCATGCCGTGGACGATACGTTTGACCTTATACTTCGAGAGCAGTTTCACTATCGGCCGAACGTAAATTCGCGTCGGTTCCAGCAGGACATCGCCCAGCATGGCACCGTCGAGTTCGTCCAATGTATCGGTCGCTTTAAGATTAGCCTGCTTGAAACAGATATTGCGGGCGAGTGAATAGCCGTTACTGTGCAACCCGCTTGAGGCAAGGCCAAGTATTACATCGCCTTTTCTAATATTTTTTCCAGAGATGATTTTTTTCCGCTCGACTATACCTACAGCGAATCCGGCCATATCGAAGTCTCCTTTGCCGTAGGTATCCGGCATTTCTGCGGTTTCACCTCCTATCAAGGCACAATCAGCCTGGCGACAGCCGGCGGCGACGCCCTTTATCATTTCGGCAATTATCTTCGGCTCCAGCTTATTGACAGCCAGATAATCCAGGAAGAACAACGGTTCGGCCCCCTGCACGAGCATGTCATTGACGTTCATCGCCACCAAATCTATGCCTACGGTGTCAAACTTTTTGATTTTGCCGGCTAATTTAACTTTGCTGCCTACGCCATCGGTGCAGGCTACCAGGACCGGGTTTTTGTAATTCCTTTTGAAGAGTCTTTCATCGTAGTCGAGGCGAAACATTCCTGCAAACGCATTCTCGGATTCAATGACTCGCGGCCCGAATGTGCTGGCAACGCAGGACTGGATTTGCCGAACCATCTCGTCGCCGGCATCGATACTCACGCCGGATTGTTCGTAGCTGATGTATTTCGTATCTTGCATTTCGCTTTAAGATTTGGGCTACACGTTATCTTCGTCGAACATATACATCTGATTGTGTTCCATAGAGAACTTGTTAAACGCAATATCTACCGGAATTGGATATTTGCCGGTCCAGCAGGCAGTACAATAGTGGTCTTTCGGCAGTGCTGTACAAGACAGCAAACCCTCCAGCGATTGGTAACCAATACTGTCCACTTCAAGAAATTCTTTGATTTGCTCCAGATTGCGATTATTTGCCAGCAGCTCTTCAGTGGTCGGGAAATCTATGCCATAGAAGCAGGGGAATCTTATCGGCGGGCAGCTCACCCGCAAATGGATTTCCTTTGCGCCTGCCTGCCGTAGAGCCCTGATCTTGCCTCTTGTGGTTGTACCGCGAACGATTGAATCATCCACGACTACGACACGCTTGCCGCATACGGCTTCTTTTACCACGGCCAGCTTCAGTTTCACTTCGAGCTCTCTTAATTTTTGGTTTGGCGAGATAAATGTTCTGCCTATGTAATGGCTCCTGACCAGTCCCATATCGAAAGGCAGCTTGCTTTGTTCTGCGTATCCTATAGCCGATGATGTTCCTGAGTCCGGCACCGGTATGGCTACATCGGCGTCGGCCGGGTGGTCTATTGCCAGTTGCCTTCCAAGTTTTTTTCTGAACTCGTGGGTATTTTCACCAAAAAATACACTGTTTTGCTTGGCAAAATAGATATGTTCAAAGATACAGTGGGCTGGTTTGATAGTGCCGGGCTTGACGAAAAATCTGCTGGAAAGGCCGTCTTTGTCCAGTTGAACGATTTCACCGGGTTCGACTTCGCGAATGAACTTTGCCTCTACGGCATCGAGAGCACAGGTTTCGCTGGCCACGACGAAGCTTCCTTTTTCGGTTTGGCCGATGCATAAAGGCCTGATGCCGCAAGGATCACGGGCCGCTTCAATCCGGTCGGCAAACAAAAACAGAAGGCAGTACGCTCCCTGAAGGTGGTTCAATACATGCGCCAACGGGTCGGGTTTGGCAACATGGGTCGGCTTTGCAAGCAAATGGATAATTATTTCGGTATCGCCCGTTGATTTGAAGATACTCCCGTATGCCTCGTATTCATCCCGAAGCAGCGAAGCGTTTACGAGATTGCCGTTATGGGCCACTGCTACCTGCCCATCGGAGTACTCGGCCAAAAGCGGCTGACTGTTAACAGCCTTACTGGCGCCCGTCGTTGAATACCGCACGTGGCCGATCGCTATTGGATTGGCCAGTTTCTCCAAAAGGCCCGAACCACTGCGGAAAATCCTACCAACCATCCCCATGCCCGTGTGGCACTGTATGAGGTCGGTATTGCTGGAGGCGATTCCTGCTGATTCCTGACCGCGGTGCTGAAGACTGTGCAGACCAAAGTAAGTCTTTTGGACGGCGTCCACATCACCGAAAATGCCGAATAATCCGCAGCTTTCCTTTTTTTCGGACACGACCCGGAACCTATCGGTTTCTTAACTCATTTTCGTATTGTGAATTTCGCGGTTGATAATTCAATTCGCGATTTACGAATCAGTATTTTAATAGATTGCCCACTCAAGTCAACTAATTCTCGGATAGCGGTTGCTTTTAGGCTTTAAATGTTGACACTTACGGTTTTTAGTTAAATAATAGTAGCTTTGTTGTTGATGAATTTTTTAAGCTTTTTGGACTTATAAGAAGAGGTAACAATTATGAAAAAATATCTTACGATTTTAGCTTGTCTTGTAATATTTATTGTTGTTTTTGGCTGCCGACAGAAGCCCTCTGCCGAAACCGAGACAGAGCGTGCTGAACCGAATGCCCCTGCCCAGATTGACACAAAAGCTGTTGAACCGAAACAGGTTGCGAAAGCAGCGGCTGATGGAGTTGCTGTAACCGTTAACGGCGTGGCTATAACGGAGAAAGAGGTAGATGCTGATTTTAAGAAGATGACTGCACACATGCCGGCTACATCCGTCGAGCAGAACAAGGTAGAATTCAGGCAGCAGATACTGGACAGGATAATCGCAGTACGTCTGATAGATGAAAAGTCAAAAGCAACTAAGATAACCATCACTGATGAAGATGTGCGTGCTCAGGTCGCCGAAATAGCCGCTCAGCAGGGAGTATCGGTAGAAGAGTTCAAGAAAATGCTGCTGAGCCGTGGTATGGATTATGATGAGTGGGAAGAACAGATCAGGTGGGGCGTCAAGCTGGGGAAATTAGTCGAGGCCGATTTTGGCGATCAGCTAAATATTACAGATACCGATGCCAACAACTTTTATTCTGCAAATATAAAGCAGTTTGAGACATTTGAGCAGGTCAGAGCAAGTCATATTCTTATAAGGCCCGACAAGGCCGACCCTAACACCGATCCGAATGAAGCTAAGGCCGAAGCCTTGGCAAAGGCTCGGGACCTGCTGAGGCAAATCAAAGAAGAGGGGGCCGATTTTGCCGAGTTGGCCAAAGTTCATTCACAGAGTCCATCAAAAGAAAAAGGCGGCGATATGGGTTTTCAACCCAGGGGTGCATGGGTCGCGTCCTTTGAAAAAGTTGCTTTCGAATTGGAGGTCGGGCAGATAAGCGACGTTGTAGAGACACCGTATGGGTATCACATAATAAAGGTTACCGACCGTAAAGAAGCCGGCGTAAAACCATTTGAGCAGGCCAGGGACGAGATAATAAAGATGTTGAAGCAAAGGGAGCGGATGGGATTTTTTGGAAAATATCTCATGAAGCTCAGGGCCGAGGCCAAAGTCGTTTATCCACCCGGCAAGGAGCTTCCGCCTGTAGCTCCTCGTCCGTAACCGTTGCTCAATTTGCGAGGCACAAGTTACGAGAGACCTTTCAAGAGTGTGGCCGGGTCGAGATTGGCTGATTCTATATCCTTGAAGTACTTTACGGTGCCTGCCTTTAGCTCAGCGGTCGCTTCTTCGTCGCAGACAACGATGCCTTTCGGATGCATTTGCAGAGCACTGATTGTCCACATATGATTTACACCCTCTTCGATGGCGTGTCTTAATGCGCGGGCCTTATTGTGGCCGTTGACTGCGATCAGGACTTCCTCGGCATCCATAACGGTACCTACTCCCACGGTCAGGGCGGTTTTCGGGACTTTGTTGATGTCGTCGTCAAAGAATCTCGAGTTGGCCACGATAGTGTCATAAGTCAGCGTTTTGACGCGTGTCCTCGATGACAGTGATGAGCCTGGCTCATTAAATGCTATGTGGCCGTCAGGACCTATGCCGCCCACAAAAAGCTTGATGCCGCCTGCTTTTTTGATTTTTTCCTCGTAGCTGGCGCATTCGGCTTCCAGGTCAGGGGCATTACCGTTAAGAATATTGATGTTTTCTTTCGGAATATCAATGTGGCTAAAAAGATATTTATTCATAAATGAATGATAGCTTTCAGGGTGGTCCTCGGCCAGATTCACATATTCATCCATATTGAAGGTGATAACATTTTTGAATGAAACCGCACCTGTCTTACAGAGTTCCACCAGTTCGTTGTACATCCCTATCGGCGAGGAGCCTGTGGGAAAGCCCAGCACAAAAGGATTCGAGTTGGTTGGACTGGATTCATTTATCTTTTTGGCAACGTAGTTGGCGGCCCATTTGGATACGAGTTCATAATTTGGTTCGATGATGACTCTCATACATTTCTCCTTACTCAGATTAGTTGTTGTTGACGAAGGCTTTCCATTCGGCTGATGAGTTCATCGCCGATAGCCGTTTTGTTGGTTATGTGTTGTTCTATTTCAGAGACGAAACTATCTTCTTCAAATGTCCCTCGCACGGCGGCGAAATCTCCATGCCTTGTTGCTTCATCGCCGTCGAGGCCATACCCGATTTGGGCTGTATCGGCAAATTCTTTTTTGGCGTCGGCATAGAGGGTGTGGTCGAGTTCTACGATGGCCTTTTTCCATCTTGTTATCAGTTCAATAATATTTTCGACAGTCATTTTATCGATTACCTTTGACAGACGCTGCTGCAGGATATTTGCTGCCCAGGCCCACTTATACGCTTCGTATTTGTCGTGCATTGAGCGGAAAGCCTCTGTTACTTCATCCAGCGTGCTGATAGCGTCGCTTTCAATATCGCAGAGCATCTTTTGCACGGCCTTTTCCGGAGCGAACAAACCGGCCATGTCCACCCACTTGCCCGGCCCTATGTTAGTTTCCGGCTGAAGTACCACTCGAAGTTCGTCAATGTTGTTGAGTTGTTTGTTTTCCAGCCGCATAATCAGACAATTGCCCAGGAATTTATCGATGCCCGTCTGATAGAATTTTATGCCTCTGTCCAGAGAGGAACTCTTAATTCTGACATTGTTGTAGGTAAAGTACTCGGAATTTTTCCCGGATGTTGTTTTAAGGTTTTCAAGCAGCCGGCAGCCGTTGAGCATTTTCTGAATTGTATACGGGCTTAAAAGTCTGAAATTTATGTAGTCGAGGTTTTTTGGACTTTTTCGCCTGTCGCGTCTCGGCCATTTTCGAGCATCTCGGACGGTGCCGACGCTGCGCAAGTTTACACCGGGGATGAGATTGCTTTCGTCATCGTGCTCAATCAGGTATGAAAAGGGCAGGTCAGAAGTATCTGAATTTCTGTAATGTCTTCCCATCACGACGGTAAACGCCCCGACCTTTGCCGGCCAGAGCATGTAGGAATCGCTGGCGGTCTTGGAGCCCCGTTCGACTACACCTTGATGAGTCGGCCCCAATTTGTACATATGGTTGCTTTGGTTGGTACCGCTGCCGGCATTCAAAAATGAAAACAATCCGGAAATAAGCAGTGTTGATTTATGATGCGTTACGGTGTAGGGACCGGCGAATATAGCGCAGGCCTCACCGTGAAAACCGCCGCAATTGGCAAAGAAGACCGAGTTTTCAGCGGAATACTGTTTTGCTAATTCGGTACCCTGTCCTACGAAGCATTTGATTATTATTGTGCCGTCGGTGACCTTTGAACCGCTGCAGCAAATGAAATCCTCGGCATAAACCCCGGACCCGATATATACAGGATCGTCCCGACAGCTGTTAATTGAACCGTTCTCCAGCCTGTTTACTCCCTCGATAATGCTTAAGGGGCCTACTTTTACGTTTTTGATAATTCGGCAATTGATAAGCTTCGCAGCCTTTGCCACAAGGCCCATAGAGGAGGTGACCGAGGCAGTGTAGCCGGCTATCATTTTTTGCAGGTTTTCAATTACTTTCGGCCGGTGACGATAAAAGGCTATTATATAAGCGGTGTGAGCGGACAGGTTATCATAAATCGGAATTTCTCTGCCGCCGGCCTCATTGACAACAGCAACTTCGGTGCCGTTACCGAATGAGCTTTCGCCTTCCACGGCGAGCAGGTCAATATTATCTATTATAACGTCATCCTCGATTATATAGTTGGCGATGTAATTTCTTACCTGATTTATGTATACATTGTCGCCGATTGTGCAGTTGTGGATCGTTGCGTTGCTGATTCCTGCCGGCTTCGTAACACCGCCGAAAAAGGGCACCTCTTTCTCAAATACGCCCAGCTTTATGTTGCCGCAAAAATGAGTCAACTTTACTTTTGCCGGGACAAAGCCTTCGGCAACCTCAACCCTCGACCAATCGGCACAACTGCAGCCTTGCTCAGCGAGCCTGGCAATTTCCTCGGAGGATAAAGGACGAAATTCTGTTGCCATTTGCATCTCCAGTTTTTAGCTAATCAGCACCGGCAATTCACCGTTTGGGTTTTCAGCCCGCGTGATAATCTACGGTTTTATAATAAGCCTAACTTGAAACTCGTTTTTATCGCAGAACAATTGTGTTTAGTCAAGCGTTTTCCCGAAAGGGATGCCCCTTGGCATTGACTTTACTGTTGTTATGGCCAAATCCGATGATTTGGTTCAAAACAATGATGGTTGATAGCAAAACCTGACCCTGTGACGGCCCCGGGTGAGCCGAACCGACTTGAAAGTGCCAAAAAGCAGCTCTATATCTGCAACTTTGTCGTCTACGAAAACCTTCCAACCACGACCCCAGTTATCGATAAAACTCAGATAGCCATCGACGGGCGCGTTGATTTCCCACATAAGCTCATCACCTGTATAGGATACCAGTTGGCCTGGTTGCTGATAGCGGGCCGCATCTTTAAGAAAGGCCCCAACAGTGGGAGGCCCTATGGATTCTGAGAAGAATATCTTCCTTCCATCACGTATGCCCAATAATGTTCTTCTCGCTTCCGGTTCATCCTCGGTGTCCTTTAGGAATTTGTTATATCGGCCGAAATACCAGTTCGGCAGGACGCCGGCACTGAAGTTTGGCCCAAGTCCTATCGTGTCGTTCCGCTCGGTTCGAGGCATACGAAAGGAAGCTTCATTTGACTTTGCCACATCCAGACGGATGCGGCCCTTTTCTGTCTGAAGTTGATATGTCCACACACGGGTGCCAACGTGCCGCATCTCAACAGTCGCAACCAGCACGAGGACAGCAAGCACAGCTGTCAGTACCCTGTTGGATTTGAGGCGGACCCATTTGCTGAGAAGCACAATTAAAAAAAATGCAGCGAAAGCTGCCGCGCCGTAAACGATGAACTGTAGACGTTGTGGCGACAAGTGCTTGAAATATGTGGTCCAGAGCCTGTCGTGAATATTATTATGATAGAAGTAGATTTGAACAAAAAGAATGCATGTGTAAACGGCTACGAGCACAACAATCGGTGAGAGTAAATATGAACGCTTCTTGAGGACAGGGGTCTTTTTGACCGAGAGTACTGATTCAAACGAAGCGTAAGCAATCGACAGCAGCCAGGCGAGAGTCGGTACCAGAATGATATTTAATCTACCCCAGACACGGAGACTGGAAAAACCCGGCATATAATTCCAAAGCAGCTTAAAGAGGTAGGAGTTTCGCCCGTAACTGATGTAGGTGATAATACACATCCAGATGATGAAAAACAGTTTGATCCACAGGTCACGATGGTTCCGCAGCGCCGGAGCCTCTTCTCCGAGTTCTTTTCCTTTATCTTTATTGCTGATAGTTCTGCCTGTAAATATATACAACAGAATCAGCAAAAGTCCTGTTATGCTGAAGAAATACCACCCTTCTGTTGATGCTGCAGGTGGAAACACAAGAGAGCCCAGTGTGTCCTCAAAATTGAAAACATGGGCTGTGGAATAACCAAAATCTTTTCCGGCACGGTCTATAGTTTCCGCCATGAGGCGTTTAATTCCGATGACATACGGGGCGCAGATAACCAGAGCTACACTGCCCGCTAATATGAAAGTTGCGAATGCGCGTTTAAAGTTGATTGTGTGAGGTCCGAACAAACGCTGACGTAACGGCTTAACCATAAATGCGAGCAGGTAAGGTATAAATAGAAAGATGCCGTAGTAGACATAATAGGGGTAGCCGCCCGTAAACAGGCATATCAGGAAGAACGCCAGCAAGACCCCGCTGACCACGGTGTTTTTCAACGACTTGCTCAGTAAAATTCTGGTCAATGCGTAAAGAATCCAGGGATACCAGGCTGCTGTGTGGACCGCGTTAGGGAATCTTATCATTTCAGTGACCTTGAAGCTCACCGACATTATGAGCACACTGAAAACAACCGCCCTCAGGTTGGTGTTCATCAGCCGTAGCCACATAAAGAGACCCAGGGCGAATATCGAAATGCCGAGAACTGTAAAAACCTGATAGTCCAACGGATTGAATCCTCCTAAGATTTTGTACCAGAGGACCAGTAAGAGATTGAGCGGATAGAAGGCCTGGGTGAATGGATTGGTGTAAAATGGATACCCTGCGCCTTCAGCCGGCGACCAGAGGGGGAAATGAAAGTCAGAAAGACAGGCTAACAGATACACTTTATATTTATAGTACAGAAGAATAAAATCGTTACCTATGGCGGTATATTGGCCGTTTATGGCCAGAACGTGGCGAAACAGATAAAGAAAAGGCCAGCAGAACACGGCCACGGGTAGAAGAAATCTTGACCAAAGGCGCCGGGGTTGACGTAAGGTGGACACTTTATCCTTAGCAGCAGCCGCTACTTTGCGTCGTGTTCGGCGTTTGCTTGGCTTTTTTGCGCTCACTCTGTTTCGCCCTCCGGCAAGGCGGATTCACTGAGTTTCTGTTTCTTAGCCACGTGAGCATCTTTCAGCAGGTGCTCCAGGGTCGGTAGAGGCCTGGCGACTATGGCAATCTGGTACGAAAACAAGCCTTTGGAGAGGAAGATTAGAAGGCGATTAAGAAATAAAAGGAAGCGCGAAAACCAGCTATCTCCCATGGCCAGCGGAAACGGTGCCGGAATGCCTTTTGTCGAGATGAGCTCATACCCGCATAACTCCAATGTCCGGCGAAGCGTTGAGAACGTGAACAGACGACTGTGGTCCATGTCCAGAATACCGCGACGACCATAGTTAAAGCTGCCGAAAAGCAAACCGGAACGAATGATAAAGAAGCCTATGTTGCCCGTGGTAATAATAAACTCCGGACATGACCGGCTGAAGCGTTCTCGCAGAAGCCGCAGAAAACGCTCTGGAGATTTCAAGTGCTCTGTAATATCTAATAGCAAAACGTAGTCCACCTCGCCGAAATCATCGGAGAAATCGTATTGTGCAAGATCCACTTCCAGCCATTTAAGGGAAATTTGCCGTGTCTTCTCCGGGATTTTCCTGTCTATGGAGATGGTCTTTACATTTTTGTCCGCAAGATGTTTTGCCATTAGGCCGGACCCGCAGCCGATATCCAGCGCGGTTGTGTCGGGCTGTACGCGATCCAACGCGAACTGGTGAGAACTTGCGTACCCCACTTTCGACTCATAAGAAGACATTGAGCTGCGTTGATAATCAAACTTTGGATGATAGTAGATACCGAGCCTCATTATCCTGGACAGAATACATGCGTTGATGATGCGCATCGCATATTTGATGCCGTTGACGCGGCAAATCTCGTCGCCGTAGAAGGTGGGAATTGGGATTTCTTTAATGCGCTTTTTGGTTTCTAACAGCTGGATGATGATATCGGTGTCGAAGTCAAAGTAGTTGGAATTGTGCTCAAAGGGAATTGATGCGAGTGTTTTTGTGTTATAGGCCCTGTAACCGCTATGGAATTCAGATAAGCGAGATTTCATGATGCGATTCTGGATGCCGGTAATCAGTTGGTTTCCTATCCACTTATACAGAGGCATTCTCCCTTTCAGAGCGTCCAGCCGGCGGATCATTCTGGAGCCGAAGACGGCTTCGGCTTCCCCATCAAGGATAGGTTGTATCATCTGGCCAAGATATTCGGGCGCGTATTGACCGTCTCCGTGCAACAGGACAACGGCGTCAAAGCCCTTCTTGATAGCATAGCAATAACCGATTTTCTGATTGCCACCGTAGCCCTGGTTTTTTGGATTATACAAAATGTTAATTTTGATTTCTGGTCGTCGGTGGGCATAATCATCGGCTGCGTAAAAGGTTCGGTCAGGTGATTGGTCGTCGATGACCAGAATCTCGGTGGAGAAATTCTTGTTGTTCATCACATCATTTGGGATGCGGTCAAGAACCGACTCAATCCATTTTTCAGCGTTATAGCAAACGACAAAGATTAGTACCTTCTTCTTGTCCTTTGCATTCTGAAGAGATTCGCTCTTGTTTACGTTCGTTTCCTGCATAGTGGTCGCCCGGCACCGCGCGTCGCACTGTCCATCACGGCTTGTCGAATGTTATAACTTTTTACAATGTCGAATTCAGATATAGCAGGCCAGCCTTTAAAAATTTGATATCCGCTTTTTTATCAGAGTATGTGCATTTCGTCAAGTTTTTCTGGTTCTGCAGGAGCTTTGGGTGTTCAGGTCAATATTGCTGCAACACCATGTATACTTTATCGTGTTTGGCAGGAGATCCATTTCGCGATTTTTTGCTCCTGTTTTCGCAGGGGTAAACTCGTCCCTGTGAAGGCGGGGATGGAAAGCCGGGCAACTGCCGTGGATAAATTGCAAAATTTTTTGCAAAATTTGGAGTATTCTATTGACAAGTGTCGATAATGCTATAGAAAATAAGGACTGCTTTGGGTAGTCACATGCAGGTGTTTCGAGCTGTTTTCCGGGCTCTTGTCCGCTCTTAGTTTACTTATCGCGGAAAGTGAGAACCCGCCAAGGATGGAATAATGTCAAATCAGCCAAGGGTGGCCAAAGTTTTAGCAGCACTGCTGGTTTCAATGACGGCCGGGGCAATGGTCTTAATGGCCTTGGGTGATAATCCTCCCTCCGCTGGTCTGTTTTCCCTTTCAATACATATTCCTGTCGAAAAGGCTATTCGCTCCCGCACCTCTCCGTCCCCCAGACGCTGGGGTCGAATCGAAATCTACTATAGCGGCACCAAGGCCGGTAATATTGAGCAGTTGGCCTCGTTGGGCGGCTTGGCCAGTGCCGAGGATATCAACTGCCACTTTGTCATCTGTAACGGTCTTGGCGCCAGCGACGGCCAAATACAACCGACCGAAAAATGGCAAAACCAGTGGTCGATCATACCCGGACGAAGCTGGTACGGCAGCGGTCAGACTGTCCGCATCTGCGTTATAGCTGATGGCAAAACCGCTCACCCGACTGATTCTCAGAAACGAAGGTCACAGGCACTGGTAGGAGAGCTGCAAAGAATGTTTGGCATTCAGCCCGAATCTGTCTACTACCCCAGCGATTGGCGGTAGCAAGGCCACATAATCAACCCGCTTGGTGGGATTCTCTCTGAACTTTGTTTTCCATATGGAAACTGGATGTGAATCCGGCGGATTCACATCCAGTTGCTTTATGGTGTGATGGTTTTCGCTTGTGTCGCGTTTTATTGATAGTCTTATAACTGGCTTTTGGCCTTTCTTTTCCTGGCAGTTCTGTTTTGTGTTGTCTTTTGCTTTTCGTTGGCCTTCTTCGCCGGGCCGATCTTCGCTGGCGGACGCTTGTCCGGTTTGGTCAGAGAAATGCCATCAAGCGGAGGCTCGAGCTTGCTCAGATCCTGCCCGAAGGCCTCCATGATAGTGGGAGCCACATCCTGCCGTCGTCCGTCGCGATTGACCTTCTTATTGTTCGTGGCCAGGAAAACGTAGGGCGCAAAGCTGTGCCCTTTTCCGTCCTCATTGAAACCGTGATCGGCCGTAATGTAGTACTGGGTCTTGTCGGCCAGCCCCAATTCCTTGACTTTGTCCATGATTTTGCCGGTCCACGTGTCGTTGGAGATTAAGGCGTCGTTATATTCCTTGGAGTTCTCCCCAAACTTGTGGCCCTTTGAGTCGACTTCGGCGAAGTGCACAAAGAAGAAGAATGGCTTGTCCTTGTGTTTCTCAATCAGTTCGATTGCCCGGGAACCGACCTTTTCATCCAGCGTCAGGCCGTTCTCAAACAGGTCTGTGTTCTGGCTCATATTATAGTGCGGCTTACCTGGAACCAATCTGTACTTTACGCCGTTTTCCTCGATGATCTTGCCTTGGGGCTTTTTCTTGGCGGCTTGCTTTTTAGCTGCTTTTGGTTTTGCAGCTTCGGTCTCGGCGGCTTGCTTTTTCCTGGCTCTTTGCTTCTTGGCCTTGCTTTGTTCGGCCGGCGTCTTGACCTTGGTCTTCTTAGGCGGGTCGGCGTCCACGTGGCCTTTCTTGCCGATTACTGAAAGAGTGACAATGTTATCGGGGCCGAAATGCTTCTCCAGCCGCTCGCCTATGCTCAGCCCCTTGGGGATGGGTTGATACCGGCCATTGCTGTACACGCCGGTCACTTCCGGATAGTAGCCGGTTAGGATCTGGGACCAACCCGCCTTGGTGTCGGTGACTCCCTCGATGTCGATCTCGACGTAGGCCCCCTCTTTACTAAGCTTCTTTAGGGTGGGCAGTTCATTGCGACTGAGGCACTCGTTCACATGGTCTCGCTGTGCCCCGTCCCATCCGAACAAGATAACGTTTCTTGGCCGGTTTTCCGCGGCTGTGGTTGCCGATGGGGCAATCATCAAAGCAAGAGTTACCAAGACAAAAACAATCTTCTTTAACATTCTTTGTTCCTTTCAAAATAAAACCCTCTTTGTTCCGATAAATCACGATTGCTTAGTTATAGACGGTTGTGGAGATAGTAATATTGCTGTTTTTTAGGGGGAAATGGCGATAATTGCTGATAATTCTCATTTATTAGGCATTATTGGAATTCCATTTTCCAACAGCCCGAAGTTTTCTTTCTCTGTTAGGACCACCCATGCCCGCCAGTCTTTTTTGTGGATTCGCACAGGCTCGATGGCCCTTACGTCCTTAAGCCAGACCAAAAAGCCAAACTTGCAGTTCGCCCTGTTTTGCCAGTGTTCGTCAGCCCCTCCGACAAGATGGTTGTATTGCTGTTTTATTTCGATTATTTGTTCTGGTGTTAGGTTCTCGAAGTTTTTGACCGCCGCAGCCGTAGCCACCGCGCAAACCGGTCCGCTGCTTATCTTCAAGAATAATTTGTCCCCAGGCAGGACCCGGCCGAAAGCATAACGCCTTGTCTTCCAAAGACGTGATTCGACAGGTTTTCGACCATCCAATATCGCATCCAAATAAGGCTTTTTCAAGATGACCAGATGATAATTTGCCATACTTTCGACCTGCCGGCTGTAACTACAACTTGGGACTTCTCTTATTTGCCTGATCTATTTTGATGGAGAGCCGGGCTAATTCATTTTTGACCTGGCCCACACTTTGAAAAAGAACTGTGTTTATCCCGACTTCTTTTGCACCGTTTATGTGCTCCGGATTATCATCTATAAATACTGATTGTTCCGGCAGCGAGCCGAGTTTCTCCAATGTCAGTTCGTAGATTTTCCTGTCGGGTTTTTTTACACCCTCTGCGCAGGAAAAGACGAGCACATCAAACATATCGTATCGCTGCTGATGAAAATACTGCATCGCAGGTACTTCCGTATTGGATAGAACAGCGGTCCTGTAGCCATTTTCCTGCAGCGAAGCTGCCATTGAAAACATATCAGCTCTGGGTACGTAGGCAGCTTTAAAAGCATCGGTCCATAATGAGCGGACTTTCGGCTTCGGCGCATTTAATTCACTGCATATCTGTTCCCAGAATGTATCTTCGCTAATCAAACCTTTCTGGATGTCATCTGCGAATTTGCTGTGTGCCTTTATATATTCTTCTTTGCTTACGTGCAGGGCCTTGGCACAGTACCGCATCAGGCCCGGAGCCCGGTCCTCTATCAGCACACCTCCCCAGTCGAATATGACGGATTTTATGGTTTCCATCGCAAATGGCCCAGCCGCTGCGTATTTTTATTTCTTTGCCTCAAGACGATACAAAGCTTCAACTTACATATCAAGAATATTTACGACCGTTTGACCTTTGACGAACGGCGGTTTGGAATCTATAATCACATCCGTATCTTTTGGAGAAGGACATGTTGATTGTGTTGATTGCAGTAAGTATTGTTTTGCTTGTGGCTGTTGTAGGCCTTTTGGCCTGGCTCATTAGTGCTAATTTTGCAGGCCGAAGGGAGATTGCCGGCCAGGCAGCCGGTATTAATCTTCTCCACCAGCAGCTCGAGGCCTTAAAGGCCGCCCAGGACGGTACACGCGAGGCCCTGCAAACCTCTCTGCAGGCCGGACAGAGCACCCTTACCCAGAGCCTCCAGTCCAGCCAGAAGGTGCTCGGCGAGCTGCACAGCCAAATTGGGGTGTTGCAGGGCACCAACAAGCAAATGCTCCAGGTCGGAACCGAAGTCAGACGGCTCCAGGATATTCTAAGCTCTCCCAAACTTCGCGGCCAAATGGGCGAGTGGTCGCTGGAGAATCTGCTCCGCCAGATTCTGCCCAAAGACAGCTACCAACTACAATATACCTTCAAAGACGGCAAAATGGTCGATGCTTTGATACAATTGGCTGAATACTCGGTGCCTGTCGATGCGAAGTTCCCTCTACCGAGCTTTGAGAAAGTCGTAAAGGCGGAGACCGACGAGGAAAAAGGCAAACTTCGCAAACAATTCCTAAAAGACGTGACCATCCATATAGATAAGATTGCATCCGACTATATCAGACCCGCAGAGGGCACACTGGATTTTGCTCTCTGCTATATTCCCGCCGAGAATGTCTATTATGAAACAGTCATCAAATACGCCGGCGAGACCCAGGACATCTTGCAGTATTCACTCGACAAAAAGGTGATACCGGTATCACCGAATCTTTTATATGTATATCTAATGACGGTAGTGATGGGCCTGCACGGCCTGCAGATAGAAAAACAGGCTGCCGAAATCCGCCAGAACCTGAAAAAACTGAATGCCTCTTTCGGTGACTTCGGCACTCATTGGGAAGTCCTCGGCAAGCACTTGCGAAACGCGTATGGTCAGTATGAAGACGGCCAAAAGAAGCTCGACCGCTTTGGCCTCCAACTCGACCAAATCCAAGCCGAAGATGACAACAAAAACTCCACGTGAAATGTGGGATTAGATAGAAATATTTAGCCTGCGGGTTTACCGCAGGTTTGGAGTTTGGATTTGGAGCGAAAGTAAGATACAATGAAAACTTATCAAATGATGCATTTTCCTCTCGAAGGGGCGGGGACGGGAATTTACGTGGACAGTCTGGCTAACTCCTTAGTAAAAAAAGAACATCACGTGAAAGTACTGTGCTCCGGGCACCGTCTTCCCCATAAATCCTATCCTGTGGATGCGGTTCTGTTCAACAATGGTGAAAACAAAAAATTCGACTTGGATTTTGATTTCCCTGTTTTTGCCTCGCATTCTTTGAGCAAAGGAAAGAAATTTGGCGAGTTGAGTGTAGCTGAACGGCAGGCTTACTTTCAGGCTTTCCAGGGCAAAATTGAAAGCGGGCTCTCTGCTTTTAGTCCCGACATCGTCCACGTTCATCATGGCTGGGTCATTGCTTCGATTCTTGCAGAATTTGAAGT
Source organism: Sedimentisphaerales bacterium (assembly GCA_049643445.1). Classification (GTDB taxonomy): domain Bacteria; phylum Planctomycetota; class Phycisphaerae; order Sedimentisphaerales; family Anaerobacaceae; genus CS2-K091. Next base: position 21,118 of record JBARPZ010000705.1, read on the forward strand.
ACCTTATGTTATAACCCTTCACGGGACCGAGTATTATGCATTCAAAGATTATAAGGATTATCAGGAAGATGTCCTCCGGGGCCTTCACGGCGCAGAGATTGTAATGGCCCTGACCGAGGACGAAAGAAACCGGGCGATTGAGACCTATGGTCTTGACCCGGAAAGGATAACAGTCATCACAAGTGGCACCGATATAAATATGTTCAAACCTCTTGAGGTAGACAAAGAGGGTTTGCTGAGAAGCTATTCTATTGAGGCAGTGGACAGACCTGTGGTCTTCTTCGGCGGAAGATTGACTGTCCAAAAAGGAGTTGACACCCTGCTTCGGGCTGCATCGACCTACTCGAAAACCGATGAAAAGCCAATTACTCTTATCGCTGGTGATGGCAACATTAGAGACGATTTAGAGCAGTTGGCCGCAGAACTAAAACTGGACAGTGTTTATTTCCTCGGTGCCCGGAGCCACGAGCAGATGGTAAAGTTATTCAATGTAGCTGATATCGCAGCTATGCCCTCGATTTTTGAGCCCTTTGGCTTGGTGGCAGTTGAAGCCCTGGCTTGTGGGACACCGGTCATTGCCGGTGATGTCGGTGGCTTTAGCCGGAACGTCAATAACGAGATCGGTTATCTGCTGAAACCGGGTGATTACAAAACCTTGGCTGAAAAAGTCACGGCCTTCATCAAAGAGGGATTTAAGGGCAAAATAAAAGACAAGGCAGTCGCCTACGTAAGGCGGAATTTTAGCTGGGACAAAACTGTTGAGAATATCGAGAAACTTTATAAACAGGTATTAAGCTGTAACGGCAAAGGATCTGACAGCAGTTCTTAACCGTCCCTTGGAATCTTTTTGTAACTATTATATGAGGCATCGAAGAAAATGAGTAATGTTATGTATGATGTTATTATTGTAGGCTCCGGACCAGCCGGCCTCGCAGCGGCGCTTTACACCTCCCGCGACAGATTAAAAACTTTGGTACTTGAAAAATTCATGCCTGGCGGACAAATCATCAACACCGATAGGATAGAAAACTACCCCGGCATTGAACGAATCGATGGTCCGGGTCTGATTGAACAGATGCAAAAACAGGCGGTGAACTTCGGCGCAGAGATAAAGAACGGCTGCGAAGTAACAAAACTTGAGAAATTGCAGGATAGCAATATTGCTGTGTATTGTGATAAGGATAAATATATTGGCAGAGTTGTAATTCTGGCACCGGGTAGTGTCTATCGCAAACTGGATATTCCCGGCGAAGAACAATTTGCCGGCTCAGGTGTAAGCTATTGTGGGACCTGCGATGCACCTTTCTTTAAGGGAAAGCAAGTCGTAGCCGTTGGGGGCGGCAATACGGCCGTGGAAGAAACACTGCATCTGACTAAATTTGCCGATAAGGTGACGGTGATACATCGCAGGGATGAATTCAGGGCGTCCAAAATTCTGGTCGAGGAGCTTCTGGAAAAGGCCAACGAACCGAATTCAAATTTGATTATTAAATATAGTACCGTGGCGACGGCCATAGGGGGCGAAGGCAAAGTCCAATCGGTTAAATTAAAAAATGTTAAAAGCGACCGGGAAGAAGACTATCCCTGCGATGGAGTATTTATTTTCATTGGTATGGTGCCCAATACCGGCTTCTTGAAAGATTTTCTGGAGCTCTCCGAAAATGAATTCATCAAGTGCGACTGTGCATATCTTCGGACGAGAGTGCCGGGTGTGTTTGTAGCTGGCGACTGCAGAGTCGGGGCGGCTATGCAGTTGGCCACGGCTGCAGGTGACGGTGTAATTGCTGCGATGATGCTAAAACAGTATTTCAGAGATGCGAGCTGGTGGAACGAATCAGTTAGCGATGTGCTTCAGCCGGGCGGATGGTAAACTAATAAAAGATGGACAAAATCTTTGCAAAATTTGGTTGCCATTAGGTGGTCGATTCCGGTATTATTATCATGATTTGGATAACTGCGGATTTTACCAAAAAACCTTGGTAGAAAGGAAAGAATGATGGCTGGTAACGTAATTGAGCTAACTGACGCTGCTTTTGATGAGGCTGTTCACGGCCCTGATGTGCCTGTACTGGTTGATTTCTGGGCGCCCTGGTGTGGACCTTGCAAGATGATGGGCCCCATTATCGAGGAAATCGCGGATGATTATGAAGACAAGGCCAAAATCTGCAAACTCAATACAGATGAAGCTCGCGACAGTGCTATGGAGTTTGGCATAAGTGCAATACCGACGATTATTTTATTCAAAGGCGGCCAGGTGCAGAAGAAATGGGTTGGCTTGGCCAGTAAAAAAGACCTCTCCGCCGCAATCGATGAGTTGCTTTGATGGTACCCAGTTTACGTTTTTATGTAACCCACGCCGGAATCATGGCCATATCGCCCATGAAAAACACTGATATGAAGAGTGCCAAAGTTCGCTAAGGATCCTTGAACAACTTGAAGAGAAATTTTGAACGCGCACATTTTATTACTGAAATGATTTACGAAGACCTGAAAGGAAAGAAGGTTTTAATTACCGGCGCCAGTAGCGGAATCGGCTCAGCGACAGCAGTAATGTTTAGCAGGCAGGGTTGTTTCGTCGGGGTCCATTACTTCAGGACAAAGGACGGTGCTGAGAAGACTCTTGAGCAGGTGAAAAAAAGTAGCGATGGTCTCTCACTTCACGCGGATATGCGCGACGAAAAGCAAGTTCATAAGATGGTTGAGCAGTTTGCCAAAGAGGCCGGCGGTATCGATGTTCTCGTCAATAATGCCGGCTCACTAATTGACAGACAGCCCTTTGAGACAGCGACTGTCCAGTATCACGACGATGTGTATGCCACTAACGTCCGCAGCATCCTTTTGGCGACGCGGTCGGCCTTGCCATATTTGAAAGAAAGCAGGGGGAACATCGTCAATATCGGCTCTGTTGCGGGCCATCACGGTGGAGGCGTCGGCTCGGGAATATATGCTGGCGCAAAAGCAGCGGTTGCTACTGAGACTATTTCTATGGCAACGGAATTTGCTCCATACGGTATCCGGGTCAACAGCGTCCTGCCCGGGTTTATTGAGACCCGCTTCCATGAGCGGTTCAGTTCAGCCCAGCGCAGGAAAGAAGTTGCCGAGCGTACTCCGCTCCGCAGAAACGGCACTGCCGAGGACGTTGCAAAAGCGGTACTGTTTTTGGCAAGTGACGCTGCCGGCTTTATTACCGGCGAGTATATCGCCGTCAATGGCGGCTTGTATATGAGGGCCTGAAAACTAATCCTTGCAATCCAGACCTCTTTCCCGTATATAAGTACTGGTTGACACAATAAATTAGGAGGAAAGGAAAAACAGCATATCATGGTAGAGCTTTATTACAATTCAATGAATAGAAGAGTTTTCATCAAGACTGGTTTAGTTGCTTTCGGGTCTCTGGTTACGGTCGGTTCACGCAATGTCTTTAGCTCAAACAAAGCTCGCAAACATGCATCCCGATGGGCATTTCTGGCCGACACACATATCCCGGAGGATGTCAGCAATAATTACCGGGGATTTTACCCCTATCAGAATCTGCAAAAAATTATTCCTCAAATCATTGATGATTTGCCGGATGGTATTGCCATTGCAGGGGACTTGGCTCGGCTTGAAGGGAAATTAGGTGATTATGCCAATCTGAAAAAACTGCTAAAACCTGTTGCTGAAAAAACACCGGTCTTAATGGCACTTGGTAATCACGATAATCGAGAGAACTTTCTGGGGAGTTTTAATAAAATTGCGGGCGAAAAACAACCGGCTGCGGGCAAGCACGTAGTAGTTATCAATAACCCCCCCATTCGCCTGATTATTTTAGATTCTCTCTTTTACGTTAATAAAGTGCCGGGCCTGTTAGGAAGAACGCAGAGGCGATGGCTGGAAGACTATCTAAGAAAGTGCGACGATACGCCGACGATTCTTTGCTTTCACCATTCCTTGGGAGATGGTGACGGAGACTTATTGGATGTACCGCGACTTTTTGATCTTGTTAAATCCATTCGCAAGGTCAAAGCCATTCTGTACGGCCATTCTCATGAATACAGGTATTCAGAGTTTGAAGGCATTCATCTGATTAATCTTCCGGCAACGGGATACAATTTCAGCGATACTGAGCCTCTTGGCTGGGTGGAAGCTCGGTTGACTGCAAAAGGCGGCGATTTTACACTGCATGTTGTGGCTGGTAACAAGGACAAGGATGGAAGTGTAAAA
>JBARPZ010000706.1:0-3638 GCA_049643445.1 Sedimentisphaerales bacterium
AGCCACTACAACGCCAAACTCACGCTACACGAACAGGACATGGTCCGCTATTGGATTGAATCTGCCGCTCCGTATCCCGGCACCTACGCAGCGCTGGGAACCGGCATGATTGGCGGCTTTCCCAAGAGCGTACTTGAGACAAGCGACCGCAAATGGCCCAGTTCCATCGCCGCCGCCGAGGCCATTCGGCGGCGCTGCACGGGCTGTCATAATAAATCGCTGCCAATGCCGCAGTATCTTTCCGACAATCTGGACCTCGTCCTGTCGAATCCCGACTTTAATGACATCCGCGTGCGATTCTCGCGACACTATATGTTCAATCTCTCTCGCCCCGCCAAATCCCTGGTTTTGCTGGCCCCGCTGGCGATCAAGGCGGGAGGTTACGGCCTATGCAGGCAGCGAGGCAGGAACGGCCGACTCGGTGAAACAGTCATCGTTTTCGCCGATACGAACGACCAGGACTATCAAAAAATCCTCGCTATGTGTCGTGATGGCAAGCGGAGGCTCGAGGAAATCAAGCGGTTCGATATGCCGGGCTTTCGTCCCACGCCGGGCTATGTGCGAGAGATGAAGCGGTACGGCATCTTGCCAAACGACCTGGCTGAAGGTGCCCCCATCGATGTCTACGCGACCGACCGTGCCTATTGGCGCTCACTGTGGTGGCAGCCGACGATATCAGCCGGCACTCAGCTCTCAATGCCCTAAGGTATTTGTCCCGATATTTCTTGGCTCTTGCATACGACAAATCCCTGGATTTGAGCGAATGTATCTTCTTGAAAAAAAAATTAATTTTTCTTGTAAATCTGACTTCTGCAGTATACATTTCCAGTAGCGGTTGCACCCTGACTTTCATAGCCAAGAGCGAAGGTTCTTTGGCATGCCCATCGTTTGCGTGATGCCGACAGGGACGGAGTTTAGACAATGACTATGATTTACACGCATGTTTTAAACCGTAGGCCTCATGGAGTCGTGAGCCCAGCGGACACGATTTGAACGACCGCAACATTGGAATGTTATCTGGAAACCATATATACATAGTTATGCGTAGGAGCCATGCTTTGCAAAAGGAAAAGAAGATGAGAATCGCCTTGCTACTCTCGTTGATTACTGTGCTCTGCTTGCTAGGATGTGGAACGAATGACAACGGGGATCCGAAAAACAGCCCATCATCAGCAACAGAGGGAAAAACGGCAACGCAACCGATTGACAAGGAAGACCTTTCCTTGACTCGGATGGAAGAGGTAACCAATGGTGCCGAGACACCTCGAAACCGAGAAAAGGTTGATAGAAACTGGATCACATTCCTGGGCAATTCAGCGGAATATCAGAAGTTGGCGGGGCCGGAATTGGAATTGGCGGTGTACGTCGCCAGATCTTGCGTGGCACCCACAGGGCATCCGGAGCAGACGCGATGGTCCTGTTATCTGGTTATTGAACACCCGTGGCTTCCGACTGCGGATTTAAGAGATTACACGGATGCCTGGATCAGACTTTTCGGCCAACCGACGGCTGGGGAATTTCGACTCCTGAAGGTCCTGGTTAAGGCCAAGCTGAAGCGTGACCGCTCGCAGGGCAAATATCCGATCGTGGTTCCCGGATATATGCAGCTTATGGACACGAATGAAGCAGATCGAGCGATGTCCTGGAACCTGAATATGTCCCTGCTGCCCGTGGACAGAGATTATTTCCCTATCTCGTTGATAGTGGCCTGTGAAAGTGTTTCGGAAGCCGATTCCAAAGCAGGTTACAGTGGATTCTGGAATGCCTCACAGGATTTCAAGGTGCTCGAATCAATGCATGGCGAAGCCAAAGAGGGGCAAATTATACGCGTCAACTATAGCTATTCCATGGGTAGACAGAGACAGTGCCGCGCGGTTAACAAGAGCGAACGGGTTATCTGGGTATGCACATCATCCAACAGCGGGTATGGTGCCGTTGCGGATACGCCGCGCAATCGGGAGGAGGCACGGCAACTTGCGGCAAGGATGAAGGCCACGCCCGTGCCAACGCGAAGGGATTTGATGGATCTTAGTTTCAACGGCGCCAAGGTGAAGACTCACCTAGAGCGGGAGGTGCCCGCGTTGTTCACGGAGGTACCTGCCAGCTCGGGAAAGTGGGTGCTGCGTAAGGAGGTGAAGCAGGTGTATAGCGGACCGGATGGGGCAGTTTACTTTCTCCCGAATGACAAGAGTTACTTCTATCGACGAGATGTGTATGACTGGCTTGGGCGCCGAGGGTCGTACTACTTTGGACCGTACGACCATGACAGAACGCTTTTGAAAGGAACCTAAATCGTACGGATCCATGGAAGCAAGGCAATCGGAAAGGTATTGTCAATCTGTTGCCTCGATTATGATCCACACGCATAACAAGATCTTGCACGGGACGGGCCAAAGCCGCGCCCGTGAAGATCGCCGTTAGAAGTTTCGTAATTTAACCCTCAGGAGATGAGAACGTTCTTCTGAGGGTTTTTTCTTTGAAAAGGGTAATTAAAGGTGTCTGCCTGCACCATCAGGTGGGCCAAAAAAAGTGTTTTTTTTGGTGTGATAGACCCGTTCGACTGCGCTCAGGGCGGCCAATATTTTTTTAATTTTGGGCCGTTTTTTTGTTTACTATTGTTTGATAATCTGTTAACATACCAATATGTTTGCCTGTCCCTTAGGGGCCAGCAGGCGCCGGATTTAGCGGAGAACCGCACGTTTTCGTATAGCAGATACACGAATCCCAGCATGCATTAAGCAGGGAACCAGAAAAATATAGTAAAACGTTATCTCACTGGGGTGAAATACGTGGTTAATAAAGCATTATTTTGGCAAAAAAAGACAATTTTTTTCCATTTTGGTGTATTAATGACTAATAAAGCATCTTTTTGTGCATCTTTACGACTAATAAGAACCGTTTTTAGCTGGTTTTTGAAAAAGGCCATTTCAATGGCCTTGTGGACGAAGGCAATAACCTGCGACAAAGCTGGTTTTAAAAGCAGGTTTTGCCAGGAACACCAAGCTGGTAAAAACATAATCTCTGTTAATCCTGTTATCCTGTCTAATTTCTCTTCGTGCTTTTGTGCTTTTTTATGGCCAAAAAATCCATTTAATCAGCGTAATCCGCGATTAATGAACTATTTACATGCCTTCGGCATCTTTACACTTGTAAAGATGTCTCTACAAATCAGACTTTTTATGCAAAACGAACCCAATTTCCGAAAAAGTCAAATGGCCGTAAATAAAGAAATATCAAAGGTTTATGAAAAAAAGGACACTTGGTGGAGTGGGAAAAACGAACCCAAAACGAACCCAAACGAACCCAAACGAACCCAAACTCAAAAAGGCCAAAATGAACGTAACTTCTATTATTACAAAGGATTATGAAAATATATCAAATTGGGCAATATGTGAAAACGAACCCAAAACAAACCCAAACAAACCCAATTTCACCTTAACGTATTTATGGTGGTTGAAATTCACGGCAGATTTTGGTATCATACCTGGCGTTAATAGGGTTAGAGAAGTGTCGAACCGGGGACGTCAAATTGATGACATTTTAGGAGTAAAGAGTATGAAAAGGTGTTTTCTGCTGTCTGTTCTAATCACAATGCTGGGAGTTTGTAACGTTTGGGCCGATTGGCCGCAATATCTTGG
>JBARPZ010000707.1:0-1510 GCA_049643445.1 Sedimentisphaerales bacterium
CCGGTCGGTCGTATCCACGTCGCCATCGAAGTCCAGGTCAAGGATTCGACAGGCGCCGGATGGGCTACTCCCGTTGCAGGTCCCGGTGATCGCTGCCCGATCCGTTGAGTCGACGTCCTGATCGCCATCGTAATCGCCGGGGCCGGTCTCTTGATCGGCGGTAAATAGTCGTCCCTGACGAAACCTGATGGTGCGGTATTCGTAGCGTTTTTCGTCATTTGAGTGGCGTGGGAATTGCAGGGTTTTTTGACGATTGGTTCTACTTGAGAGTACCGAGTTCCGGCCTACCTTTTGCCCTTCCTTTTGGCAATCTGCATGATGAGCTTTGAGTGCTCAATGCTCAGATGCACCCACTGGTCGATTAGATGCTTGAACCGCTTGTGGGTCGCGATCTGTTTGCGGATCTCCGTTACCCATTCTCGACGGATGTATTCTGACCGGCCCTTCATGTCACGAGTGTAGCTGATTTGCCAATAGGCCCCCGTGCCGTTTTCAGGATCCCGATACTGGCGCGTCAGTGAGCCCGGACGCATGGGACCGATCTTGCCAAGCTCCTCCTTGATTCGAACGACCTTCTGCTCAATCTGCTGAATTCGCTTTTCTTTGTCCATTTTCTCTCCTTTCTTGTTGCAGTGGTAGCATGTATATGCTACTCTATGCAGTAGGGTTGTCAAGCCCAAAAAGGAACAAAAAAACAAGACAGCAAGGCAGGAGGCCAATCATGCTCTGGAACCGTTGGTGGAGACTCGTATGCGAATTGCGGTCGGCATGTGCCCGAAACCGGACCTTCCTCTGGATGGCCACCTGTCTGGCGGGGATGACCGTACGCGGGGATCTCATGGGAGTCACCAGCATCGTGCGCGCCCTGGGGCTGCTGCCGGCCTGTTATGACCGACTGCTCGACTTCTTTCATAGCCCCGCCCTGGATCTGGACAGGCTCACGCGCCTCTGGTGTAGCCTGGTGTTCAAGGCCAGCCCCGGCATCCTTCGCGTCGACGGAAAGCCCGTGCTGGTGGGGGACGGCATCAAGGTGGCCAAGTCCGGTCGGAAGATGCCCGGCGTGAAGAAGCTCCACCAAGAGTCCGATTCGAACACCAAGCCGGAGTACATCTTCGGCCACTCCTGCCAGGCCGTCGCCGTCTTGACGCAGGCTTTGTCAACAGTATTTGCAGTCCCGCTCGCGTGCCGTATCCACGAAGGCGTCGTCTTCTCCAATCGTGACAAGCGAACGCTGATGGACAAGATGATTCTGCTGCTCGATTCGCTGGGGATGAGTGAGCCGTTCTACTTTGTCGCCGACGCCTACTACGCCAACCGCAAGATCGTTCGCGGACTCCTCGCCACGGGAAGCCACCTGGTGACACGGATCAGGACCAATAGCGTGGCCTTCTTCCCGGCCACGCCGCCGCCCGGCAAACGGAAGCAAGGTCGACCCAAGGAATACGGAAAGAAGATCAAGGTCGCATCGCTGCTGAGAAACAAAGACGGGCTCGAGGAGGCGCCCAGCCCC
>JBARPZ010000708.1:0-12868 GCA_049643445.1 Sedimentisphaerales bacterium
GACGGCGATAATCGCACGCAATTCGAACTAAAAGGGACCTGGTCATTACTCGAACTGCGAGAACCATCTCGAATCGGAGTTATGTCTTCTATTTTCATTAGCTACAACCTCTTTGGTACATGCTTAAAACTGTAAATAGATAAACGGCTGCTGATTCGAAGAAGCAAAAAGGGCCAGGTATAAAATCATAAGAATGATTACACCTATGCGCACATAGCGCAGCTCAAGGAACCATCTAAGCTTAGATTCATAAGCATATTGATAGAGCCAGACGGCTACAACCAAAGCCAAAGCCAATAACGGACAACGAGGGTCTGTAAATCCTGAGGTGAATATTCTTGTAATGATTATCCATGCATCACCGATACTTTCGGCTCTGAAGAAAATCCATGCAAAGGTAACGAAGACAAACACAAATATTTGTTTTACAATTTTCGGTACCTTTTCCCTGTAGAACGGCGTTGATTCCAATTCCCTTGTGCAAAATCGGCCGAGAGCGTGCACCGCACCCCAGATGATAAATGTCCAGGCGGCACCGTGCCATAATCCTGAAACCACCATAGTCAGAAACATGTTTCTGTACGTGTTAAACCTGCCTTTGCGGTTGCCTCCCAAAGGGATATAGACATAGTCCTTGAACCAGGAGGAAAGACTGATGTGCCATCTCGACCAGAAATCACCGAGACTCGTTGCTAAATATGGATTATTGAAGTTCAACATCAGGCGAAAGCCCATCATGCGCGCTACGCCGCGTGCCATGTCCGTATAACCGCTGAAGTCAAAATAAATCTGCCAACAAAACAGGAAAGTGGCAAGAATCAAGGCGGGCGACTGAAACCGGTCAGGAGTAGAATATATATTGTCCACGTAAAGAGCGAGATAATCAGCCAGGGCGACTTTTTTGAACAGGCCGACAATGAAGAGGGAAAGGCCGTCAGAAAAATCCTGGATAGAGATTGAAGCTTTCTTATGCAACTGCGGGAGGAGGTTTCTGGCCCTTTCGATTGGCCCGGCCAGCAGACGGGGGAAAAGTGAGACGAAAGTGGCATATCTTATGAGGCTTCTTTCCCTTTCCATATTGCCGCGATAGTAATCGATGGTGTAGCTCATTGACTGAAAGATGTAGAACGATAAGCCGACGGGTAAAAGTATGTCGGGTTCGGGGACAGCATACGGGACATTAAATGATGATAAGAGAGCATTAATGTTGTCGGTGATGAAACCTGCATACTTGAAAAAGCTAAGCAGGCCGAGATTGTTTACTATGCTTATTGAAAGCCATAGCTTTGAACGACCCCTCTTTTCCATAACTGAAACAACTGTATAATCCAGTATGGTCGAATATGCTATCAGAATCAGAAAAAGAGGATTGAAACAAGCGTAGAAAAAATAGGAGACAGCTAAAAGCCAGTGCAGTCTAAACCTGGTGCCTTTTAGAGCCAGGTAGATCGGATATGCAATCAGGAAGAATAATACAAAGGCCCAGGTGTGAAATAACATTTATTGTGCCCTTTTATCTGATCAAAACGTTAATGTGCGCTTCTACGGCTTCAGCCAGTCCTTCCAAATCATATCCTCCTTCAAGAACAGCAACGAGTCGATTTTCGCAACATTTTTGGGCGATCTGCTTAACTATTTGGGTCAGTTCGGCAAATCCTTCTGTAGTGACCTTCATTCCTCCGAGCAGGTCATTTTCGTGGGCATCGAATCCCGCGGATATTAGGACAAAATCCGGGGAAAAAGTTAAAGCGGCAGGCTCAAGTTTTTCTTTAAAGGCCACGATGTAATCAGCATCTGTGGCGCCGGCGGGCAAGGGTACGTTAATGTTGTAATTTTGCCCCTTACCGGTGCCCTTCTCTGCCACGCCGCCCGTGCCCGGATAGAATGGATATTGATGCGTGCTGAAGTATAATACGTTAGGGTCATCATAAAACGCAGCTTGAGTGCCGTTGCCGTGGTGCACGTCCCAATCGACAATGAGTATTTTAGACAGGCCGTACTGTTTTTGAATATAGCGGGCGCCGATGGCAACATTGTTGAAGATGCAAAATCCCATTGCCGCATCTTCCACTGCGTGGTGGCCGGGGGGACGGACCGCACAAAATGCATTGGTGACTTTTTTCTGCATAACCGCGTCGATTGCGGAGAACACCCCCCCTACCGCCATTAACGCTGCATCATAGGATTTCGGTGAGATAGGAGTGTCCAAAGAATCCAGGAATCTTGTGCCGTTTTTGCAACTGCTTTCGGCCCGCTGTATATACTCAGGGCTGTGCAGCATCTCAATCCATTCAACCGGAGCAGGGGATGGTGTAAGCTTTAACAATTTAGGGTATAATCCATTCTGTTTTAACCTGTCGAGTATTGCGACCAATCTTTGCGGCGTCTCGGGATGGTCGGGAGTCGTTTTATGCTCAAGGTAAATATCATCGTAGACAAATCCTGTTTTAGGGGGATTATGAGGTTTGTTTTCTTCCATAGTATTTTTCTCATAAGGCTTGTTATTGGGTGCGTTCTTTACGCAGCGGAAGCCTATGGCATCGCTGGCAAGACAGGTATCATCAATTGAAGGGTCGCTTGCACGAGAGGATGAGCGGAGGTTATCTTCGGTTGAGTTCCATGCGCCGCCTCTCAGTACCCTTTCTTTGCCTTTGGCCGGCCCTTCTGGATTTTTCAGTGGGCTGTCTTTGTAATAATTCTCGGAATAAAAATCGTTACACCACTCAGCTACATTTCCATTCATGTCATAGAGGCCCCATAGGTTCGGTTTCTTCTGTCCGACAGGATGTGTCTTTCCGGAAGAATTACCGGCGAACCAGGTATATGTTCTGAGTTTACGGGCATCATTACCAAAACTGTATTTTGTGGTTGTACCCGCCCGACAGGCATATTCCCACTCCGCTTCCGTGGGCAGCCTGTATCCATTTGTCTGAAAATTGCACTGCCAGGTTTCTTCATCGTAGCAGGGCTCAAGTCCTTCAGCAAGTGAACGCTCGTTGCAATATATCGCAGCATCCGTCCAGTTAATCTGCTCTAAAGGATTCTTTGAATTCTTGAAATGGGAGGGGTCGGAGATTTGATACTTTTTGAATTGTTCCTGGACGACTTCGAATCTATCCATCCAAAACGAGTCAACCCATACATTGTGTACGGGCGACTCGTCGGAAGCACCTTTGCTGCTTCCCATATCAAAGAAGCCTCCAGGAATTACGACCATTTCCATACCAGTTTTTGTCTTTACAACCTGTGGCGCGCCGGTGGCGTCTTTTGCACGGCGACAGCCAATGGGGATCGACAATATCAGCAATGGACAAAAGATTATTACGGTCAGTTTAGTAAATCTGATACTCATCCGCTATATTCCTGAATAAAGACTCTTTCTGGTAAGTTTCGTATTCACTTAACGGCCCGTCATCCGAGCAGGGACCCAATCAGGCTCTTTATTGTGGTTGCCGTCGGTGGTGACTTTTAGCCAATTGCCTGTCATATCACTGACACATATATTCCAGCCAGGCGCTTTGCCGCCAACTATTTCACTTGCCTTGGGGCCGTGACTGAAGGCAATGTATTTGGCATCCGGCGAGAACTCAGAGTGATAGACCTCATCCTCTTTGCCGCATTTCATAACGCGATGGACCTCAGTAACGCGGGGTTCACCGGAAGTCGTATCAATATTTGCAACGCATAAGTCCCAATCTGTCAGACCCCAGGTAATCTTTTTACAATCAAAACTCCAGTCAGGTCGGCAGCCTGTGACACCATATTTTGTTAAGTCAAAAACTTTATTATCATTGATTTTAAAAGCGAGATTTGCATGTTTGTAGCCCATTCCACCATGGACGGTAGCAAGAAACCATTCGCCATCCGGAGACCAGCAAATATTATAAAGGTGATGCAGACTCTTATTCGGGTGCTGCGTGTGTTTGTGAGTCTCTATATCGTAAAAGAAAAGGCCCTTCGTGGCGTAGTCGGTAATAGTATACCGGTCAAATTCGCCCTTTAGATAGGCAATCGTTTTACTGTCGGGCGACCAGCAGGGCTGACGTGCGTTATCAGCGACCTTTACCCGGCCGGATCCATCGATATTCATATAATAGACATTTCGAGTTTTCTTATTTTCTATCAATTCATCAACAACAAAACAAATCTTCGTACCATCAGGGGATGCGTGGGGATACAATTCATCTACATCCGGCGTGCGTGTGAGATTAACAGGATTGGAACCATCGGCATTTATCAGGTACATCTCCCAATTTTGCCTGCCATCGGTTTTGCGGTAGGATTCGTACACTATTTTAAAGGGGATTTTCCTGAGATCGAGAGCATCCGGCGGTGAGGGAGCTTCTTTAAGCTTTAGCTGAACTTTTGCCTGTGAAGCACAAACACCTTCATTTACCGTAAAAAGAATTAACACAAGAGAGAAAATAATACCTATACTTGTTTTAGACAATTTAGTTTTTGCCATAATGTTCTGTCTTTCTTTCGATTCTTTCAGATTACATTACTTCTGCTTTAGCCCCGCCATCTGTTGATTGTTCGGAATCGCAACCGGGACCCAATCAGGCTCCTTGTTGTGGTTTCCATCGGTGGTGATTTTCACCCATTTACCTGTCATGTCAGCCACGCAGATGTTCCAGCCCCTGGCTTTACCGCCAACCTGCTGACCTCCATTAAAAGAACCATAGCTGAAAGCGATATACTTGCCATCCGGTGAGATGTCAACGTGATAAACCTTAGATTTATCCAGGCAGTTTACAACATCACGAATATTTGTGACCTGGGGGGTGCCGGACTTGACGTCGAAATCTCCAATACAAAGATTCCAATCAGTTTCACCCCATACCATTTTCCTGCCATCGAGACTGAAGTCCGGTCTACAGCCCTTGACGCCCCACCGTTCCAGATCGAAGAGTTTTTTGCCATTTGCATCAAAAGCCAGGATAGTATCGCTGTACTCCATTGCTCCGTGGACGGCACCGACAAACCATTTGCCGTCCGGTGACCAGCAAATCGCATAAATGTGGAGCAAATCTTTATTCGTGTGCTGGCGATTCCGAAGGGTCTGCAAATCATAGATGAAAAGTCCCGCTGTCGCATACTCCCTTGTACTATAACGCTCATACTCTCCTCTTAGATAAGCGATACTTTTGCTATCCGGAGACCAGCATGGCTGACGAGCGTTATCAGCAACTTTGACACGGCCTGTTCCGTCGATGTTCATGTAGTAGACGCTTCGAAGCTTTTTTCTTCCTGTCCCTTTATCAACAACGAAAGAAATCTTCGTGCCGTCAGGAGAAACGTGCGGATACATCTCGTCGATATCGGGGGTCTGAGTCAGATTGACGGAACCTGAACCATCGGCGTTTATAATGTGCAGCTCCCAATTGTGTCTGCTATCGGTTTTGTGGTATGTTTCATGCACTATTTTAAACGGGATTTTCTCAAGGTTCAGCTCGTTCCGCGGCGATGGAAGCTTTCTCAGCCCCGGCCTGCCGGGCGTTTTAGAGCCGCGAACTGCACCATTGACTACAGACAGAGCCAGTATCAGAAAGATGAAAATACCGGCACTTTTTACAGGCAGCCCTGTTCTTGTAATATACGGTCTTTTGGCCATTATTTTCCTTACTGTAAGTTATATTCTGTTGTACACAAGACCTATGCGCAGTAATACTGTCAAATTTTGTGACAGTCATAATACCCGAAATTCCTGTGCTTTTCAAGCCCTTTTGATATACAGCACCTATAAGGGGTGTCCAGTACCCAAAGAGCTTCGGCTCACGCCGTTTTTATGCTGTATAACCTCCAGAAAGAAATTTTTAGATTCGACGCTGCACCTTGTGCTCACCGATACTTTTTGTTAAAATTCTATGGGCCGGGTGAACGGTGTATCCTCAATATCACCGCATACAAAATATGACTTTTTTCTTAGACGCAGGGAATTGATTGTGTTAGATTAGTATTGTTAAAAGGCAAATTAAAAGTTTTCGCAGGAGGACAAGTAATGGCTAAAGGATATGTTTGGTTTAACACGGCTTTGTTAGTATCATTAGTAGTGTTAACAGGCTGCGGGGCGACGGCGTTTCGAATAGAACTCGTGCCCGCACATCAACGGCTCGAAGAAACGGAAATACAGCGAGATAAAGGTATATTTATCCGTGATAAGATAGCTGTGATTGATGTTGACGGTTTGCTTATTAACAAACGCAAAGGCGGATTTATGCGAGAGGGAGATAATCCTGTGAGCCTGTTCGTCGAAAAGCTGGACAAGGCGTCATCGGACCGACGTGTCAAGGCGGTAGTGCTTCGTCTGAATTCACCCGGCGGGACGGTTGCGGCGAGCGATATTATGTATCATAGTCTGCGAGAGTTTAAGCGAAAGACTGGAAAGCCGGTCGTAGCCTGTATACTTGGTGTGGGGTGCAGCGGAGCGTATTACCTTGCGTGCGGCAGTGATGGAATTTTGGCCCAGCCGGGCGGTGTGACGGGCAGTATCGGGACCATAATGCAGACGTTTAGCTTTGCGGGAACGATGGAAAAAATCGGAGTTAAAGCGGTGGCCATCAAGAGCGGGGACTTGAAAGATTTAGGTTCACCGCTGCACGACTTGCGTGCTGAAGAGCGGAAAGTACTGGAAGGAATTATCAACCAGTTTTTCGAGCAATTCCTGACGGTTGTGCAGGAAGGCCGCAAAAATATTGGAGAGCAAAAACTGCGGAAGCTTGCAGATGGACGAGTTTTCACGGCCGAAGAAGCTTTGCAAGAAAAACTGATAGACAAAATTGGTTATCCGGCAGATGGAATCGAATGGGCCAAAGAGATCGCCGGGATTGAGAAAGCCCGTGTGGTTATGTATCACCGCCCGTCAGGTCATAAAGCGAATGTGTATGGCTCGGCAACGAGTGTTGACGACGCTGTTGGTGCCTTGATCAATGTGGAACTACCGGACTGGTTGAGCTCAAACGGGGCGCAGTTCTTATACCTTTGGCAGCCGCTTGTGGAATGAAAGCCGGGCATTGGTGATAGTATGCTTTGCCGCAGCCGGCTCACCGAGTCAGGCATTAGTTAAAACTGCAGACTTGTCTGCAGCAAATTCAAAGACCCGGTCAAGGGCGGTCTTCTGAAAAACACCTCTGGTGTTGCCGGTAAGTCCACAGAGAACAAGTCGGCGCCCGGAATCCGTCAAAAGCTGTCTTAACTTCAGCAGCTTTGAGAGGCTTGACGCAGTTACAATATCAGCGTTAGAAAAATCAACCACTACATCACGGTCTGCCATCGGAGACATGGTCTCACTGATGGAATCCAGCTCGTCGCACATTTGTGGCTCCGGAGCCAAATCAACAAGAAGAGTGTCCTGTAAAATGTTCTCTATCATTTTTGCCACCTTATTTACCTGAAAACCTTTAAATATTTGTTACCGGACCACCGTCAATACCAAAGTCACCTAATGGCAACTCAGAGCCGCCGCTCCTATACAAATAATAAGAAATAGAATGAGGGCTGACAACCACTTTTTGGAAGGTGCAAAAAGGGATGTTTGCCTTCGGTCGCGGTATTTTAGCAGTTATGTTACCGGGACAGTAACATGCCTGATGATAATTACAGATCCCGGGGAATATCAATTAAAGGAGGGAGTCAGACTGCTCATCTGACTTTCTCTGCAAATAAATATCAACTTTCTTCAGTCTCTGTCGGTGTTTCTTCAGGGTCTTCCAAAGGTGTCTCATCAAAAGCTTCGAAACGCGGCTCTTGATTCTCTTCGGTCTCGGTCTCTTGAGTCTCTTCCAACGCTACCTGTTGAGGCTCTTCCGGGCTTTGAGGTCTTTCTTCACTTACCATTTTTAATTCCTTTCAAAAATATATAAAGTTAACTTCCGACATCGTCCATCGACTTATTCGGACGGTAACTTTATGTAAAATAATGGTAAGCAGCCTTGAGAAAGGACGCACCATGACTCAGAACTGACATAAGCCAGGGCGCATTGGAAAGAATAGAACTTGTGAAGTAGTGCGGAATTAATCTGAAAAACAGGGCTCCATCTTCACTTTTTTCACAAATGCAATAAGGTCGAGCAAGCATCTGGCTATATTATCGGCCTTATTGGCGATGTGCAAGTCTCACAGTAAGAGTTTCTCTACTGTTGAAATCCAGTAACTATATCAGGATGTGGCTAATTAAACCGGAGAGTAAACCAATCAAACAAAGCTCTCTCTGCTCGGCCTGGGTGCAGTGATAGCAGGACGGAAACGCTGATCCAACTATACCCAAAAGCATCCGCAGAGAGAGCTCTTTGGCTTTATTAGCTCGATAAACCAACGTGGGAAATTGCTCTACCTGGAGGCGCCCTTAAGGTTTTGCTGTATCTTCCCGTAAATAACGCGTGACCTCTCCTCGTTGCCGAATCTACTTGTATTAATCCTAAGCTCGGTAGCTTTGTCAACCCCTGGTTCCATCCGTACGGTGACAGTCCTACCATCAGCGATGTTGCCGACAACCTTGGCATAAAAGACATCTTTGTTTTTTTCAGCAACCTCTATCTCCAACTGCTTCAGGGCCGCCAATGTCGCCGTATACACGCCATTCAAGTCATGACCGGACACAGCGTAAAGTTTACCTCTTGAATAAACAGCAGCATCAGTACCTATTATGTCAGGTCTGCCGCAGCCAAACACAGCCAACATCAAAACAGCAACCACGAAAAGTTTCAAGATTTCTTTAGTTGACATCTTTTCACTCCTTAACAAAATTGCTTAATTATTAGATGTTCCATTTACGACCGCTCAACTCATCTTGTGAGCTCATTTCCAACAAAACATCAAGACTGTCTTGAAAATTCATTTTTTATGTCTACTTCTCGATGGTCGTTCAGCAAACCTTAGCGTTACCCAGCCCCTGTGGTTGTTCACAAAGGTTAAGCAACCTATACAGTCAGAATTCAACTCGTCTTTGACCCGAGCAGTCTTGCGACACTCCGGCAAAAATGATTTTGCTGATTATGTACTCGACCTTGGGTGAAGATGATATTAACTATTCACCTGCCTGCCTGGGTGATACCGAAAGCAAAGCGCCAGCAGCCTAAAGAATCTATAAATAGACAGGCCGCCGAGCCAGATAACAATCCAGGTAACCAAGCCTCCTCCAACTGCACTTCCCAAAGCCACTAATACGAACAATCCTATCAATCGTTCCTTTGGGAGACTCACCCAGGGATTGTCTCGCGCTACGTTAAAGTTTGTTAAGCAGGTACTGACCGCCTCTGAGTTGCTTTTAAAATAACTGGGCTTAGTATGACGGCAGGCTTCCCAAGCCTGAAGCTCCTGTTTGCGTACATTCAATTTATGGTGTGCCGAGTTATACTCTTCAGCCATTAACAGAACACAGCACCATGCACAGAAAATACCTGCACATATCGCCAGAGAAAAAATAGCTCCACGCAGTTTGCTTTTTCGTTTCATAATGTTCACACCCCCACATATGAAATTAAGTAACTTATCTGACTTCAATAGCAAAAACGGGAGGAAGTTCTTGTTTTCCTGAACACCGCTATGCTCCATGTCTGCCGCGTCCAACATATCTTCCGGGAGCAACGATCACGGTATCTAAGGTCTGGAACGCATCAACAGCACCCTGAATGTGCTTATAATCTTGAGGTTCATAGTGAACAGCCGCATGTGTAAAGCCACCAAACAGAATAGCAAGAACTTCGCTTCTGACTTCTATGGGTATCATTTTTCCAGTCAGAATAAAACACCCATCCAAACGGATTTGCAGCTACTTCTGTGGACTATCTAAAGTATAAAAAATGTTCGGCGTATAAGCAAAACATCTGGATTAGAGGCTATCGAAGGTATGCTGATTGTGTAGCTGCGTCCCATAAAAGCGTTTTTGCATAAGCTACAGGTGGGAACAGGCACGCCGTCGGTTATCAGATAATTTACACATATCGCATCTTTTTTGTTGCAATCATTGGACCAACTCAGCAGTAGTTCAAGAATTACTCCCTCAATCACCCTCATTTATGGTATAATAACTTGTATAAGCCTGAATCACAGGGGATTTGCTATTAACCATTTTTGGGAGGAGCCAAAGATGAACAGAAGAAATAGAAACAAATCATTAATAAGGGGCTGGAGGAACAAGCTTATCTTTCTGCTTGTAGTCTACTTTTTCGGGTTCGCAACCGCGGTTTACTGCCTGGCACCAGTACCTCAAAACAGAGGCCATCGAACGGGCGAAAGCAGCTTCGCTCATTCGGCATTAAAGTCGGACGAATTCGCAACAGCTGTTAATGAGGGATTGCACAAGCTTATTAATTTCAGCAAATCGGCGGCCTTGCGTACAGCAGATTTGATAAAACAAGAATACGACCAAAGAGGGGCACAAGCAGACGGTTAGGAGAGTATTGGGAGCTTTTCCAGACCACAAAATATGATTTGCTCCTAAAGGAGCAAGTCGAACAACCCATCTCCACCGCGGCTTGTCATTTTTTGTTCAGCACTTGGGCCATTTCATAGCGTCGGCAGTTCGTAGCCTTTACGGTACTGCTTGGTTAGATATGTATTGGCCTCGGAATCGTCGATGAATTTCTCCCGCTTAGTATCGAATTTGAGCCGCCGGCCAACCCGCATCGCGATGTTTGCCATGTGACAAAGGGCGGCTGAGTGGTGGCCGACCTCGACGTCGGCGCTGAGTTTACTTGCTTTACGGCTGCGCACCGCCTGAAGGAAGTCTCCGAAATGCGAGCCATTAAGCCGTTCACCTCCCAGGCCTTTTTTGCCGTCCTTGAAGGTCACCTGCCAGCCATCCCTGCCGATTGACACCTTCCCATTGTCACCATAGAAGATGTTGCCGTTATCGTGCCCCTCGTGTGGATAGGGTGTCCACAGCCTCATCTCATACATCAGGTAAACATCTTCGTACTCAAAGGTGGCGATTTGTGTGTCGGGCGTCTCGTGGTCATCATCGTACCATAGTTGTCCACCGCTGCAAGTGACGGCCCTTGGCAGTTCGACACCCAGACCCCACCTGGCGATATCAATCTGGTGTATACCATCATTTCCCGTATCGCCGGTTCCATAGTCCCACCACCAGTGCCACTTATAGTGGTACCTGTTGATGTTGAAAGGTCTTTTCGGTGCCGGTCCGAGCCAAAGGTCGTAGTGTACGTGCGGTGGTGTCGGGGTGTCTGGTTCACGGCCAATCTCTTGCCGCCGCTGGCTGTTTATTGCCTTGGCCATTCGGATTTTTCCAAGTTCGCCTGATTTCATGTATTCAATTGCATCAACAATGCCTTTTGAACTTCGTGCCTGTGTACCATGCTGGACTATCCTGTTGTGCTTACGGGCCAGATTCACAAGCAGACGTCCCTCGGAAATAGTGTGGCTGAGAGGCTTTTCCACGTATACATCCTTACCAGCCACGACTGACCAGGCAGCCAAAGGGACATGCCAGTGGTCCGGCGTCGCAATGGCCACGATGTCAATCGACTTATCCTCAAGCATCTTTCGATAGTCGATATATGCGGTGACCTTTTCATTGCGGTCTTTGAATCTCTTGACCCGGCCTTCAAGAACCTTTTCGTCAACATCGCAGAGCGCAACGACGCGTACTCCAGCAGCATCGTGAAAACCTCCCACAAGCCCCCAACCCCTGCCACGAATGCCCGCTACTGCAACACGGAGGTCATCGTTTGCTCCCCGCACACGGGAAAACGGCGCTGCTAAAGCAAGACCACCAGCTATTGAACTTTTGACAAAATCTCGGCGTGTGATACTTTTCATAAGTCATCCTCTCTTGATAATAGTCCTTTTTGACCCAATCGTGTCCTCTCAGAATTATATATTATTAACAGATATATAATCTTGTGCCAATTAATTTTTTATAAAATCCCCGAATCTTTCTTCTATTTGCTCTTTCGTTCTTATCCCTTCGTAAATAATCACGAGAAATCTGAAATGCGCAGTTTCGCCCGGTTCAAGCGTCAGACGAAGCGGTATCACTTTGTTCTTTCGATATTGACGTGGCTGTTGTCTTTGAAAATCACCCTGTCCCAGGGGATTGGCTGAAAATAAACCATAATCCCTGACATGCCACCAGGTCGGATAGTTTATACTTGCCGGATGGTTGAGGATTGCGACACCCACTACTTTCTGCTGTCTGATTCCCTGCAAAGCGACCCATCTTGTACGCTTGCCCCATATATTTTTTGCTGTTTCATCGCCGTTGGAACTAAAGTACATACCGGTTCCGGCAATCGATTCCTTTGGCAAAGGTTGTCCGGATTTAAGATTCAATTTGTCACGGCCCTGCCTCAAATAATCGTAAACTCGAATTGCGAACATACCTTCCTCGATATCGTCAAATACCACCTTTGTGTCTCTGGCAGTAAGGTCCATGCTGAAGTCGACAGCATATTCGTTTTCATATTCGGTGACAAGGAAAATCATATTTCTTTTTTCTTCCAACACAATGCGGCCGTTATTATCTATCCAGTGCATGATTGTTGAAAGTTTTCCCCTTCCGGGCCCGCTGGTAAGCTCCGTTATTTTGATGTGTTTTATTTGGGGCGGCGTAGCAGCGTTCCTCCAAAAGTCAGTTCCGTTTACCTTGTCAACGGCAAAGAAAATACCTACATGATGAGAATGGTCGTTACTTGCCCCCTCTGCTTCCGTCAGTGGGTGTCTGCGATTGACCTCGACGCCTGAAGGTGTACGTACCGGAACTAAAACCGGCTTTGTCAGTTTGCTTCCATACACGTAACTGGTAAATAGCTTTCCATCTATAATAACATCAACTTTGTCGTCTCCTTTTATAAGCTGGACATTTGGCTTAGTCTGTCCAGCTAATACCGGAACAACAAACATACATAGA
>JBARPZ010000709.1:0-30184 GCA_049643445.1 Sedimentisphaerales bacterium
CAAAGCCAATTCAAAGCCAATTAAAGCCAATAAAATGCCAAAACAAACCCAAACAAACCCAAAATGGCCGTAACTTATTGTTTAACAAGGAACGTGGAGTTTTCTTTAATAGAGGATTTTGTCTTTACACGGCTACACTACTGAAAGCCCAGGAGACCCATTTGCTGTTGTATCAAAGCCAATGTTTTTTCAAGGCGGGCAAAGCGAGCAACCAGTCTGCGTTCTTTCAGACTCAGGCGGTATTCCTCATCTTCAATTTTTGTCAGCATGCCCTTTATTACATCGTCCACATGTTCCTGGTCGATTTTAATGGTGCCGGTAGTAGCTTTGAGCATTCTATCCAGGGCGTCTTCAATAGCGCCGGCAAAGCCCTGCTTTACACGGACTGTTGCATATATAGTGCTGCTGGGCGTCCCTGTCGTAGGGGCAGTGACCTGGAGGTTGTTTTCGGGATATGCCGGGTCGCCATTGTCGTTGAAGGTGCTGTTGCCGGTAATGACGTTGCCGCTAATGGTCGCCTCACGATACCGCGAATCTCCTTCGGTCGAAAGTTTTATCCAGGCCTTGTTGATATCTCCGGATGCATCGTACTCGACCTTGACCGTGTAGTCGCCTGCTGTCGTATAATTGCTGTGGGCCCCATAAAACTCTATATCGTTGCTGTCGGAACTGCCGGTTTTGTCGGCCCCGATTAAGTTAAGAACGTCCAAATAGTCCTCGACTATCGCCTCATCAAAAACATTTGCGTCTAAACTCAATACTCCGTCCCTGTCAAGCTCAAGACCAATGTGCGCCGGTATCAGGAAGCTGTCGATATCCTCTATAAATCCGCTGGTCGGGGCAATAAGAGGATCACGAATCTGCGACCTTATAGTTGAAATGACATAATCCCCCATTAACACGCCGGCAGTCTTTGATTCTTCATTGTAGCCGGTCCTTTCTTTAATATACATAACAGCAGCGTTATAGGCGGCAACCATAGCGCTTAGTTTGCTTTTGACCGATTGGATATCTCTTGTCAGAGTTATATCCTCTCCACTGGCGTCAGTGACGTCGTGCAAATGCAGCGTTACGCCGCTGATTACATCACCAACAGTATTTGAGCTTCTGCTGATGTAGCCATCCTGTCCTTTTGTATCTTCTGATATCACCCACTCCGAAGCGGTCGGAGGAGTGAGGTTACTCGTGTCAATGACAAGCATATTAACGTCACCTGCGGAGTCAGCGAATGTAAATGTCATGATACCTCCACCATTCGTATCCAAATCATCACCACTTACTGTTATGTCGCCAGGATTTACATTTGTTAACGCTTCTAATGCCTCTTGAACGCTGCCAACACCGCTTACAGGAGCATTGAAGGCAATTGCCGCAGTTGTTTGGCCATCATAAGTCAGGGTAAACGTGCCGGCAGTTGCCTCGTTAGTAAAGCTCAGATGCTGCACCTCATCAACCGCTGTAGTTGAAGGAAAGCCGTCCACTTTAATCTTGGAGTCCTGAGCGGACTGACTTAGCGTAAAGTCGCCTGGTTCAAAATTGTCGTTAAGGCCCGATGCTGTTGTTGAGCCGCCTTCTGTTACGTCCCAATCTCCAACTTCATCAGGCAACGTCAGCGTTGTGTCACCTGAGCCCGGGTTGTAAGTCAAAAGAATTGAAAGACTGCTCGTGCCGGAGGTATTATCGGTTAAAATGATTTCGCCGTTTTCAAGAGTTGCCTTGGCAATCCCATCAAAGGCATCATTAATCTCTGAAATAAGATGGCCAACCGTTGTATTTTCAGTAACACTAAGATTTACCTGGGTTATAGCAGCACCGTTATGGTCTGTACCGGTTATTTGAATCTGTTCGTCTCCCTGCAGACCGTTGTTCTCACTATATTGGCCAAGTTCTGTAATTTTGCTGTTCAGCGTGGCGTCCCCGCTGTCAGTCGTAAAGGCCGAATCGGCTTCCCAGACTTCAGTGCTGCTCGCATTTACGAAGATTTTGTAATCCGTGCCCGCGTCATTACCGTTTAGTACCAGATGGTAGGCGTCGTTGTAGTGAAGCAGACTTGCCGTAACGCCGGGATTGTTCGGGTCGTTATTTATTAAACCTACTAATTCTTCCAGGGTTGTAGTGGTAGTGGTCGTTATGCTTGTTTCCTTGTGGTTATATGAGTAAATAAACGTACCTTCTCCGACCAAATCCTCGACATATTCGAGGCCGCCCGTTTGAACCCACCGCTCGGCGTTGGCTAACTGATTGATTACAACTGTGTGGCTACCTTCAAAGGTGTTATTAGATGCTTCTGCGGTCAACTTATCGCTGTCACTGGAGGAGGTTGAAAAAGCGCGTAGTGCATCAGCGTCGGAAAGTGCGCGAAGGGTGGTTCTTAAAGTGCTCAGCGAGGTTTCCAGGCTGCCCAGAGCGCTTTTTCTTTCTGCCCACAGGTTTTTACGTGCCTGGTACACGTTGAGCGTACGGCGCTCGAGCGCCATTAGTTGGGCGATGAGGGTACTTGTATCAATGCCTGAAAACAGGCCTGGAAGACCTAAATTTGCCATATTTTTCTGCCTTTTTGGTTTTTACGGCTTTACAAAGGTCCCAAGAAACACTTTACAACCGTACTCTTCCAAACTCTATTGTCGCTAAAAAAACGCCTTTACTTAACAATTTATTACGTATTCTCTTAGTATTTTGCCTATCCCTTGCATTTTTATAAATCCCACAAACGCGATGAACTACCACCGCATGGACGGTTTGCCTAAGTCAGAGTTTTTTACCCACGTTCTTGCTTTCGCAAGAAAGCACGGGGGCTTTTGTTAAGACCTTACTACTGACAATCAAATATGACTACGGTAAGTCTGTATGGTCTTTTTGCCTTTGCGAACCCGGCCCAGCTCCTCGCAGACTCCCGCTTTCTGAGCTGTGACGGTCAGGCACAGTTCTTCGTATAATTTCTGCAATTGCTCTCGCCGCACCTCATTAAATGCGGGGTCAGCCGGGTCAAGAATCCCTGTCTGTGAAATTTTTTCAATGAGAGAGCCGGCTTGCTTGCTTAATAACTCGACGTCTTTGATGTTACCTTGCCTGGCCATCTCCACTTGCTTTTCTAACAGAGTCTGTAGCTCATCCAGCAGATGTATTTGATTATTGCCAATTACCTCACTATTATTGGTACTCATCCGATTTGAACTCCCGCCTGTTTTGCTTTGGCCAAACCGTGTTCGACTTCTTCCAGCAGGTTAGCCGCATCTTTGTTGTCCGCGTCCAATGTTAACATCTCCAACAGGATTTTTTTGCAATGCTCAAGCCTGCTATCTTTCATATACAGTGCTGCCAGAGGGAACATAACAGAGGTATCACCCGGGTGCATATTCAAATACAGCTCCAGGTAGTGAATGACCTTGGCGAATGAGCCCATTTGGCAGGAAGTTTGAAACAGGCCCAAAAGGGCTATAAGGTTGTCGACGTCCAGCTCCAGGCATTTAAGATACATTTCAAAGGCCAGCTTGTAATCACTTCTTTGCTGCGCGACCATGGCTAAGCCGGCATAAGCCTTAGAACAATTGGCGTCCAGTCGGCAAGCCACCCTAAAAGCTATTTCAGCGTCATCAAGTTGATTCTGTTGCAGGGCAAGTACGCCTAATCCGACGTAAGGACCCGGTTCATCAGGTCCTAAGCCGGCTGCCTTTTCGTAGCATTTGTGCGCCTCCGCGTAGTTGCCGACGGATGTGTAACAGTCACCCAGTTCCTGTACAACTCCATAATCCTCGGTCGAATCTTGCTGCTGCTCAGTATCGTTTTCAGTTATGTCCATACAAATGCTTTTCCTTCGAATATTTGTTCTGCTCTTTCGAGTAGTTCAATCGCCGATCAAAATCCTTGTTTTATGGCTTCGCGGTCCGTGATTTGTGACAGGCCGCTCGTAATCGGTATCCTGTGTTCCGCAATCCGTGAATCAGGACCCGAGTCATAGATCATGCTTTCAGATTTGAGCTGCCTTAAAATGTCGTTGATTTTTATCAACTGGTTTTCCAGCGGGTAGTTTTCCTCAACAAATCTGCTATACCTTTGTGGTTCGTACTCATCAGAAACAATCTGCTCGCAGAATTCTTCGGAGATGTTAAACAGGAATTCCGGCGGGAACACCTGGTCGGCACCCGGGAAATTATGGACGACAGGTTTTAGCCCGCAGGCCATCCCTTCCAGTACCCCCCTACTCTGGCCTTCGATGATACTGGTGGAAACGATGTAATGTTTATCCTCAAGCCAGAAACGGACATCTTCCTGCCAACCGTCAAAGGACACCACACCACGAAGGTCAAGAGCATCAACCATATGCTTTAGATAATATTCGAGGGCCGCATCCGCAAATTCTCCGCCAAAGAACAACCGGTAATCCGGGTCGATGTAGTGTAGCTTTTGCATACACTGCAGGACGAAAGAAGGATTTTTTAGCACATTCAGATTGGCCAAAAATGCAATATTTTTGCCGCGCCGGCGATTTGTAAACGGAAATTTTTCAAGATTTACACCGATGGGAACAGTAACTATCGACGTTTGACTTTCAAGCCCCGGAACTTTTTGGATAAGAACATCCCCGACAAAGCTGTTGCCAACAGCAACGAGGACGTCGATATTGGCCCAGTTAACTTGTTGGGGCCACTGCTTATAGGCATCGTAGCAGTCCAGTCTTATAATGTTCTCGCAAAGTTTCGGTAGCTTCGAGGCTGTCACTGCAAGATGACCCGGCTCAAACCAGGAGATATCGCTCCATTTCATTACTTCTACCAGTTCTTCTTCTGCCTGGTCCTCGAAAAGGCGTACTTCAAAGCGCTGCTTTATAAAGTCTACAGTTTCGTTAAGAAACCTCATACCATCGCCGCAGAAGAAAACCACCTTCGGCATTTTAGAACGGATGACGTCGATCATTGGCTCCAGTATTTTCTGGTCAGGCGAAAGCTCAAGTGAGTGGTGCAGCATTTCGATAGCGCCGGCCTTATTATCCTGTGCCAGAAATGCGTTTGCTGTTCTGTTAAGTACCTCCGCCTTCAATATGCCCATTCGTTCCATATCATCAAAAAGCTGCACGGCTTCCTTTACTCGGCCGACACCAAAATATGCTTCTACAAGGTTCCACAATATATCAGCAGAGTCACCCTGAAAACTCCTGGCTTTGACAAAATGGTCAATGGCTTCATCCGGGCGGCCCAGACAATACAGAATTGTCCCTGCATCGTTCAGCGCCTGCGCATCGTCCGGTGCTGCGCAAAGATGTTCTTGAATACAAGCCAGAGCCTCTTGGTATTTGCTGGCTTCAGCTAATTCCAAACCCCTCTGATGATGATTCGAATTTGCTCTCAGTTCCATCTGTTTTGTTCCATATCTATGGGATTCCCAAACGTCCACCGGAGGCGGGTTTGGGGCCACATTACAGTCCTGCAAAACGGATTCTGTTTAAAAACGAATGGCCCAATAGCCATATAATAACCATCACGCAAATCCTGTGCCGTTAATCACAACGCGGGTATTCACTTGCGATTTCGCAGTTCCAAACAATAAATTTGTATGAATATCAAACATATATGTCATTCAAAGAATCATCCTTTGGCTTTTAACCGTCGTTCTCAGCCCCGTTAGAAGTAAGGCGTCAACTTCTAACGGGGTCAGCAGCTATTCGAGGAAATCCAGCAGCGACATAGACATAAGTCTTGCAGCCACCGATAACGACAGTTGGTATAGAACCTCACGGCGAGAGATATCTATAGCAACCTGGGCGATGTCGGCTTCCTGCAATCGTGTCGTTTCATCCTCAGTGTTGTATTTCAGGTTTTTTAAGCTGTCCCCGAGATTGTCCAGAAAGCCGATTTTCGAACCTATGGAAACCTGGGTCCGAACTAAAAGATTGTTTATCTCATCCAGCGAACTAAATGAATCCCTCAGCAGCTCCAGCACTTGAGCATCGGAAAGTCCTCTTTCATTTTCCAGCAGGTCCCGAATAGTAATAAGTGTGTTGAATATATCATTAGTCCCGGGTACGGCTACCAACGCATCACCGATATTGTTTATGTCCGTAGTGTCAACATACAGGACCTCTCCGGTCAGCGAATGAGTTACAGCTAAGTTGGTGTTCGTACCATCAGTATTGAAAGTAGTCAGGCCGCCATCAATAGAGAGGTCATAATTGTCGGCCGAGCCCGTTACTGTCAACCATGTATAACCGCTGACACTCGATGTCCCCGTACCGGCTTCGGCACCGGTATCACCCAGAAAAACCGGGTCGCTACGGCTGGCAGAGCCGAAAATGTTATCGCCTACATAAAAAGCATCTACCTGTACTCCGGGCCCCAGCTCAATATTTCGACCCTCAACGCTGCCCTGGTAAGTTACTCCGGTGATTTTCCCATCAGTACGTTCTACAATATAGGGTGCCGAGGTCGTATTACCGCCCCCAAACATGTATTGATTCAGACGTTCGGTATTGGCCAATAAAACGACATGCTCCAGTGTATCGTTGATGCCTTCTGCAAGCATTCGCCGTCCGTCCTGATTATAGATGCCACCGGTAATTTGAGTTAGCCGTGTTTTCGTCTCCACAACAGATAATATTATATGTCCAATAGCGGCAGAGGAATGCTCCAGGCTGCTAACGACCTCCGAGAGGTTGTCTAAGTAATTTACCAGGGACCTTTCCTCAGAATTGAGTCCTAAAATCCTGTACGCGGCGGATGGGCCGTCAGAGACCCGATTTATGCGAGCGCCGGTAGACACCTGTTCTTGCAGGCGAGCCAATGCCTCGGCGTGCAAACCCAGTGCAAAGCTAATATTATTGTAAATGTTGCCTAACGTTCCGCTCATTGAAACCTCTCAAAGAAAATCCAGCCGTCTATATTATTTCCATAAGGCTTGATATCGACGACTGGACCGTATTCAAATATTTGGCCATTGCCTGAAACATTTGTTCAAAGACCAGCATTTGGGTAGCCTCATCGTTGATGTTGACACCGCTTATCTCACTTTGCTGATTGGCAAGGTTTTGGACCATAATCTCGATGTTATCCTGGTGTATATTTTTAAGGGAGAGCTGTTGGCCGATGTCTGTAACCAGCCTGCGATAAAACTCTACCGGCGTCATAGTGTTCAAGCTGCTGAGGGACTCATCCTTCAAGCCCGCCATTCGGCAGGCTCCGGTGTTGTCGGTCATATCCGCACCCAGAGATGTTGCTATCCGTCCGGGTGTAGCAGATATATCCGAACAAACTGCCATATTCACAGCGCTGCTGCCGGAAAAAAATGTGTTGATTCCAATCGCTGCCAGCACTGACGAAGTATCGCTGCCGGCAAACGCATCGACATCGAAGTTGTCAACTGCTCCAAAATCGCCGGTGCTAAGAGATATTTTGATTCCGTTACCCAAATCGAGCAGGTCACCTGCGGCGTAACCACTACCGATGTTGAGGGTGGCAATAACATCCCCGGCACCGCCGCCGTCCCTCACTTCAAGCTGCAAGCTGCCATTACCTACCGCACCGGCTCCTGAAACCGAAAACCTGAGAGTGTCGTTCGTCGTGTCTGTATAAATACCCGATACGGATATAGTTGGCGGCGATGCGCCTGTAAGAGTACTGGCCGTAGGCTCAGGTAAAACACAGGGGAGGAAATCAAATTCATAGCCCGTATCGGCTGTGATAGTTAGCTGATTCGAAGAATTTACCGTAGCAGTTACATTAGCAACATTGCTTGTAATATAGCCGGCTATCTCGGTCAATGTATCAGACGAAGCGTCCTGTAAGACGGGAATCGCAGTTCGCGTTACTGCTCCACTGCTGGTATCAGTGACCCTGATGTACGTATAGCCGGCGGATACAGTACTGAAATCGGATAAATCTCCACTTGTATTCGTCCAGCCGGTCAGTTGACTGAATGAGCCTTCCGAACCTGCTCCCTGCACATGATATTGATTTATCTGTTGTATTATTGTGGATGCCAAGGTGTCCAGGTCGCTGTGAAAACCAGAGATAAGTTCATTTTTCAACGACAATAGCCCGCCGAACCGACCGCTTCGCACGTCTGTACTATAATTGTTCACCCCGGCAATCGAAATCCCCAGCTTGCCGTCTGCTGTCAGACCCACCTCCAATTCAGTTTGAGTGGCGCTTGTCACCACGGGTATCCCCGCAACACTGACATTAACCACACCATACTCTTTGACCTGAGTGTCGACATTAATCAATTCGGACAGTTCTTTTATACGCTGGTCCCTTTGGTCACGTAAATTATTAGCCTGGCCCCCGCTTATTTCTATCCTTTCTATGTTATCATTTAGCTCGGCAATTCCGTTTATCAACGTGTTAATCTGCTCCATAGTGTTTTCAGCTTCAAATCTGAGCTGGGTTTCCAGAGTGGTCAGAAATTCTCCTAATGTTCTAAATTGATAGGCCATAGTCTCCGCTGCGGTTACAGCCTGGCTTTGCCAAATGATTTCTGTTGGATGAGCGCTAAGATCCTGTAATGCGTTGAAAAATTCATCTATAGCTGCGTTCAAGCCACTGCCGCTCGAAAGCTCTCCGAATGCAGTCTCGATTGTGCGCAGCGTAGCGAATTCCTGCGAGACCTGCCCTAATGACGACTGCTGTCGAAGGATTTCCTGCTCCAAAAAGCCGTCTATCATTCTGGTGATGCCGGCGACATCGACGCCTCCTCCCAATATAACCGAGCCAACTTGCGACGTGTATCCGGGAGTCAGATTTATCCTCTGACGGTGGTAGCCCTCAGTAGCCGCATTGGCAATATTATTACCGATTGTATCAAGGGCTTTTTGTGCTGCATCAAGCCCGCTAAGACCTATG
This sequence comes from Sedimentisphaerales bacterium, assembly GCA_049643445.1. Classification (GTDB taxonomy): domain Bacteria; phylum Planctomycetota; class Phycisphaerae; order Sedimentisphaerales; family Anaerobacaceae; genus CS2-K091. The sequence goes on from JBARPZ010000709.1 coordinate 8,832, forward strand.
GAGAAACTATCCATTTTTGGACTCCTACTTCCACGGTTCCCTTCCCGCTCCTATTAGGCGCGGGATGGTGCCCCACCAAGGGGCGTTCCTCTTGAGACTTCAAAACTGAAGATTAACAAAAGCCATATCACTTTGCTGTTTGGTTGCACCATTAGAACCGTAGTAAACTGTCCTTGTATTCCCAAGATTGAAGACGCCCTTCAAAAGCATTCTGTTGAATCTTGCACAATCTGACAAAAGCAACGCTGTACTCAAATGTTCTTTCTTAAGCTCTTTAATCAATGATTTTAATTTCGCCTTCTTCTCGGTCACTTGTTCTTTTTTTCCCTTCGGCAGGCTGGTTTCGAGTGTCGATAGAGTCATTTGCGCCAGGCCAAAGCCAAGAGCGCTCGCCAATTCCTTTCGTATCGACTGCCGTTTTAATTCATGGTCTCTGTATCCCTCAGACTCACCCTGGATGAGCTCAAGTAGCTTGCCCAAAGCAACATCATCGCGCTTGATGACCAGGCTGCGCAATTCATTAAGCCGTGATAGACTCTGCTGTATATGCCGGATGTCTTCGTCGAGAACAAGCAGCAGCTCATCGACTTTATCTTCTATGCTGATTGCCGTTGCCTTCATAAATTCCTATCTGTCCGGATTCCCGAGCGCAGCATTTTGCGTCTGGGGTTCCACGCCATCGTTTTTGTTTGTCTGCTCCGGGTTGGGTAAATTTTGGTATATATCTTTCCACATCCCCAGGCCACCATTGTTTGCAAGATGACGGCCAAGGTACAGCCAAAATATTCCCTGAATTTGTTCGGAAGCTGCACTTTCCTCAAAGCCCCAATCCCCGATAGAACTTTTCATTTCGTCCAGTAACTTGCTGAGTAAAATTGATTCGAAATCTTTGGCGATTTGTTCCTTTTTCTGTTCCGGAATGCCGTCGACCTTGTTTAAATTCCTCAGTGGCGCAGGAAGAGATATGGGTCCGGTTAATATCAAATTGGCACTATCCATAAAATTGCTCCTGTTCCCGCTGCTTCGATTTTGTGAAGCAAAACGGCACCGATTACATTATCACCAGCTTGGCTTGAAGGGCGCCGGCCTTTTTCAAAGCATTAAATATCGCTATCATGTCCCTCGGTGTCGCTCCTATGGCATTAAGGGTATTGGCCAGCTCCGAGACGGTGACTGCCCTGGTGACAGGAATCAGATACCCATCTGTTTCTTCAACCCCTATTGTCGTCTCCGGAACTCTTTCTGTTGTGCCGGCATCGGAGAAGGGAGCGAACGGCTGGGAAACGGTTTCGCTTTCTTTAATTTTTACAACAAGGCTGCCCTGGGAAATCGCCACTGCGGATATCCCGACATTTTCCCCTACCACAATGGTACCGGTGCGTTCGTTAATAACCACTGCCGCGGGAACATCAACCTTGACATCGGGCTTTGTAATATCATCGATAAAACCGGCTATGCCCGTCTGACTGATTTCATTGGGGACTTTAACTTTTATGGTACCGGCGTCGACTACTGCCGCACTGTCCGGATAAGTCTGGTTGATGGCCTTGCTGATTCGCTCGGCAGTTGAAAAATCGATGTTTCTAAGATTAAGCGTGATAAGTCTGTAGCCCGCAATATATTCGACAAATGTAGCAATTTCTTCCTCTTCGACTATTGCCCCGCCGGGGACTCGCCCGACCGTCTGGTGGTTCTTTGTGATTGTAGCTTTATCGCCTCCCGCCGACCAGCCGCCAATCGAGACTCCGCCCTGGGCTACGGCATAAACCTGGTCGTCAAGACCTTTTAATGGTGTCGGCAGGAGCATTCCACCTTGAAGGCTTTTTGCATCTCCTATGGCGGAAACGTCAACGTCAATTTGGGAGCCTTCGCGGGCAAAAGGACCCAGCTCGGCAGTAACCATAACCACGGCAATATTGCCTCCGGTCAAATCCGTAGGATTAAGAACAAGACCTGTATCCCTTAGTATATTAGTCAGTATTTGTCGCGAAAGAAGTGTGGTATCACCGGTGCCGGCCAGACCAACAATTAATCCGGTGCCTCGGAGCGGATTGCTGCGAATCCCCTGAATATCAACGATGTCCTTTATTCGCTCGCATTGTCCAACTTCAACCGTGCTTAGCAGAATTGCCAACAAAAGTATTAGACGAGTTTTCATAAGCTATTACTTTCAAAAAAATACACGTGTGCAATTGATATAATTAAAACGGCCAAATAATATCGAATATCCTGCCGAGCCAGCCTGGCTTGGTATATGGTGCCGCGATACCTGTGTTTTTGGTCACAATACGAAAGTCTGCAATCTGTTCGCTCTTAACCGTGTTATCAAACTCAATATCGCTCGGCCTGACTATTCCGCTTACCTCAATCGTTTGTATGTCACCTGCGATATTACGTTGACGCGTCCCCATAACCACAAGGTTGCGATTTGGCAGGATATCCACAACAACCACGGTAACACTATCAACATACTTACGCTCGTCTTTGAAATCAGCCTTGCTTTTCAACTCGTTAGTGGATTCAGCTGCCATAGTAAAACCAGGCATGCGGGGTAGAAGATTATTATTTGGTGTTGTGATCCCAAGCTCTCCATTAAAGGCGGTTGATTTGTCGGTCTCTTTCTTCAAATCCCTTTTTGCCTTGTTATCTACCTTGCTGTTTTCACTAATCTTAATGGTCAGGACATCGCCTATGTTACGTGCCACATCATCTGTGTATAAATCTCGCATATCCTTGCCTCGCTTACGCCAGATAGAATCTGCTTGTAAGTCCCCCATTGGCAAAGCAGAGCAGAGCAGAAAAGCCGTTAAGATAAACACTAAGCCTGTTCTATTGTTCATTGTTTCCCCTTTTGTTAATTTCTTTGTGCCTTTATGACTATTTTTTAGAAAACCGGTTCCACCGTCCCGTCTTCCTTGACCCTGGCTAAGATTATTCGTTGTGAGTTCAGGTTTCGCACCTTTATGTATTCACCGGTTCGTCCTTCCTGCATAGTTTTTCCCATAGCTGTAACCACAAGCAGCGGCTTTTCAATTCGAATAACAACATTCTGATTTCGCCCGACAATAACTGCAGGCTTGACAGGGCCGAACATATGCGGCCCAAGCACGGTGTTTGCGGGCAGCGGGCGTTTGGCGATAAGGCCATAAGGCGGCTTCCAATTGACAGGCTCCGGATGGCTTGATATCGTGCTTTCTATCTTGACATTCTTAGAGCTGATAACCGTGCCTGCATGAATGTCAACCAGCGTTACTACTCTGTGACAATTGTATTTTAAGCGGAAAGTTACTTCACACTCCCCTATCTGTTTGCCGTTCTGCACTACAGCAATCTGGACCTTAGCCTGATTTTTCGCATTGCTCTTAACCAAACGTGGGGACAACTGTATATCTTTGCTCTTTTCGGATACGGCCAAATCTTTCGGTGTCCGAATCGCGTTCCATTGGCAAACCGAACCGGCGGGTGGATTTTTTTTCAGGAAAGCGCTTGCCAGCTCAACGAATTCGCTGCCTTTGATAATTTTCTGCTGCCTTCTTACCGTTATTTTTTCTGCCCCGGTTAATGTCACTTTTGATGCCGGGATTCCATTGCAAGCCAATCTGCTCAGGATCATCGACCTGTCGATGACGATTTCCTGGCCCGGCATGGTAATCCGACCCAGGGGAATTTTGATTGCCCTGGCTGCAAGTCCACCTTTCCTCGGATTACTCCCTATTATGCTGACTTCACCCAGGCTGATAGTATCGTCCTTGATTGTGACCTCTCTCGGCAGGTAGAGCTTTAGAATACTTTCCTTCTGCAAGTCGTTGGCGTCGGTATTTGCTGATACCCGGCAAAAAAGTACACAGCTCATAAGTGCACAAGTTACAAGTGTCCCTATCATCTTATGCTCTTGTGCTCTTGTGCTCTTTCTTATGCTCATAATGATTCCTTATCTGACAATTTCATTTGCCGTTCGAAGCATATCGTCGCCTGCCCTTATTGCACGCGAGTTTATTTCGTATGCTCGCTGGGCGGTTATAAGGCTGACCAGTTCATTCACCATCTGGACATTTGATTTTTCCAGAAATCTCGATTGAATAGTGCCGAATCCCGCCTCTCCCGGTGTGCCGGTCGTAGGCGTACCGCTTGCCGTAGTCTCCGCCAGCAGATTATCCCCTTCACTCGAAAGACCCGACGGATTGGGAAATCGGGCTAATTGAAGAGTACCTACAACTGATGACGTTCCTGCAGCATCGGTAACATTGACGCCTCCATCTTTTCCAATATCTATGGAAGTAGCGTCTGTTGGAACGGTAATCGCCGGCTCTATGGTATATCCGGTGGTGGTAACTATCTCCCCGTTCGCATTTATTTGCAGTGAGCCATCGCGGGTATACCCTATGTCACCGTTTGGCAGACTTACCTGGAGAAAGCCCTCACCTGAAATTGCTATATCAAGATTACGGCCCGTATTCTGAAGCTCGCCCGGAGTGTAAACCTTTATCGTGGATACAACGCGGACACCACTGCCTATTTCCAGGCCGCCGGGAGAATTTATACCCGATGCCACTTCCGTGCCGGGTTCCTGCAGCGTGACGTAAAGCAACTCCCCAAAATTAATCTGGCTTCGCTTGAAACCCGTGGTGTTTATGTTGGCAAGATTATTGGCGATAACGTCCACCATCATCTGCTGGGCGCTCATGCCCGTGGCCGCGGTGGAAAATGCTCTTAACATAATATTGTTCTCCTTATTTAATCGTTCACAAATTCAAAAGCGGGCCCCTGGTAACTCTAACCCATAGCCACACTTAAAATACTACCGGTGGCTTCCTTTTGCGCTGCGACAAACTTCATGTTCGCTTCGTAAAGCCTGGACACCATCAGCATGTCCACTAATTCTTCGACCATCTGAACATTGGATGCCTCCTGGTAACCATTTTTTACAACTATATGTTCGGTTTCAACCGGCGTTACATCCTGCTCCGGCATCTGGTAACAGTTGTCACCGGCCGGCACAAGTTTGCTTTCGTTGTCCTGGAAATCAACCAGTCTGAATTTTCCTATAGTCGTGTCACCAGCGCTGATACTGCCGTCGCTTCTAACATTCAGTTGCGACAGTTCCACGCCGACTGGTATTGTGATGGGCCCGGCTCCGCCTGCTACAATCCTTCCCGCAGAATCCACTATTTGCCCATTTTGATTCGTACGGAATACGCCGTTGCGGGTATAAAGCGGGCCTGCCGGCGTCTCTATTACAAAGAAACCCTTGCCATACAGCGCAAAATCCAGCGGCCGACCTGTTTCTACAATGGTCCCCTGAGAAAAATCAAACGCAGAAGTCAAATCAATACTGCCGGGTGAATATGTTTGCAGTCCCGTCCCCTGTGCTTCAAGGGATTTTGAAAAAGCGTTGCACATACGCTTGTATCCGACCGTGCTTACATTCGCCAGATTGTGCGCGATTATATCAAATTCACGCATTAAAGCATCGGTGCTTGCACTAATTTGGGTTTCTGCCATCTTAAATTCCTTGTGCAACCGCAGGTTCCGCAGCGCCTTCCTTTACATTTTCCGAAGCCCCGGCATCTTGACTTTCAGGCATGGTTCTTAGGGAAGCTGCATTCGTAGCGCGAATCAGTTCGCTAACGTCCGTGTCGCTTAAACCTGTCAACTCAACTGCTATCGAAAAACCATTTTGTATAGCTTTGATGTGTCGAACCTCTCCGATATCTTCTACTATTTTTGGCGTTGCTGTCTTGTCGCCCTCAGGCTTCTGGCGGGCCGAATCCTTGTTCTCTTCTTCATCCAGCTTAAACACAACAAGCACCCTGTCACCTACTTGTAATTTCAGCGAAGTCTCTATACACAAGCCGGGACCGGCCAACTCAGTAACAACTGCTGGTATAAATTCAGGCGGCCCCCAAAAACTGTCCGAAGGGCTTGCCAAACTTCGGTACATTCTGAAACTCTTTATACTTTTGTTGCCGGGGCTAACAGCCGTTCTTGCGAATGGAAAGTGTGCGACAAAGGCTGGTTTGTTGACAGGAACACGCAAAAAACGCCGGCGATTAACAAAACGCAGTTCATCACTGTGATTTAAAACCAATTTGTCACCGTTGCAGCTGATTACTGAAGTATCAAACTCCCAAACCGACGCGCCAAAATAATAACGAGCACACCAAACCTCACCGAAAATAATTTTTACAGGCTTTGCCAATTGAACCATCAGCTCTACGTCATTATTCTCTATTACGGTTGACTCGACAGTATCAGGAGTATGGCTCATTCGGCGTATCATGTAAATTTTCTTGCCCGTGGGAATCTGCCTGCTGTTCAATTTCTTCGGTTTCGTTGACAGCCCTATTGAAGCCGAAACTCGTTTCTGGAAACCAAGCTTTTCACGCAGGAAAGACAGCTCGGCTTTCAACTGTTCGATTTGCGAGGCTGTTTGCTTTCGGGCGATGCTTTCTTCTGCTATTATGGCCGCTCCGCGTTCAAAAGCACTGCTCGTAGTAAAAATCGTTTCGCTTTGCTTCAGACCTGCTTTAGTTGCTATACTCAACAGTAGCTGACGCTCCCGGGCGTTCAGGCCAATTTTGTCAGCAGACTCATCAAATAACTGAATAGCCATCCGGCGTTGCTGTGCTGTACGATTGCGGCTAACAACTAACAGCAGCACGCATAATATGATTCCAACAGCCGCTAAGGTTAGTAGAAACCATCGCTCAGTTACAAAGCCGGCACTGAAGGGGTCACTTGCAGACCTCCACCGCTGTTGGGGCGTAAGAGCCGGGAATCCCAAAATAATGGCGTTGAACACTGTTGTCATTACGTGTGCTGTTATCATCTTAAACTTGCAAAATAAGTTGCAATCCGCAATTACTATCTAAAAAGATTACTCATTTCTCGTAGTATTTCGTTGGCGACACTAATGGTCTTCACATTGGCCTGGAAACCATTCTGGGCTTGAATCATATTAACGAACTCTGTTGCCACATCGGCGTTGGATTTTTCCAGTGCGCCGCTATGAACGGTGCCGGCACCATCCGTCATAGCACCGGCCGCCATCGCATCGCCCGAGTTGGCTGAAGGAACGAAATATCCGACGCCGATACTCTCCAGCCCAGATGCGTTTTGAAATAATGCTACCTGCAAGCTGGCGATGTTCTTGTTGATGCCGTTGGAGAAGGCCCCGATAATCACACCTTCGCTATTAACCGAAACGGTTGAAAGCCTACCTGCTTCATACCCATCCTGTTCTCTTGCTGCTGCGGTGGAGCTTCCTTTGAATTGTGTTAAGCCATCAAGCCCACCCACAGTACCCATTTGTATCTCGATGGTTTGTGGGTTTGCGACATCATGTGCGAACGTTATTACAAATCGGGGCAAATCCGATTCGCTTAAACCAGCGAAAGAACCTTCGCTTGCATTAAAACTTATATTCTCGATACGCCGATTCGCCATAGTTATCTCACTGACATCGCCGGTGACCGAGCTAAGCACCATATCCCATGTATTGAGCCTATTTGCTCGAACAAATGCGCCGGTGAGGGTATGTTTACCACCCCCAGAATCGTAAATCGTGATACCGGCGTTTTTGACTTCCTCTCCACCAACGGCCAATACTTCAAAATAGCCCGGCGTTGTCAGAAAACCATTTCCGGAGTATGACAATGTCATATCTGTCCTGCTGTAGCCGGCGGTATCATCTGTTATTTGGATTCTGCCATTGAGCAAAGAAGCGGTTGCACCGCTGAGAACGTTAGTATTCAGTTGGTTGATAAAGTCGCCAAGCGTCGCGGTTGGATTGACTGTAAACGCCAGGCCGCTTCTCAATGCAGTACCGTCCGGATTATAACCGGAAACGCTGATAGTGCCTGACTCATCGGCCTCCAACCGTCCATCTATGCCTGAACCGCCATTAAATTGGTCAAGCTGATCAAATTCTGTAGCCGCGGTGGCTACTGTGCCGCCGTTGGAAGTATAAGTTATATTCGAGGCTATCTGTTGTGTTTGTGGCCCTCCGGCAATCGCTGCATCGCCATTTAGATTACCGGATACTTTTATCTCTGATGTCCTATTGGCCGGCATCACAGCACCGTAAGGGATGCGAACATTACTATCACCGGGAGTCTGAAAACCATCACTTTCACCTTCTGAACCGATACGCTGGATGGTATAGCCTGTGACAGGGTTAACCAAATTCGAGTTCGCATCGACTGCAAATGTTCCCGAGCGAGTGTAAATGTTTTGTTTTCCGTCACTTAAAACAAAATAACCGTCTCCTTCTATCGCAAGATCCAGGGGATTGCCCGTATTTATGATATTGCCTTTCGGCATATTGGGTGTTATCCCTGTTATTCCAATGCCGCTCGTATGCTTAGGATTGATGCCGCCGACATTAGCCATTGACTGCAATCCCGTTCCGATCTTTTTGCTAAGCAGCTCCGAGAAGTTTATTCTGTCGGACTCGGAAGCGGTCGTATCGGCTGCAGCCCCGTTCTTGCCGGCAACACCCTGCATTTCCTGATGGGCCTGCAATCCGGGAATTCGAGCTGGTAATTCAAAACTCAGTTTTCTGTCTCCTTATAACTTATTCCTGGAATCTCAACTGATTTTAATTGCTTACCAATATTACGGCGTCTAAACTGAGTGAATATTCCTCATCATCAACCGTTACCTTCAAAAGACTCTCTCCCGTATTAAGGTCATTGAAAACTTCATTAACTGTGCCTTCCTTCTGAACCAACTCACCCGTCTCTGTGTCCTGTGCGAAAAATGTAACCTCCTTACCTATTAGCGAATTTGCATAGCTGCGGTTGGTAATCGCAAGTATTTGGGCAAAGTTAGAGTTCATTGATTCGAGCTGCTGTAGCTGTGAGAATTGCGCAAGCTGGGAAGCCATTTCGTTGTTGTCCATTGGTTCCAGCGGATTCTGATTTTGCAGTTGCGCTATGAGAACTTTCATATAATCCATTTGGATATTACTTGCTGATATTGAACTCATAAGTTTGCTACCTTTCAAAAAAGACCAAAAATAAGCAAAATTTCTGCGCAAAGACGGTTACTCCGTACAATATTGGTACGGCCTGTAAAACAAACAGCAATTGGTGTGCCACATCAAAATCAGACCTGCCTCATTGATATATAACTTCTTGTAACAAACACAGTTAGAAAACTGCGAAGACCAGATGGCTCTTGGAATAACCTGTATAAAAAATTCTCTTGGGGATAATTTTTCCTACGTTACAGAAAATGCTGCCGCCTCTCGCCTGACGGATGTCTGAGAAGTTTTTTATTGTTTGTTCCATACGCTGGAGGTGACATTGGGACGTCCCATAAGAAACGTTGCCATCTCACTGTAAGTTTGGCTTTTTGTTGTTCTGAAATGTCCGATAAGACTGCTGCATAAGATCAATGCTTCTTAGGCCTTAACAAATCAGTGACATTATTGGCCGGTCCCATAAAAAAATTAAAGTCGTTTTTGCTTATCTGTCGATTTAGTTGTCTATTGGTCTATGGGTATTGAGCAACCAGTATCTATGAAGCGAAAATATCCATATGACCTAAAACAGGGGGAGATAACACTTATGGTTTTGTAACAAGATGAGCCTACGCAGGATTGTTGTAATAAGCAAAGAAGCGCAAGTCACACAATTAGCGCAGCAGGTCGGCCAGGAAATATTTGTGGCTGATGACCTGGCTGAGGCTCTGGATATTGTTAAAACGGTCGAGCCGAATTTAATTCTTTTTGACCATCGGTTTGGCCCAAGTCATATCTGTGAATTCAAGGATACGGCCCATAAACATTCGATAGATCCCCCCCCCATTGTCGCCGTTGGGGCCGACGAAAGTGACATCAACCTGTCTGAAGAGTTCAAGCGGACGGGGGCCTATGACTATCTGCACGGAATGCAGGATTACAGTCGGCTGGAGCAAATTGTAAGTCGGATTAAAAATGAAGCCAGGACTATTGACTCTGAAGAAAATACAACAGATTTCTTTATTGACGACTTTGCTGCCTCTGTTTCTGTGGTCGGCCGGAGCAGAGCACTCGTCAAAACATTCGGGATGATTAGACTTGTTGCCGCCAGCCAGTGTAATCCGGTTTTGATAGTAGGGGAAACCGGCACCGGCAAAGAGCTGGCGGCCAAGGCAATCCATGCTCTCAGGCATCCGAAAGGACCTTTTGTTGCCGTCAATTGTGCCGCGCTAACGGCAAACCTGCTTGAGAGCGAGCTTTTTGGCCATGAGAAGGGTTCTTTCACCGGTGCAGACCGTGAGAAAACAGGGCTTTTAGAAGTCGCCGGGGCAGGCACAATGCTCCTTGACGAAATAAGTGAAATGCCAATGGATTTGCAGAGTAAATTGCTCCGCGTCCTTCAGGAAAAAACTTTCCGAAAGGTCGGGGGCGTCAAAAATATCACCTGCAATGCCACGATAATAGCGTCGAGCAATCGCAATCTGTATAGGGAGACTAAAGCTCATCGTTTCCGACGCGACCTATATTATCGTCTCAATATCTGTCCGGTTATTATTGCCCCTCTAAAATCGCCTGACCGAAAAAAGGACATTCCACTGCTGGCCGAATATTTTCTCAAGACATCAACTATTTGTCCGGAAAAAAGCAATAAGATAAACTCTCTGACCAAGTTAGCTCTCGAAGCTTTGCTGAAACACGATTGGCCTGGCAATATCCGTGAACTCCAGAATGTTATAGAAAGGGCGATACTACTGGAAACAACGGACAAAATCGGCCTAAGCAACATTATAATTGACTCTGTAGAGTACGGTGAGCTATTTAGTCAGGCGGCTAATTACGCCAAGGATTTTTCGCTGGAAAAGGCCGAACATGAGCTGATTGCCCGTGCTCTGCAGGAAACAGGCTGGCAAAAGACACGTGCTGCTGCGCTTCTTGGCATAACCAGGGCAACACTCTATGCCAAGGTCAAGCAGTACAATATCGAAAAAGGCCCGTTACTTGCAGGGAACTTGCCAAAAGAATCACAACAAGATGAAATCTCAGCGTCATCCTTACCCCATTATGCAACTACTTCATAATTAAAGGCTTAGCCAAATCCCCATGTTTTTGCCGTATCAGCCACTTTTTGGTATTATAGGACTTAACGGCTCACTTCTAACCGTGCCCGCTAATCTTTAGTCCCGCGCCAATGGAGCTTAGGTGCACGCCTAATTGGTATGAGAAATTTCTGTCAGAAAATCTATCGGCTCGTCTAAAATCCAGACATCCCTTTGAAGTCCGAACGGCCTGATATAACAGGATAAGCCGGTTTTCTGCTCAAAAGCCTCCTAAATGCACTGGCCTGCAATCGGCAGCTAACTCTGGCACAATTATTGCTATTCTCTCAAGACGTTACGAAATACGTTCTCACATTCTTTCTTGAGTGGGCCCCGATTCATCGGGACTAAATGTAGAACGAACCTGGAAGTTATGGCAACAGAATACAAACAAGATATTCTTGAAGAGAGTTCCGACAATCAGGGACCGGCGGATGCTGAATTATTTGCAGGCGAGGTCCACGAGGAGCTCTCTGAGCGCGAAACTTTTGCCGGGGATGAAGATTTCTACAAACTTCTCGCTGGTCAGGGCACCATCCAAACAACTGCTGCGCCATCTCAGCAAGCCGATACTGGCACGGGAGAATCCACAAAGCAACCTATTTGGCATCGGTATTTTTCAGCCTTACTGAAAGCCCTCGCTGTCAGCATTGTCGTGATTGCGGCAATATTGCTGTATATATTTTTGAAATCTCCTTTAGTGCTTGTCACTAACTGGCAACAACCATCCATCGCCCAAAAAACACCTGCTACACCTAAACCGCTGGCGCCGGAGCAAATTCAAAAACCGGAATCTGCGTCTCCATTAACACAGTCTGTCTCTTTGAAAGTTGCTCAGGACCTTTATCTGCAGGGCGATTACGACAAGGCTTATGTTGCCTATGACCAGCTTCGCCAAAGCCTTCCTGCCGGGGCCAAACAGGAATTGCTTAAGGATTTTCTTCAGCTCAAAATGGCTCTGTGTAAGAGAAAAGCAGGTGATCCCGATCAAGCCAACCGTATATTCGGGACTCTTTCACAAAGTCGTTCACCTGTTGTAATAATGCTGGCAAATTATCAAATGGCCTATATTGAATTACAGAAAAAGCAATACTTAAAAGCGCGAACCAGGGCTTATCAGACAATTGCCTTAATTGAAGCAGTTGATTTCGAAGAGGCTTGGGTTTCATCGCTGCCGCCCCATTGTCACTTCCTCGTTGCCGAATCGCTGACCAGACATATCCTTTCACTCTGCGATGCCGATAAAGACCTTCCCGGCAATTTGTGGAGCACTGCTGTGGATGTTGATCCTTTTACAAACCTAAACGAATCACAAATACGCTCGCTTTTGAATTCCGGCTCAGAGCAGTTAAGCAAAGGCCTGCTGGGCCCGCAAATTCAAAACCTCGAGCAGCAGGGCACCTCATCTCGCTGGTCGGTTGTTTGCCACGGGGCACCGATTGATGAACTGCTGGCGAGATTTGCCGCCAATGCCGGTCTTAATATTGCCTGGGATTTCAGCAAGGCAACGGACTCGGACGTGGAAAAAGAGACCATTCGCAAAAGACCGGCAAGTTTGTATCTGCCTCAAACAACCACACAGCAATTTATATCAGTGGCAACCGGGCATGTCGGACTGTTGGCCAGTCTGGACCAAAAAGGGAGCGTCAATATCTTCAATCCGGCTGATTACTCCTCATTATCTGAACACATATCTTTGCTTACACAGGAAGCTATTTCACTGTGGCATAGATTTTTATCTGTATTTCACGGTGACCAACGTGTCCCCAATGCTCACTTTGCTCTGGGGCTTTTGCAGGCCCAGAGAGACCATGTCACTGAGGCCGTTGCACAATATAAATTAGTGGCTAATCGCTACGCACAGTCATCTCTGGCGCCGTTTGCTTTGTTACATTCCAGCAAACTCAAAGCTAATCTTCGTGACTATTCCGGTGCACGTCAGGATTTGAAGCAGCTTGTCGAGCAATATCCTGAAAGCGAGCTTTCCGACCAGGCTTGTCTGTATCTTGCTGATGCCACAATGAAAGCCGGACTTTCGCATGAAGCTGGACGACTCTACAGCAAAGTGTACCACCTTGGTCTGTCCCTGGAGTCGCAGACTGCCTCTGCCTTCGGGGCGGGCAGATGCTTCTACGAGCAAAAAGACTATGAAGCCGCAGCTAAATGGCTGACTCGATACTTCGACCTCGCCAAAGACCACGCAAGCAGAAACTTGTATTCGGCCTGCTTGCTGCTGGGCAAAAGCAACCTGGCTTTAGGAAAAACCCAACAGGCCTGCGATGCCTTTGAAGCCGCCCTCGGCGGACCGGCAGGGCAGCTGACCAGACAAGAATATATAGAGACTGTCTCGGCCTTAGTCGAAGCCAAAATACAGCAGGCCAATTTTATCGAGGCACTTGCACTATTAGAGAACACACATTCCCGGCAGTTCTCGCAAGAAGAAGAATCTATCGAGATATTGCTGCTCAAGAGCAGACTTCTTCGGACTATGGGCTTGGTTGATGAGGCCATTGCGGCCCTTGGCGACAGAGCGCAATATACTCTAGACCCACAGGTAAAAGTCGGAATATCTTTCGAATTAGCTAAATGCTACATCGCTAAAGAAAATCTGGAACTTGCCCGCAGGGACTTGGCTGAAATCATTATGCTTGTTGAACCAGGATCTTTGGCGCACGAAATCGCTCTCGAATTGGCTGATGTTTGCTTGAAACTTGGCCAAAGCTCTCAGACCATCTCGATTTGCTCACAGCTCTTGGATTTAAACCCGTCTGAGCAGATAAAGCAAAAGGCCCTGGACATCCTTGCAGCAGCCTATAGACGTCAGAAAAATTATGACAGGGCGGCATTGGCTCTTTTGGGCAAATGGAATGGGCCTAAAGCGCCAAAAAAAAATATGACATTTGACGGCCCGGCTGCCATAGACCAATCGCTTCCGAAATCCAAACAGAATCCTATAGAACAGGACAGTTAATACAATGAAGGTTAAAACTAAAAAAGTAAAGCCAAACTCGAGTATCGAGCATCCAGCATCGAGCATCGAGTATCGAGCATCGAGTATCAAGCGTCGAGCATCGCTTAACACCTTTCGCGTTCTTTGTTTTTCGTTTGTATCTTTTTGTTTCTTAACAGCCCTTGTCAGTGCTCAAATACGGTCGGAACAACTTACCCCAACTGATTTTCTAATGCCATATTTAGCGCAAACTTTGCAGGAGGTGAATACTCCCACCGTTCAGATGCAGGCTGCTAAACTTCAACCAACCATGCAGGAAAAGCCACAAAGCAGAGACATCGAGGCTGTAAACTTTGCCGCTAAGCTCAATCAAAAATTGCCCCAGATAGATTCTACTATTCCAGGAAACCTAAGTAGTAACCTCGGTCGTCAATTATGGCGGGCCGGGATTTGTGTTTATGAAGGCGAAAAGGACAGCAAAAGCAAAAATAAGCTCAAAAGATTAATCGAACAAGTTCGTTCTATTGAGTTTAAGCCGCCAAAGAAACCTGAACCTTTTATTACAATCGAGCCGGTGCCAACAACAGTTGAACCCAATCAAACTCCATCCGACAGAGTTATGATAGAGGAATCCTCGAATAAGACAATTGAATACAAACCGCTATACGAACCTGTAACCGACCGGACATTACAAATGCTCGGCAATATTACACAAGATCCCAACCAGATGGATAATCCTTTTGAGCTGGGGGAAGTTATGTATTTTAGCGGCCGCTTAAAAGAAGCAGCCGTGTTTTATCAGGAAGCGCTTAATCGCACAGACCCGGAAAAGACAGGGGCGGGCCGGAACCGGGCTTGGATTTTATTTCAATTAGGAAACTGTCTGCAAGATCATGACCTGCCAGCGGCAAAGAAGATGTACAGACAGCTAATTGCAGAATATCCCGGTTCGCCGTGGGTGGACCTGGCCAAAGCCAGGGAAAAATTAATTGATTGGTACCTGAAAGACAAACCCAGGACCTTGATTGCCGAACCTCAATTGTAGTTTTTTGGGACCACATTCTCATCTGTGCCTGCATTGCTTGAGCAGGCAAAAACAGGTGAAGGCAGCGAAAAGTGGAGTATCTTTGAAGTGAGTTACAACGAAGTAAAAAACATAAACCAGGACCAACAGAGAGCAGACCCCGAAAATATCGCGAATGTCCTCATAGTTGATAACGACCGCCGGTTGGCTCGATTTATGCTTGAGATTTTAGCCGGCAAGGGGATTCGAGGACACCTGGCCGGTGATAAAAAAGAAGCGATTGAGTTCCTCGACAAGAACAGTTGCGACCTCGTATTCACAAGCGACAGGATAAGCTCATCCGCCACAACGCGGAGCCGGCCACAGGATGGCTTCGAACTACTGCAGAAAATCAGGGCAAATTCGCCGGAGCTGCCCGTGGTTATGATAGCCAAAAGCCAAAAGCCAAAAGAACAAGCATCGCGAGGCGAACTGATTGAAACGGCCGTCAAGGCCGTTCGACTCGGCTGTTATAATTTCCTAATCAAGCCGCTCGACCGTGAAAAAATAGAGAACTTACTGGATACTTTACTGCCAAACCACGCCGTCTCAACGATAGCTTCCGCCTACGAGGGCACCAACTGTCTTTATCGTATCGTCGGCAGAAGTGCAAAAATGCTTCAGACTATTGATTTAGCCAAGAAAGTAGCTCCAACTTCAGCGCCGGTTTTAATAACCGGCGAATGTGGGACAGGTAAAGAACTGTTCTCTTATCTCATTCATCAAAGCAGCAAAAGGGTCCAGGGGACATACATTAAAGTTAATTGTGCGGCCTTAAGCGATTCCCTTCTTGAAAGCGAGTTGTTTGGTCACGAGAAGGGCGCCTTCACTGGCGCCTACAATCAGCACAAAGGCCGATTTGAAATGGCTCATGGGGGGACACTGCTCCTCGACGAAATCACCGAAACACCCATAAAATTTCAGGCCAAGCTATTACGCGTACTCGAACAGCAGGATTTTGAACGTGTCGGCGGAAACAAAAACATTAGGGTCGATGTTCGAATAGTAAGTACCACCAATAAGGATTTATTGCAGGAAGTTCAACAGGACCGCTTCCGTCAGGATCTTTACTATCGGCTAAACGGGCTAAGATTAGTTATCTGCCCTCTCAGGAAACGCAGCGAGGATTTGTCTGACCTCGTATGGTATTTTGTAAATCTTTATGCCCGCGAAGCGCAGCGTCGCATCACTAAACTTGACCCGGTGATGATGAACATTTTCGCCAAATACCACTGGCCCGGCAATGTCAGGCAATTAAGAAATGTTGTGCGGACATCGCTGATTTTGGGGACCGGCGAAACACTGTCATTGGCCGATGTCTCATGGCTCTTCGATGAATTACAACCATTGCCGCAGGAAAAAACAAATGTCCATAATTCGTCGCGAGAAAAACACACGGATGACCCCATGTCTGCTTACGAAGGCAAAAATGGCGGAGGACTGGGGGGACTGCCTCTTGAGCAGGTAGAGCGAAGAGCGATTTTGGATACTTTACGCCAGACCGGAGGCAACCAGACGAAAGCCGCAAAGGTATTAGGTATTAGCGACCGAACGTTGCGAGGCAAAATACACCGGTATCGGCGGGAAGGTTGCATGCAGCCGGCTTAATTACAATATTCTTATACAAGTGATTGAGGCAAGGAAATGGCAGATGAAGATGATGTGAAAAAGAAGGAGCAAGAAGCACAGGAAGATTCAAAGACAGAATCGGGCGATAAGAAGGCCTCAGGCGGCCGCCTGCAGTGGATAATAATGGCTGTTGTCGTAATAGTCGGTGCCGGTGCAGGCTTTGGACTCGGTCGACTACTTGGTGCTTCCGGCACAACCGAGACAGCCCAATCCGCCGAAGGCGGACCGACTAAGGCGGAGGACCTGACAGCGGACACCACGGATTCAACCGGCGCCAAATCTCAAGGAACCTGGTACTATGATTCAGAGCCTGTCGTAGCAAACCTTGATTCACCCGGCGTGACACGCTATGTCCGGCTGACTTTAACACTGGAAATAGATTCCCAGATAAGTGTAAAGAAAGGCACTGCTTTTATTGAGGAGAAAAAACCCCTCTTAACAAACTGGCTTACTATCTACCTTGCAGGTTTAAACCTTGAAGAGATAAGAGGTGATAGAAACCTCAAGCGCATTCAATCGGAAATACTCGACGCTTTTAACGAAAAACTTTTCCCTGATGCCGAACCTCAAATCAAGCGCGTTCTTTTTAAGGAGTTCGCTATACAATGAGTAACGTACCTGCCAACAGCTTAAGCAGAGAAAAGATACAACAGCTCCTTGCTGCTGTCGGCTCCGGGCCAAAAGAGGATACCACGCAAATGGAGGCTGCCGACTATGATTGGCAGCAGCCTCATTACTTCAGTAGCGAGCAGCTCAAGAGACTCGACGACCTCGCAAAAGAAGCTGCCAAGGAGATAGCCGAAAAATTCGCTAAATTTTGCAACAACGAGTTTGATGTAACAGTTGTTTCGACCACCGAGCACTTTGCTGCCAAGCTTCGTAGCCAGGACTTAGAGAGCAAGCAGAAGAATTATTACCTGCCTTTCGGCTCCGAACAGGACCATCCATATGGACTTATTTGTATACCTGCACAAACTGCATTCATCTGGGCGACACAATTGCTTGGTGATTCTGAATCCGAAGAAGATACAGGGAGGGATTTATCGCAATTAGAAGAATCACTTTTATTGGATATCGCCTCTGCCATCCTTGAGGCGTTTTTTAGTCATTGCGATTATGAAAATTGCAATTTCCAGCCGGATACAAACATTGTTAAAAGACCGTTGCCTCTTGAGCTGCAGGGCACAGAAGCACTCTGCAAAATTACTTTTCAAGTCAAGAAAGCTGGCCAGGAGAACGGCTCTGAAGCTCACATTTTAATGCTCTGCGACAAACTCGAGCCTATACTGGGCAAAACCATACAAGCTGTTGGCAAAACCTCACCCGAGGATATTTCAAAAGCAATCCTCGACCGTATGCAGCAAATAACGGTTTCTGTTACGGCTCAACTGGCTTCTACTGTGCTTACTTTTGAAGAGATAGTGAATCTTCGCCCTAATGACATACTGTTACTTGATAAGAGGATTGATGAGCCGATTGATTTGATCGTAGATGACCGGGCCGTTTGTCACGGCTGGCCCGCAAAATCAGCCGGCCAGTATGCTGTAGTAATTACAGCATACACCGATACAAACACTTAAAAATAGAGGAAATCAAAACATGGCAGAAACAGCCGAAGAAGTTAAAGAAATCCAGGATCAGCAGGAAAATACTGAACAGGCAGACTCAAAAAAGCAGGCACAATCCGTTGAATTTGCCGAGGCTGCTGAGAATGCCGCTGCCGGTTCCGGAGCGAGTTTAGATATCCTGCTGGATATGAACATACCTGTTACCGCCGCTGTGGGACAAACTGAGATAACGGTTCGCAGGCTTTTACAGCTTGGACCTGGATCGGTATTGAAGCTCGATAAACCTATTGATGAACCGGCGGACTTGTATCTGAAGGACACTAAGTTTGCAACTGGAAATGTAGTCGTCGTAGACGGGCAGTTCGCCGTTAGAATTGAACAGATTCTCGGCGCCGGTGCCGCTGTCGCTGCCGAAGCTGCCGTGCCTACCAAGGCGTAAATCAGAATTACCCCCCTGCTTTCTTGCAAGACGCGGCTGAAGGCGAAAGCAAGAAGCGGGATAGAAGGAACTATTATAATGGCAGGCTCTGCACAACAAAGTTCATCAGGATTGCTGGGGCCCCATTTACGCAAAACTGTGGATGGGAACTCCTCCCATACGCCTCTTGCGTCCCACAGCAATATTATTATGGCTGTTGGCATGGTGACAGTTCTTGCCACACTTATAATCCCTCTGCCAACCATAGTGTTGGACATGCTTCTGGCCTGCAGTATATCGCTGGCTGTGGCTGTCTTGATTGTTACATTATCCTCAAGAGAGGCCCTCGAATTATCCACTTTCCCTTCCCTGCTGCTTTTTGTAACGCTGTTTCGGCTTTCTCTTAATGTCGCATCAACCAGATTGATACTTCTACATGCCGACGCGGGGAAAATTATCCAGACATTCGGTGGTTTCGTCGCTGGTGGCAGTTTCGTCGTTGGGCTGGTAATCTTCTTAATACTCGTTATCATCCAGTTTATAGTAATCACAAAAGGCGCCGAGAGGATAAGCGAAGTTTCCGCACGTTTCACCCTTGATGCTATGCCAGGCAAGCAAATGGCAATTGACGCTGACCTTAACGCGGGAACTATCACCGAGGAGCAGGCCAACGAACGCAGAGCAAAAATTGTAAAGGAAAGTGAGTTTTACGGCGCGATGGACGGCGCCAGCAAATTCATTCGGGGCGATGCCAAGGCAGGCCTGGTAATCACCGCGGTCAACATAATTGGCGGCATAGCTATGGGTTATTCACGCGCTATGTCCATTAGTGATGCCGTCAGGACTTATTCTATCCTTTCCATCGGCGATGGACTCGTTAGCCAGATACCATCGGTGATAATCGCTGTAAGTTCAGGCTTCCTGGTAACCAAAATCTCATCACGCCACAGCGTTGGCCAGGACCTGGGTAGGCAGTTTCTTAAGGCCAGCCAGCCGCTGATTATAGCCGCTTGCATCATTGGTTCGCTGGCGCTTGTACCCGGGCTGCCCAAAATACCTTTTCTATTGTTGGCTGCCGGCGCAGCTTTGCTCGGACGCCTGGCGGCTAAATCCGAAAAGGACAGTGATAAAAAACACGCTGCACCTCAACAAGCAAAGGCTGAGAAACAACCGGTCGAAGAGCTGCTGGATGTCGACAGGGTCTCTGTGCAGGTCGGCGTGCGACTGATTAGTATGGTCGACCCTCGTAAAGACAGCGCTATCTTTGAGCGTATCGGAGCATTGCGGAGAAAATTCGCCCAGCAGCTCGGTATCGTTATGCCATTGGTTCGACTGCGGGACAATATCACTCTTGAGCCGACTGCTTACGAAATTCGATTAGGAGAGCTGCCGATAACAAAGGGGCGTTTGGAGCCGGATATGTTCCTCGCTATGGATTCCGGCACGGTCCAAACCAAAATCGAGGGCATTGAAACTACCGAACCTGTTTATGGCTTGCCTGCTCTCTGGATTACGCCGGCCAGCAAGGAAAAGGCCGAATTAAACGGATACACAATCGTCGACCCTGAATCCGTTTTTATTACACATTTATCCGAAACACTGCGAAAACACGCAGACGAATTGTTGACACGTGAAGACGTACAGCTTCTTATTGACCGTCTTCGCAAGATTCAACCGTCGTTGGTGGGAGAAGTTGTTGGCGCTGACAGAGAAGTTTCTATTGGTCTGCTTCAACGTGTGCTTAAAAACCTCTTGAAAGATGGAATACCCATTCGCGATTTAACAGCCATACTCGAATCGCTCGGAGAACACGCTTCAAAGACCAAAAACCCTGTCACCTTAACAGAGATGGTTCGAAAGTCGTTAAGTAGAACCATTACCGACCAGTTACAGGACGAAAACGGTAAAATCTTGGCCATAACCCTCGAACCCGCGCTCGAGCATCAGATGACCTCAACTTTACGACAGGAAGCAGAGACAATAATCCTGGCCTTACCGACCGAGATGATAATGGATATAAGCCGAAAAGTCGCACAAGCCTGGAAAACAGCAATGGACAAAGGTTTGGAAAAGTTAGTTTTGTTGTGCGATTCGAGATTACGAGCGTCTCTGTCAGCAATGTTATCGCGAACGGTGCCGCTATTGCCCGTCGTGGCCTATGATGAAATCGTGCTCGGAACAGAAGTCGAACCAATAGAAACAATATCCGTCCAACAGCTCGAATCGATGGAGCAAAAGGAGCAGGAACTTGCTACAGTTTCAAGGTGATAATGTAATTCATCGCCCTGTTGTTTTCTTATTAAAGCAGGAAGCAGACTACAAAACACGAGACACAAAATTATGCCGTTGAACGTTCGGTCAATTGCAGTAAGCATTGCGGTGATATGTTTTTTCGCCGTAGCCGTTATCGGCTGGATGAGTGGTCTCTCGCCGTTCATCTGCTGTAAGAGGGCCCTGGTGGGCGCAGCGGCCGCGTATATAGCAGGAGCTTGCGCTGCAAAAGCAATAAACGCTATTTTGATGAACGTGATGATTACAAACCAGATGAAGCAACAAAAGGAAGAAGATAATGCCGGTAGAGACTGAAAACATTACCGAGCGCGCCTCTATTGGGAAGCCCAAAGCTGACCCCGCTTCTTGCTTTCCTAAGCCCCCTGGGGGCAA
>JBARPZ010000710.1:0-2957 GCA_049643445.1 Sedimentisphaerales bacterium
CTGCCCCCAGCCCTGTCATACGCCAGCATGCCGACCAGATTGCAGCCATTCGTCAAGGTAAGCCGTTAAATGAAGGAAAGCGAGTTGCCGAGAGTACGCTGACGACGATTATGGGGCGGATGAGCGCTTATACGGGGCGTGCGTTGAAGTGGGATTGGGCGATGAAAGCGTCGAAGCTGGACCTGCGACCACCGAAATATGAATTTGGCGATTTGCCGATGCGGCCGGTAGCGGTTCCTGGTAAGACCAAACTTGTGTAAATCCATTTAGATGAAAGGAGGATTTTATGAAACGCTATATCATTGCGATTGCGGCGCTGGTTGTGACGGCGGCATTGTTGACCGCAACCACCGGCGCGCAAGAGAAACAGCAAAAACCAATTGTACCGAAAGAGAAGACTGTCCTCTGGAATGGCAAGGATTTTTCCGGCTGGAAGCTTTTCGTGCGGGATCCTGCTCATGATGTGACCAAGACGTGGTCGATTAAGGACGGCGTGATTCGCTGTACGGGGCGGCCGGCAGGTTATATGCGGACGGAGGCGGATTACGCGGACTATCTTCTTCACGTCGAGTGGCGCTGGCCTGACAAAGGCGGTAACAACGGCGTCCTAAACCATATGGTCGGCAAAGATATGGTGTGGCCAAAGAGTCTTGAATGCCAGTTGGCCTCGGGCAATGCCGGGGATTTCTGGGTGATTGGTGGTTTTGAGTGCAGGGAGCACGCCAGGAAGGACAAACGCGTTCGAGGGCGCAATGTCAGGAAACTGAAAAAAAGCAGTGAAAAGCCCATCGGCCAATGGAACTCATACGATATTATCTGCAGGGACGACTGGGTAGTAGTGATGGTAAACGGTAAGTTACAAAACTTAGCGACAAAGTGCTCGTTAAAATCCGGTAAGATCTGCCTGCAGAGCGAAGGGACGCCGGTTGAGTTCCGTAATATATACATCGAACCGGTCGAGTGAGCTGTGAATACAGTGAAAATGTATTTTGAATCCAAGCAGAACAGAAGAAAAGAGGGAGTAGAGTTATGAACAAGAGAAATGCTCTCACATTGGTGGAAGTGTTGCTGATAATTGGCATCTTGGTATTTCTGATAGTAATAATGATACCGGCATTAGATCGCCATCCGGGGCCACATAGAACCATAGTTTGCCTTCACAACCTAAAGAATTTACATCTGGCGTGGCTTATCTATGGAGATGACAATGATGGCAAGATTGTTAACGGGATGGCAGGTGTTGATCGTAAAAAAGGCAATGCCGTGATTGAGAAGGCGTGGATAGGCAAGGATTGGTCTGATGACTACAGACAAGGCGAAACATTAACTACAAATGAACAAATAGAAGCCATCAAATCTGGCGCTCTATGGCCATATATCAAGAGTGTCAAATCTTACCGCTGTCCGACAAGTATACCCGAAAAGATGCGGACATACTCTATAGTTGATTCTTTGAATGGTGTTCCGCAGCCCGGCGATCCAAAGGGTAGAGGACCAGCAGAGGCTATTGATAAGCTGACAGTAAAGGACCTGAGGCAGATTCGTGATCCAAATATGAAAGCTGCTTTTATATGTGTGGGTTGGGCAGCTCCAGGCAGCTACGGTGTCTACTATGATAAGGAGAAATGGTGGGACCTACCTTCGGTGCGACACGACAACAACAGGACAACAGTGTGTTTTGCAGACGGCCACGCTCAATTCTGGAAATGGAAAAGTAAGGAAACAATTGAGCTTCTTAAAAGTGCAGGACCTACCTTGCCTCGTCAACACGATGAACCTAAAACGGTTGAGGGCAAGGAGGATTTACAGAAAGTGCAAAAGGCCGTTTGGGGGAAGTTGGGTTATAATCCAAGTAAAAATGATTAATAAGAACATTCTTACTAACTTCATACAATAAGAGGTTTGGATAAGGAGAAATAGTATGGGAGAACAGACAAGGAGAGATTTTCTCAAGATGATAGGCGTTGCGGCAGGGTCGCTTATGCTGCCGGGGCTTGCGTCTGGGAAGAAAGAACGGCGCAAACCTAATGTTGTGCTTATCTTTACAGACGACCAGGGGACCGTCGATGTCAACTGCTACGGGGCGAAAGACCTGCTTACGCCAAATCTTGACCGTTTGGCCCGTGAGGGAACGCGGTTTACGCAGTTTTATGTGGGAGCGCCGGTGTGCTCACCCTCTCGGGCGGCGTTGATGACCGGGAAGTATCCCCAGCGAGCCGGACAGCCGAGTAACGCACCATCGCAAAGAGGTCACGCGGGTATGCCTACCGAGCAGGTGACGATTGCAGAGGTGCTGAAAGCGGCGGGCTATGCAACCGGGCACGTGGGTAAATGGCACCTTGGATATACGCCGGAGACTATGCCCAACGGACAGGGTTACGACTCTTCGTTCGGGCATATGGGGGGCTGCATTGATAATTACTCGCACTTCTTTTACTGGCAGGGACCGAACCGACATGACCTGTGGCGAAACGGTGAAGAAATCTGGCGCGACGGTGAGTTCTTTGGTGAACTTATGGTCGATGAATGCAAGAAATTCATAGACGAAAACAAGGATGATCCATTCCTGCTTTACTGGGCCATCAATATGCCACATTACCCGCTGCAGGGAACGGAGAAGTGGCGAAAGAAATACCGGCATTTGGATGCGCCGCGGCGAATGTACGCGGCATTTGTTTCTACTATGGATGAGATGATAGGTAATGTCATTGCGCATCTCGATAAGCTGGGCCTGCGGGAGGACACCATCATAATCTGGCTCAGCGACCACGGCCACTCAGTCGAGCAGCGAACCTTCGGCGGAGGCGGCAGTTCCGGTGATTTTCGCGGTCATAAATTTACACTATGGGAGGGAGGTATTCGTGTGCCGTGTATCATTTCGTGGCCTGGTCATATTCCCAAGAGTACTGTTCGCAACCAAATGGCTATCAGTATTGACTGGATGCCGACAATTGCTC
>JBARPZ010000711.1:0-4902 GCA_049643445.1 Sedimentisphaerales bacterium
ACGGACTATAACTTCAACGATCCCTACAAGCCACTTAAGGGGGATTTGGCGCAGGTGTGTGCTAAACAGCTTGCCGCGGTCGAGAAGAAAAGTTTTGAGCGAATCAAGGCCAACCATATCGCTGAGCACCGCAGCTTGTTCAGGCGGGTGAATCTGGATCTTGGGATGACACCTGCAGCGGCAAAACCGACGGATGAACGACTTAAGGCCCTGCGTGAAGGGGCCGACGACCCGGCCTTGGCTGCTCTATACTTTCAGTTCGGCAGATATCTTCTGATTTCGTGTTCGCGGCCTGGATGCATGCCGAGCAATTTGCAGGGCTTGTGGAACGAACACATTGCCGCACCGTGGAACGCCGACTATCATATCAACATCAATATCCAGATGAACTATTGGCCTGCCGAGGTATGTAATCTGTCGGAATGTCACGAGCCGTTTTTCAGGCTGACAGAGACACTGTTGCCTTCCGGGCGAAAGACCGCACGAGATGTGTACAACTGCCGGGGCTTCGTTGCCCATCACACAACCGATGTATGGTGGCACACAACCCCATTCGGAAGCGTCGGGTATGGGATGTGGCCTATGGGAGCGGCATGGTGTACTCAGCACTTTATGGAGCATTACCGATTTACCGGCGATAAGAAGTTTCTTAAGAACAGGGCCTATCCTGTACTGAAGGAGGCTTGTTTGTTCTTTCTTGACTGGCTCGTGGAACATCCCAAGACCGGCAAACTGGTCTCAGGGCCGTCAAACTCACCGGAAAACAGCTTCGTGGCCCCCGATGGAAAGAGGGTAAATCTGTCGATGGGGCCGTCAATGGACCAGGAAATAATCTGGGACACTTTTACCAACCTCATCGAAGCGGCTGAGATTCTCGGCATCAAAGACGATTTCGTAAGAGAGGTCATCGCCGCCCGTTCAAAACTTGCGCTGCCTAAGATTGGCTCGGATGGTCGATTGATGGAATGGAGCGAAGAATTCGAGGAACCTGAGCCCGGTCATCGGCATATGTCACATTTGTTTGCTTTGCATCCCGGTAGGCAATATACGTTTCAAAATGCACCGGAAATGGTCACGGCGGCACGCAAGAGCATCGAGTATCGACTGGCTAACGGTGGCGGACATACCGGCTGGAGCAGGGCGTGGGTCATCAATTTCTGGGCAAGGTTCTGGCAGGGCGATAAGGCCTCTGAGAACATCACGGCGCTTCTAACAAAGTCCACGCATCCAAACCTGTTCGACAACCATCCGCCGTTCCAGATAGATGGCAACTATGGCGGCACGGCGGGAATCGCGGAAATGCTTTTACAAAGCCACGCTGGCGAAGTACATTTGCTGCCCGCTCTGCCGAAGGCATGGCCGACGGGACACGTCAAGGGCTTGCGTGCCCGCGGCAGCTTTGAAGTCGATATCGAATGGAAAGATGGCAAACTCACAAAAGCCGGAATCCAATCGCTGCTTGGCAATACATGCAAGGTCCGCTACGGCCAGAAAGTCGTTGAAATAAAAACAAAGCCCGGCAAAAACTATAGCCTGAATGAACATCTCGAATGACGATGAGCAATTAAAGACATTGGCAGGAAATTCTATAGGTCTGTTTGGGCTGTTCTACGTTAAAAATGACGGGCAGGAATTTCTTTATGACCTCCATATTTGTTTGCAGGTGGCTGGAAAGCTCGTTGGTCGTGAAAGAGCCGGCTTTCACAATTGCCATATAGATTAGAAGCTGGTCGGCTAAGAAACGGTCGACCGCAGCGTCACGTGCCAGGAAGCCCTCAGACAATCCGACAACTTCATTTATCACCTCTTCGGAGGGCTTGCCGCGCATTCCAAATGCAGTAAATACTGTCGTGTTTTCGCTGCCACAAAGTCGGATCATCGCGCAATTTCCGGGGCCATCGGAATCTTTGACTTTGATGTGTTCGGTATTCCGGATGTTTAGTCCACTCTGGAGCAACAATGTCTGCTGGCGCTGAGCAACGCGTTCAGGGAGTTTGGCAGTGTAGATGCGGCCATAAATTTGTGGTTCCTTATTCGGGTGGCACAGGACGATTATCTTGCCTTTGTTTTCTTGCCAGGGCTGGATATTAAAGGTTATTTTACCCCCGCCGGCCGGGTAGAAACCATGCCTTATCAGCGTGCAAATTCCATCGAAGCCGGCGTTTGCGATAGCGGGCAAAAAGGTTTCATCAAGAAAGTCAAAGGGCGGCGCCATGGGATTATGAGTTCCACCTGTAACGGTAACAGTGGAGGGTTTGTCGGTCAAAAACAATGCAGGCAGGAGGGTCTGAATTACCAAAGACGCAGAGCCGGCTGAACCTATATCAAAATGAAAGTCGCCGCTCTGTACAGATTCAGGTTGAAAATCCAGGACCTGGGAGCCTTTCGTTGCTCCCTGTGCCTGGCCGTTGCAGATTTGACAGGCAGCTCGAACGCAGCTTAAATGCTGATTGGCCAGGCCCGGATTGCGGCGAGCTGCACGGATATTTTCAATATGCAAACTCTTGCCGGTGATGCATGACAGGGTCAGAGACGTTCGCAAAATCTGGCCTCCTCCCTCACCCGTGCTGCCATCGATAAAAACAGTATCCATCTTACTAATCCAGTGGTCTGTAAACTCTTTTATAAGCCCAGGGCAGTGTTTTCACTAACGACAATAGCCTGCTATGACCATATAGAGAGGCTCAAGGTTATCCGGCAGTGACAAGACTGTGCTGACAGCAGCATCGTCAAACGCACCAACAGCAACAGAACCAAGTCCCAGAACCTCGGCTTGAAGGTGGACATTCTGCGCAGCGTGCCCGGCTTCCATATATACGTAACGAATACCCCGTTTACCATAACGGCCGGTTGTTCTGGTGAACTGGGCAGCAAAGACCAGTGTCAACGGCGCAGCCCGGATAAACTCCTGTTCCCAGGCAGCGGAGGTAAGAGGGGCACGAAGGTCCCGGTCTGTCAGTTTCTCAAGAGAGTGTTTGTCAGGTAAGTAACGAAACATGCCCTTATCAGTAATTACAAAGAGTTCGAGAGGATATGTCGCTCCGGCTGATGGTGTTGTGCGATACCTGCTGCCCGAATCCTGACCCTGGGCTGCCCAGGCCAACTGGCCGATTTGCTCCAGTGTAAGGGGCTTTGGCAGGAAGTGCCGGCGAGAGCGTCGAACGGTTATGGCCTGCTCCAACGACATTGAGCCGGATTTATCCGGTTCGGAAAGTTTTATTATCTCACTCATTTTCTAATTCACTACTCTTTTTCAAAAACGATAAAGCCTGCAGAATTTCCACTATTGTCTTATCGCGATTCTGACGTGTCAAATTAAATAGCTTGGTGTTAGAGTAATTTTTTACCTCAGAGATAAGGCCGGAGCCCTTCAGTGCTACAGTGGCCAATATTGACTTGTTGGATTTGAAGAGGCGGCGTACTGCAATAACAAACTTTTCAGAAAAGCATTCCATCTTGCCGATCTCGTCGATAACAAACAATTTAGTATCGCTTTCTTCAGCGTCCAGAATCGGCACCACTGTTTTCTCAAAGCCTGCAACGTCCACACCATATTTACCCACTCTGAAAGGTCCCTTGATGTCGACATGAGCAAGTGTGCCGGTGGCACCATCAAGCCGCTGCCAGCTAAAACCTTTGCGAGTACCTCCTTCGCGAATCTCCTGAGTGTAAAATCCTGCCACTTTTTCGCAGTGAAGATTTGTAATAATTTTCATTACCGCGGTAGTTTTGCCGGAACGCGGCAGACCTGTTAAGAAGATTTTGGCGGATTCGGATGACATAGCTGGCCAACACTATATACAGTATCTTCTGAAACCGCAAGATTAGTCAGTCTGTTTTCTTTTAGCGAGGATGGCAAATGCCAGAACAGCCAAAAGCGCTATGGCTGACATATATTTAACAATGGGGGGCAGCATCCAATGAGGCTGAGCGGCTATTTCAAAATCAACGCCGGCAGCGATATAATCGAGCAGAATGCCGCCTAAGAGAGCACATCCCGCTACGGTAACAAGATAGGTAATTGCTGTTACCTTACCCAGTACCTTCCAGATAGTCACAAATGATGCAGCGTTTGTAGCAGGTCCGGTCATAAGAAAGACCAGTGCTGCGCCCGGCATCAATCCTTTCGATATCAACGCCGCAGCAACCGGTATCGAAGCCGTTGCACATACGTAAACCGGTATGCCCAGAAACATCATCACCACCATTGCAAATAACCCCGTTCCGAGCTTTTCTGCGAAGTAGCCATCCGGCACGAGTGCGGAGATTACAGCCGCGATGACCAGTCCTACAAGCATAGCCTTGCCAATATCGCGGGGCAAAGTAACAAAACCGTATTTCAGGCCCCTCGTTATTTTACCTTGGGTTGCAGTGGTATCACAGCACTCATCTGTACACTTTGGTGGGGATTGGCTATCATCTCCTCTTTTTCGTTCAAACGCGTCTACCAGGGAACCACCTATGATACCGGTTACAAATGCGGCCAACGGCCTGAAAATGGCGAAAAGCGGGCCAAGAAGACTTAAAGTCACAAAAATACTGTCGACTCCGGTTTGAGGCGTGGAAAGCAAAAATGACACAGTGGAACCCTTGCTCGCACCATGCTTGTGAAGTGACATCGATACGGGAATAACGCCACACGAGCACAGAGGCAGCGGAATCCCAAAAAGCGATGCCTTTACCAACGGCCATATTCCTCTACCGCCAAGATGTCTTTCTACAAGTCGTTGTGATACAAGTACCGAAAGAATACCTGCCACGAAAAAACCAAACAACAAATAGGGTGACATCTCGGTGATGGTAGCCCAAAAATCTATAATTATAGACTTGACAAAATCAGCCATTACACACCCGCTATTTATTAATCAGCCGCTAATTTTGTATTGTTTCAGTTTTACTTAC
>JBARPZ010000712.1:0-5905 GCA_049643445.1 Sedimentisphaerales bacterium
AGTGAATCTTGCCAGATTAAGATTCAGTGTATCAAGTCCGATGTTTTTCAGCTCGATGAATTCCTTATTTGGGTCATTTGCATCGCCGGTGTCCTGCGGATGGTACATAATCTCGGTGATACGCAGGTAATCTGCGACCGGGCTAATACCGAAAGTCGGATCAGCCAGTCCACTCCATCGGCTATAGGGATTACTGTTAACCAGCACACGTGCCTTAATTTGAGTACTCTTAGTCAATATGACCGGCCCGGTATACTCCATCGCGCTAAGTGAGATGCCACCGGTGGAATTGGCCTCGCCGGCGACCAGCTCAGCGGAAATGATAAAGTCAGTACTAGTATTAGAGATGTTTAGACCATGGATTGCAAGTATGTTGTCTCCCTGCTTGAGTGAGTCGAGATGGTCGGATACAGGGATAGCCTCAAGCCCGGAGGTATCATGACCGCCACTTGCGTTCGAGTTCCAGAGAGGCGTATCGCCTTCGGGAAAGTTTATCCGCTCAATCTCATCGCCATTGAGGTAAGCGATGAAACCGTCGTCGTAACGTATATTCAGCTTCATGAAGTTAAATTCGCACGGGTCACCATTAAAGATGAATGGAATGCGGATGTAACAGGAGTTATTTCCGTTGTACATTTTTGCTTTGACATCGTAGCTGATGTACTGTTCGTAACCTGAGCTTGTTTCGTAGCCGACACCACCGGTCCTGCCGGATACGAAAGTGCCATCGTTCCAGCCCGAGTCGTCGAACGCGCCTCCGCCTTTCCAGTTGGGGTCGACATCACCGATGGGTACAAACACAAGCTTGTTAGCATCCTCAACCAAGAGAGTGGTACTATCAATCTGTAAGTTCTCCGGCAGGCGAGGATCATTGCCGTCGGTAGTGTACCAAACGGTGCCTGATCCATTGGGATTGCTCATGGTCACAGTACTTCCAGCTGCAACATAGCCACCGTACGGAGTAAGCTGTGGCGGCTTTACAAACTGGTTGTCAACCCAAGCTGTCCGTGTTGCCAGCCACCCCTTCATATTGTCCATCTCCCCCTGGAAACTGCCAAAACGGGGTGATTCACCCCATTCCGCATAGTGGCGGGCCTGGGCCTCTCCAATCTCGTTTGCAAGCGTGTCTATAGTGGAGTTTATATTCTCGGTACTGAACGGACCTCTCCTGAGCTCATACCATCGGTCGATATACTTCTGCCAGAAATTAATGTCACTGAAGAAACGATGCCACCAAGTATATTGTATCGACGTTTCAAAATAGTCCGTAGCATCACCCGTTCCATTCCAGGCCTCTGGATTATCATCACGACCGTCGGTGGAGTCCAATGAACGGTCGAAATCCCAGATCGGCCCGGCTACCAGCTTTCCCTGCCGGTCTTTGTACATATAGGCACTTATGCGAAGTCCGTCAACATTCATAGTCAACATATTGAGCAGGTTATGGTCGATATGGGAAGCCACATCGATGTATTTGGCGTAGCCTTCCTGCGGGTCTGCGAAGTTCGGGCCAAAAACAACGTCCTCAAACTCATTGAGCCAGTTTAAGAGCCAGGCTTTTTGGGTACTTGTGAGTTCATCACCTGGGGGGTCAACATAAGCGAAAGCACAATAATACGGAGGGGTTCCCCTCGCAGTCCTCCACGTCCCATCTTTGTCAACCGCGATGACATACCCGCCGGATACTTTGGGCTCGGTGCTGTCCCAGGGCTCCAGTGTGGAAATATCAACACGGTCTTTGTTGATTCTGATCTTCTCCATGAAGTAAGCGAGCCCCCAATAATCGCTTTGGGCCACCTTGCCCCCGCCGGTGTTTATATACACTTCGCAGGCTCGTGTTCGCACGGCATATCGACCAATCTGATTACTTAAGTTATGAGCAAGCGGGTTATTGATCAACGCCTGATCGTATACCCCAGGTCCATACAGAACCCAGTCTGAATCGGCCGGTAAACCAAAGATAGACACCCTCTTATCCTGATCATATTCATCCCACGTTTCAAAGGAGAATTGCCTTTTATTGGTTTGGCCCCTAATTTTCAAGCCGCACCGCCCGGCAAAATTGGCCGGGTCAGTAATGTTGACACGCCCTCCTATAGCCGGGCGTTCAATGAACACCGCAGAAGCCTTGGTGTAAGGATCATACTCGTTGATAGGCAGACCATAGGTATCCACCACCACGATCGGTATATCAGAATTGAAGGTCCGCACATCGGCAGCCAGCGCGACGTACGTTTGGCTCACTACAAGACTAGGCGCGTTGTCCAACTCAAACACACGAGCCTGGACCTCAGTAGTATTACCGATGGGGATGGGACTGATATATTGTGCTGACGTTTCCGTCGGTATTGATCCATCAATCGTGTATCGCACTATTGCACCGGCAGTTTTAGGCGTCAGTACAAGTGAGATAGGATCAGCAAACGTCCCGCCTTCAGGGGAAAACCATACCCCTTCAGAAACGCCGACATATCCCTCGTTATTCGCATAACCCGGCGTGGAGGATGTGAAATACTGTGGCTCATTCATATAGAAACCATAAGAAATATCCTCTGCCTGTGGTGGAAAACCATACTTGTCTCGCTCATACTCATATGAATTATATTCATGCACCACCTCGAAGCTTGGGCACACAAGGGCCAGATATTCACTATCACCATTCAGTTCGAAGTTGGTGTGATAAAAACCATCCTCATCAATGTACGGATTGTTTTCGGGGTGGTCCTCACTCTGGATACCTGATGCGAATACCCGTAGGAAATTACCGGATGCTAAGGACACGTCTGGAAATGCCCACTTGGTCGGTTTATCCTCTTCGTCGGTCAGGTACCAGCCATCCAGATTGACCGCTGTGGCCGTTGGATTATAAATCTCGATCCAGTCAGGATAGACTGTTCTTCCCTCTACCGTTGTGAATAATGCGAATTCATTGATCGCCATAAACTCACTAATGACCAGAGAAGGACATTTCTTCTGCCAGTTCTGTGCCAGCAGAGCAAGGTCGGCCATATTTACCCCGCCGACATCATCCAGGTTGGCTTCACAGTCAAGTATGACACAGGCTGGATTTACCCAGAATTGTGCAAAAATCCGCAAATCCTTGAAGTCAACTACATGGTCTGCATTGAGGTCACCTACGGGTTGAGACCGGGCAACGTTCGAACCGGCCAAATAAGCTATCAATACTAATGATAGCAACGGAGCTTTCATAGATTTGGGCATCTTTACTTCCTTCCTCACTGATGTTTTAGGCCATTGATTGCTGTTTTCTCTTTCTAATCTTTGGGCCATAAAATCCTAATTGTTGGTTACATAACTCTTGTCTATTGTAACATATATTGAGTATTTTAGTCAATGCCTTCTTTGATCAAGCTGAGCGGTTTTTGAGGTACAGTCCGAAATACAAGGTTACTTGGGTTCCCATTCTTAAAATAAGCCACAAAATAGGGTGACATTAGAAATGTTGGCT
Source organism: Sedimentisphaerales bacterium (assembly GCA_049643445.1). GTDB lineage: Bacteria > Planctomycetota > Phycisphaerae > Sedimentisphaerales > Anaerobacaceae > CS2-K091. Next base: position 3,470 of record JBARPZ010000712.1, read on the forward strand.
GTTGAGATTTCGTATTACTTGATGTGTATTCCGTTTCAGATGGCATCCTGTGGGATGTAGACTACAATGATGAGCATCTCTATTTAGACCGCTCTCCTGAAGAAGCACAGGCATTGAGATAATTGACAGGGATAAATGAAAACTACTATGTACGCCGACATCAGCTTTGAAGACATGTAAAACGGTGTTACCGGTTTGTATCAGTAAGAATTGGGCCTGGGCCTTTTTTCCCTGTTCAAGTGCCCTCTTAAATTTAAACCTTATATGTGTATTGTTGGACTGACCAAGGTCGTCGTAGCCGCATGAGACGATGGAGCCATCGGATTTGAGAGCCAGACTGTGCCCGCTCTTTATGCCAAAGGTGCATGCACTGAACAATTTTTTGTCTGGACGGCTGGGGGTGTTTGAAATATGAGTCGTCTAACAACCCGCCTTTGGCGTGTATCCGGTTTTCCGCCTGGCCACGTGGGGGCTTTTGCTGTTCGAGCTTCGTGTTGAATGCCATATCTCGCATATAAATCAGATCGCCATCACACTGCAGAATATCGGGTAATGCACCCATCGTTAATTTATAATTCTGGGAGATGTTATTGATATCATAAGATGGACCCTGAAGTCTCTTTTTGTAACGGAGTTCGCCGCTGACTGCGTCTACACCAAAGAGGTAAATACCGCCGTCCAGATGTGAGGACCTGCCTGCTGCAAAGTACGCAATCCCTTTTGTAACGAGGATGCTGCCGTGTACGGGCCACGCCGATTCGAGCCGGCCAAAAGCGCCGATAAGTCTTTCCTCAGGTGCAGCGCGAAACCGCCACACAAGATGCCCGTCGCCGGCACGGACGCAATATACCCAGCCATCGGCCGATCCGAAGAGCACCGTTCCACGGTAATAGACCGGCGGCGAATCGATTCTTCCGCCGGCGGCATATTCCCACTCCTGCTCCCCGTCCAAACCGTTCATGGCGACCAGATGATGCTTGTCCACCAGGGGAACGAAGAGTCGGTTATCGCCCACGATTGGGGGAGCAAGTTTGTTTCCAATTCGCTTTCGCCACAGCAGTTTGGGCCTGTCCGAAACCCTGGTTTCTACAGAGCCGCTCCGTATCGCATCGTGGCGAAACGCAGGCCAGTCTTCGTTGCTTGCTGTGGTGCCGCTCGCTTTACCAAAGGCGGGGCCTCTTTCGAGAATTTCTGTTTCTTCCCGGCTCTTTCGCCGCTGTTCCTGCGGGATCGCGGCCAGCCTTCTGGCTCCTGACGGATTACATGACGGATCACGTCAAAGGCATCAAAGTGCCGTGCGATGAGTTGGACATCATTGAAGCTTACGGCGGGGAAGGCCCTCGTCAACCAAACGCTTTCGACACCTACATGGTTTGCCCCCATTGCTGGGAGCAGGGTGAGACCGGCAAGGCCATCGAGAAAAAGGCCTTCGACGGGCTGCACAATCCCATTCGCATGCGCAAGTTCGGAATCCCCTCCACCTGGTTTGAGGCACTCCATACCTATGGGTGCAAGATTACCGAGACGTACACGATCTACTATTGTGACAACATCGAGGTGGGACGGCACGAGACGCTTCCGCTCTCCAAAAAAAGCCCATTTTTCTTTTTGATCAATCTGGCTACTGGCGGCGGCTGGCCCGTCGATTTGTCCCGGTATGACGGTTTGGCCGACATGTATGTCGATTACGTGCGGGTGTATTCGAAGTAAAAGCCTCAGTACAATAAGATAAGAGAATCCCAGAGGCTCAGTTGGGAGGTGCAAATGTCCGACTCGAGTTGGCCGATTGGATCTTTACAAAAAGAATGGAACTACATGCGGGAACTAATAGATACTTCACCCGTGAAAGCCTCACCATAGGTGCAAATGACGCAACAACCTGTGCCATTTTGCTGACAGCAAACTGTTAGGAGCGGACATCCCAACCGCACTCCTCCAAGGATACCCCTCAAATAATCTTGTAAAGATTTGATATAATCATGAAATATAGCTCGGTCTCTAAGCGTCCTTACAATCGCAAGGTTCCGCATAGTGTAGAGTAACGTTTGTTTATTTGCACTGTACGGGTTGTAGATTATAAGTAATGTTCGTCGAAGTGCTATATTGCAAGAGACAGGTCGTACAGGTTTCTAAAACTACTCTGAACCGTTGAAGCTGTTGTCTGGCAAAGCGACAAAAACTGAAAAGCTCGCACTTCGCGGTTATCTAAACTCTCATTTTCGCTTTGCTGCTATTTTCATCGGAGTTGAACACCTGATATATTTGTTCATCAGATTTTTACGGATTGGCGACACCTGGTGAAGGTGTGTCCGCTTCCCAATTGATTACGTCATTGCCATAATCATTCGGGTCTTTACGTGAAAGCGACATGCCAAGCCCATCAGCCTCGGTCGGCCAGAGGTCCACACCGCCGGGACAATCCTCAGGATGTGAACC
>JBARPZ010000713.1:0-10308 GCA_049643445.1 Sedimentisphaerales bacterium
TGCTTATAGGCACCAACAGCATTTAACATCCCCGCACCTTGAATGTAATCCAGGGGCACCTGGTTGTCATCATCTTTTTCCAGCCGGCCTTTGTGCCAGTAGGGCAGTTTGGTTGCCGAATTCATCAAGATAGCTTTCATTACGCAGTTTCCGCCTTCCGGTGAAAGTGCTGCGCTCAAAGCCGGGTCCTGTTTTGATTTCTGAACGAGCAGGCCGATTGTTCCGGCAACTATTGGCGTTGAGAAGCTCGACCAATCGCCGGTTGGCTCATAGACGTTGGGTTCGTTGACATTAGCAGCCAGACAATTTCCCGGAGCGACGATATCCGGTTTGCATCGCAGGTCGATGGTTGGGCCGAGACTCGAATGATCCGGGTAGGCAAGTGAGAAATTTGCCAGATTGGTTGCAAGGTCTTCGGCGTTCACCGAATCGATGACTCCCACGCCGATGACATTTGCCGCGGCAGCAGGATAAAGAAGAGGGTCATTGGCTTTTAAGCCGTTGCCTATGCTGGCGACAACAATAAGGCCGTGGTGTTCTACCAACGATTCAATACCCCTTGTCCACCAATATTCACATGGATCGCCGATACTGGCAGATACAATATCTGCATCCGGGGGAACGTGACCGAATACGTTATTAATTACAAAGTGCCAGAATTCATAGATATCGGCTTGGGCCTGTGGTGTGGCACCCTGATAATAGAATTTTCCCAATTCTGGATTAGATGCGTCAGGGTCGTCACCGAACAGTATAGAGCAAATGGCTGTTGAGTGGGGTGAAATTGCCGGCAGTGGTTTATCCTGGTTGTGAAAACCAAATTCCATGCCTTTGAAACAGTTATGCCCAATGCTTGGGCGATAATCATTTTGTGGTTCGTAGTCGATATAAGTGATGCTTCGGCTGATAACAGCGAATTGTACGCCTGTGCCTGTCAAATTCGGGTCTATATCTCTCAAAGCATAGATTCCAGTGCGGTGAAGTGCTTTCGGATGAAGCGTTATTTCTGCATCCTCGACAGCACGTAGAGGTGCTGTCATTGATGCAACGCTTGTCATCAGGGCCAATAAGAACAATATTTTAGGACTTTGCACCATATCCCCCACTCCGGAGGTAACGACAATAAACAAAACACGCAAGATTGTTCCTCCGGCTGTCGACCTCCTTAGCTTGGACATTCTTGCTCTTAAATCCTTAACAATATGATACCATAAAATGGTTTGACTTTCAAGTATATTGTTGGGCTGATTTTTGCAATTGTAGCGTGTTTTAGTATTGAAAAGGCGGTTTTTGAAAACTTAATTTAGAAACCTTGCTTAACTTGGATTTAATTGCTATAATCAAGCCGATTTTGGTGCTCAGCTTTGATAAAGGTTTGCCGTAAATATGAAAGTTATTTTGAATTCTGAACAAATCGAGCGGATTCTTAAGGATCTCGCAGGCCGTATTATTGCTGATACACCCAACGAATTGGATATTGTCGCTATTGGCATTCGCAGTAGGGGTGAAATTCTCGCCCAAAGGTTATCGGGCCAATTATCGCATCAGCTCGGGAAAAAAGTGCCATCTGGAACATTGGATATAACGCTTTACAGGGACGATTTGAATTCACCGCAGGGTACCGCCCAGCCGAAGGTTCGAACCACAGAAATCGGCTTCGATATAGACGATAAAATTATTATTTTGGTTGATGATGTTTTATATACCGGCCGCTCTACGCGGGCAGCGATGGATGCCATTATAGATTTAGGCAGGCCAAAGGCCATAAAGTTAGCCGTACTGGTTGACAGAGTCGGCAGGGAATTCCCCATACAAGCTGATTACGCCGGCTACGAAACTGATGCTGCACCTGGCAAATTAGTGCAGGTTTTCCTTTCCGAATCGGATGGAAAAGAAGAGGTTGTTATTGAGTAAATATACACGCATACACTCGTTTACGCATTAACGCATATACGAGATTATGGCACTAAAAAGAAAAAGCAAACAGTTCAAGTGGCACCGCAAGCATTTACTTGGGCTGAGGGAACTCAGCACCGAGGATATTACATATATTCTGGACACAGCCAGGGGTTTCGAACAGATAAGCACTCGTTCGGTCAAAAAAGCCCCCCCTTTACGCGGCAAGGTTGTAGTGAATTTGTTCTTTGAAGACAGCACGCGAACGCGGAACAGCTTTGCTTTAGCCGCAAACCGTTTAAGCGCAGATGTTATAGAATTCACGAAGAAAGCCAGCGCCGTAAGTAAAGGTGAAACACTCCTGGACACAGCCAGGAATCTGGAAGCAATGGGGATTGATATTGTCGTGATTCGGCACAGCGCAGGTGGCACGCCGAAACTCTTGAGCAGGAATATTAATGCTTGTGTTATTAATGCCGGCGACGGTTTCTGTGAACATCCAACGCAGGGTCTGTTGGATGTCTATACCATTCGCAAAATCAAAGGAACTCTTGAGGGCTTGAAAATAGCAATTGTCGGCGATATAGCGCACTCTCGTGTTGCCCGCAGTGATATGTGGGCCATGACCAAGCTCGGTGCCGAAGTTATATTTGTCGGTCCGCCGACACTTATGCCGAGCAGGGCAAGCGAGCTGCCGGTCAGCGTAAGCTATTCACTCGATGAGGTTATTGAAAAAGTTGATGTGATAAATATGCTGCGGATCCAATTCGAACGGCTCGGAGGAAATCCGTTTCCGTCGGTGAGAGAATACTCGCACTATTTCGGGCTGACTGTTGAGCGTATGAAAAAGGCAAAGCCGGACATTCTGGTTATGCACCCCGGGCCGATTAACAGAGGATTGGAGATAGAAAGCGAGGTCGCCGACGGCCGAAACAGTGTTATCCTCGATCAGGTAACCAATGGTTTGGCTGTGAGAATGGCCGTGTTATTCCTGGTTAATCAGGGAGCGGCAATTACGAATCGATAATTGGTGATTTCACTGTGAAAACTGAAATTCTTATAAAAAATGGACGGGTGATAGACCCTGCAAACGGCATTGACACAGAATGTGATGTGCTTATCGTCGATGACAAAGTTGCAGATGTAGGCAATGTTGAAAAACCGGCGCAGAAAATTATCGACGCCACCGGAAAATTAGTAACACCCGGTTTAATTGATATCCACGTTCACTTTCGTGAGCCGGGCGACGAAGAAGAAGAAACAATAGCAAGCGGCTCAGCCGCCGCTGTGGCAGCCGGTTTTACTTCCGTTGTCTGCATGCCCAATACTAATCCGCCTATAGAAAATGAAACGGATGTCGAATACATTCATAGAAAGGCAAGGAAGGCAAGAAAAACACACGTATATACAATGGGGGCAATGACAAAAAATTTAGAAGGTGTCGAGCTTGCAGAAATGGGCTTTATGGCTGAGGCCGGGGCCGTTGGTTTTACCGATGACGGCAGGGGGGTGCAGGACCCGGCGGTTATGCTAAGGGCCTTAAAATACGCCGATATGTTTGACGTCGTTATAGCTCAACATTGCCAGGACAATGCTTTTGCCGGCAATGGTGTGATGAACTCTGGTTACTATTCCACTATATTGGGACTTCCAGGTATAGACCTGCTGGCAGAAGAAGCAATGCTGTGGCGCGATATTCAGCTCGTCAAAAAAATCCGCCCCGGGCGGATTCGCTATCACGCCCAGCATATTTCAACTGCAGGCTCGGTTGAGCTGATAAGGGCCGCTAAAAAAGACTCCCTGCCGATTACCTGTGAGGTCACGCCGCATCATTTGCTCCTGACCGAGGAATGTTGCGCCGAATATGACACCAATTATAAGGTAAACCCGCCTTTGCGGTCATCCAAAGATATTGAGGCTCTAAAAGAAGCCATAGCCGAAGGACTGATTGACGCTCTCGTCTCAGACCACGCTCCGCATCTGCAAAGCGAGAAGGAACTCGAATTTTTAGCTGCTCCGTTTGGCATAGCTTCTCTGGAATGCGCTTTGGCTCTTTTCGTCAAGGCGTTAATAGAGCCTGGTATTCTGGACTGGCCGGCACTCATCCGATTAATGACAGAAATGCCGGCCAAGATAATCGGAGTTGATAAAGGCACACTTGGAGTTGGCAAACAGGCCGACGTTACTATTATTGACCCGAAGGCCGAGTATGAGATTGACGTAAACAAATTCCACTCCAAAAGCAAAAACTGTCCATATCACGGCTGGAAAGTTACCGGAAAAGTCGAGAAAACAATCGTCGGCGGCGAGATAAGATTTGAAGCGTAAATAATATGTAGTTCGTAGTTAAGAATCCCCAGACAACGAACAACGAACTACGAACAATGAACTACGAACTATGATTATTATTGACGGTCATAATTTGCTGCATTCGATTGTAAAGATAAACGAAGACTCCGAGCCAATCAGTGATATCCAATTGTGCCGGATTATAAGCAAGTATATGAATGCGGTCAGTGAAAAGGGCGAGATTGTTTTTGACGGGACCGGACCGAGGGACAAAAGCCAATTCGATAACATTGCAAATCTTGAGGTCTTCTTTGCCGGCCTGGGAACCGATGCCGATTCTGTCATCGAGAACAAGATTAAAGCAAGCACCGCACCAAAGAGATTGACTGTTGTTAGTAGCGACCGAAGACTCCGGGATTCAGCCCGGACAAGAAGAGCGACCGCGGTAAAATCAGAAATATTCTGGGGCAATCTCCAGAAGCAGTTAAAGCGAAAAAAGCCGGTAAAAGAGCCCGAAGCCAAACGCGTGGGACTAAGTGAGAGCGAAACTAAACAATGGCTCGAATATTTTGGCATCGAGCAGTAATTTTATGCCTCCTTTTGTCACAGTTCTCAATTCTGGCAAAATTTCCATTGCCTAATGAAGGAATAGGTTGTATAAAGAGTCTTTCCAGGCTCGTTGGTGGAATCGCTGTGCTGACATTACAATCTGTCAGAGTGTATCAAATAACACGGTTTTTTAAGTCCTACTGGATGGGCTAACGACTTTATTTATGTTAATTGTGGTTTCTTGGTTAAGATGGAGAACTTATGGATCGCAAAATTGTTACAATTGATGGCAACTCGGCGGCAGCATACGTTGCCCACGCCACAAACGAAGTTATCGCGATATATCCAATAACTCCGAGTTCAGTTATGGGAGAAATCGCCGACGCAAGGACAGCCAAGGGTGAGCCAAACATCTGGGGAACGGTTCCTTCGGTTACGGAGATGCAGTCGGAAGGTGGTGCGGCGGCGACTGTACATGGTGCACTGGCGACAGGTGCCTTAACCACTACTTTCACGGCTTCGCAGGGTCTTTTGCTGATGATTCCAAGTATGTATAAGATTGCCGGCGAACTGCTGCCAACGGTCTTTCACATATCAGCTCGCTCATTAGCCTGCCAGGCACTTTCAATATTCGGCGACCATTCGGATGTAATGACCTGTCGCGAGACCGGCTTTGGCTTGATTTCTTCGTGCAACGTTCAGGAGGTAATGGACTTCGCGCTTATCGCTCAGCAGGTGACGTTGGCCTCACGAGTGCCCTTCTTACATTTCTTTGATGGTTTCAGGACCAGCCACGAAGTTCAGAAGGTTGAGCAGCTATCATTCGATGATATGCGAGCGATGATTGATGATGAACTTATTGCTCAAAATAAAGCCAGAGCACTAAGCCCTGACAAACCTATGATTAGCGGCACCGCACAGAATCCGGATGTTTATTTTCAGGGCAGAGAGACGGTTAATAAATATTATTTATCTGCTCCGCAGATTGTACAGGATGCGATGGATAAATTTGCAAAACTCGTCGGGCGCAGTTACCATTTGTTTGATTACGTCGGTGCCGATGATGCGGAGAAAGTCATTATTATTATGGGTTCAGCAGCCGACACAGCACACGACACAGCTGAGTTCCTGGCCTCCAAAGGCGAAAAAGTCGGCGTGGTGAAAGTTAGACTTTACAGGCCGTTTAGCAGAAAGCATTTTGTTGACTGCCTGCCAAAAAGCGTTAAGAAAATCGCCGTATTAGACAGAACGAAGGAACCTGGTTCACTCGGTGAGCCGTTATACCTGGACGTTCGGACCGCTGTCGGCGAAGCAATGGATGAGGGACAAACAGCTTTCCAGAAGTATCCGCTAATAATCGGGGGAAGATATGGACTGGGCTCGAAGGACTTTACGCCGGCTATGGTCAAGGCTGTCTTTGATAATCTCGATGCCGAAAAACCCAAGAAAGGTTTTACGGTAGGTATTATTGACGATGTTACGAATACCAGCCTGGATGTTGACGATTCTTTTGAGATTTCCAGCAAAGGGCTTCTTTCCGGAATGTTTTTTGGCCTTGGAGCCGACGGGACGGTAGGTGCAAATAAAAATTCCATAAAAATCATCGGCGAGACAACCGATAATTACGCACAGGGCTACTTTGTTTATGATTCGAGAAAGGCCGGTACTGTTACCACGTCACATCTGCGATTTGGTGAACAGATGATTCGCAGGCCTTATCTTGTAAGTGAAGCCAATTTTATTGCATGCCATAACCCAATCTTTCTCGAAAAGTATGATATGCTCTCTTCAGCACGTGAAGGTGCCACCTTTTTGCTGACCACCAGCCATAACAAGGATGAAGTGTGGGACACTTTGCCCCAGGAAGTGCAAAAATACATAATCGACAAGAAAATGAAGTTCTACATTATTGACGCCATTTCCATTGCTCAGGAAATAGGGCTGGGGCCAAGAATCAATGTCATTATGCAGACCGCGTTTTTCAAAATCAGCAACATTATTCCTATTGAGACGGCGGTAAAAGCCATTAAAGATGCCGTCAAGAAAACCTATGGAAAGAAGGGAGAAAAAATCGTTGAAATGAACAATGCGGCTGTTGATGCCGCCCTCGAGAAAATTTACGAAGTGAAGGTTCCTGATAAGGTGACCAGCAAGATAAAGATGCGGCCGCCGGTCCCGGAAGATGCTCCCGCTTTTGTCAAAGAAGTAACCGCGGAAATGATAGCGCTTCGTGGAGATAAGCTCCCTGTCAGCAAGATGCCGGTCGATGGCAAATTCCCCACCGGAACTACACAATATGAAAAACGCAACATCGCCGTGGATATTCCACAGTGGGTGCCTGAAATCTGTATTCAGTGCGCCAGATGCTCACTGATTTGTCCACACGCTGCTATAAGAGTTAAGGTCTATGATGAAAAATATCTCAAAGATGCTCCTGAGACCTTCAAAAGTACTGACGCAAAAGGTAAAGAATTCGCCGGGATGAAATTTACCGTCCAGGTGGCCCCGGAGGACTGCACCGGCTGCGGCCTTTGCGTAGCCAATTGCCCCGCCCAGGAAAAAGATGAGAACAAACAGCCAACGGGAAGAAAGGCAATCAATATGAGCCTGCAGGAACCACTTCGTTTGCAGGAACGTGATAATTATGAATACTTCCTTTCTATCCCAAACACGGACCCAAAACTGTTCAAGGCCGACTCCGTGAAGGGAAGCCAGTTGATTCAACCTTTATTTGAATATTCCGGTGCCTGTGCCGGCTGCGGCGAAACGCCCTATGTAAAGCTGCTGACTCAGCTATTCGGTGACAGGGCCATGATTGGCAATGCAACGGGCTGCTCCTCGATTTATGGGGGAAATCTGCCGACGACACCATATACAAAGAGGGAGGACGGCAGAGGGCCGACATGGAGTAATAGTTTATTCGAGGACACCGCTGAGTTTGCAATGGGTATGCGTCTGACGGTTGACAAATTCAAAGAACGCGCTTTGACTCTACTGGATAAGGTTGCCGAAGCAGGCTGTGTTGATAAACAACGGGCTGAGGAAATCCGAACGGCAACATTGGCCGATGAACTGCAGCAGAGTGCTATTGAACAGCAGCGGGCTCGTGTAGAGAAACTCAAAGAACAGTGCAACAAAAGTGACTGCACAGATTGCAAACAGCTATTGATTGTTGCAGACTATCTTGTACGCAAATCGGTTTGGGGGCTTGGCGGTGACGGATGGGCTTACGATATCGGATACGGAGGGTTGGACCACGTCCTGGCAAGTGGAGTCGACGTCAACCTGCTCGTTTTGGATACGGAGGTCTATTCCAATACAGGCGGTCAGATGTCGAAGTCGACGCCGAGAGCGGCCGTGGCTAAATTTGCGGCAGCGGGAAAACCCAGGCCTAAAAAAGACCTCGGACTACTGGTTATGACTTATGGCAATATTTATGTCGCAAAGGTCGCAATGGGGGCAAATCCCAATCAGACAGTAAAGGCCTTTGTCGAGGCCGAAAGTTACCCCGGACCGTCGCTCATAATCGCCTATTCACACTGTATCGCCCACGGTTTTAACCTGGTCAAGGGATGCGAGCATCAGAAGCAGGCAGTCAACTCAGGTCACTGGCCTTTATACAGATTCAATCCGCAGCTTAAAGAAGATGGCAAAAACCCCTTGCAGCTTGATTCGAAAGCACCGACGCTGGACTTCGAAGAATACGCTTACGGCGAGAATCGCTATCGAAGCCTGAAGCAGTCAAAGCCGGAGGTCGCGGCGGAACTGATGAAACTCGCCAGCAAGGATGCGGTGCAAAGGTATGCTCTGATGGAGCAGCTTGCGAAATTATCCTGCGGACAGAATAGTGAAGCGTAATGTCAAATATAAGACACAAAATAATTAACAGGTAGGGGACGGAAAATGATGAATTGGCTTTCCAGAACAATTTGGCTCACTTCTGTAACGCTTTTAGCCATTGCAGGATGCGAGCAGGAACAGAAGGTGGATGTGTCAGCTCCCAAACCGCCCTATATATCACAGGCGATCGAAGCGACTGGTGGGCTTCAACCCTGGACTAAAACACAAAGAATCGAATTTGATTGTGTGGTTGCTTTTTACCAGCAGGATGGTAGTTACTACCTGACAAAACAGCAACACGAGATTTACCCGTGGTCGAATTTAATACGTATTTCGGCTCAGGAGCCTCAAGGTAAATTCATTTGGGAACTTTCGCCGGCCGGCTTCACGGTAATAGAAGGAACAAAGCAGGGTGATTTTCTGCCAGACGGCCTGGGAGCTGAAGATTTTGCAAAAGCGATTCTCGATATCACAACGACACCGGTACGGCTTTTAGAGGGTCAAGCTGAATTAATCAAGCGTACCAATCCGGTCAAAATCGAAGGACGATGGTATTATCCAATTGAACGAGTCAGGCCTGATAAACCTGACAGTGCACCAATTCAGCCTAAACTTGTTTTCTATCAGAACAGGGGCAATTCTTTAGTTGATATGCTATTGTTTTTAGGTGTTGACAGAGGCACGACTTTAGCTGTTCGGGGCTATAACTATCAAGAAGTTGAGAAAGGCGGCGTTTTTGTTCCTGCCAAGATAGAGATTTTTATGACAGATGTTCGGGGCATTATGCAGCATCGCCTCGTGAAAATTGATTATCACCAGTTAAAAGCCACAAAATAGCCCAATTTGCCCAACTTTCTGTTGCTGCATTCTCGGCTGTTCTATTAGAAAGTTTTTCTAAAGCTCGGGTTTTGTGGAGTCCTTGAATTTAATCTCCGGCATCTCTCTACCGAGCTGTTTGTAAGTTTCTTTGAGTCTTTCCATGAATTCCGCTTGATCCATTGCCTTAACGTGACCATCCAGAAAAGCTGCACTAATCCTGTCGCTGCAGAATGCAGGATTCTCATAGGCTATAATAATAACGTGGGTTTTGTCAATCCGCGTTTCCAGCCCAGGAATGTATACGTAGCTGGGTCCTTTAAAAGCCTTCGGCTTACGAGGCGATTCAAGAATTTCCGGCTTCTTAATATAACCTTTTTCAACAAGAACTTGAAGATTAGGCGGCAATTTCCGCTCATTTTCTTCTGCGTATAACAAGCAGCCCAATGCTATTTGTCGTAAGTTGCTCATAGAGGCAACACGTTTGGCCTGCTCACGCGATTGACCCAAAAGCGGCTGAAAGGCCGCTACTATCTCGGTCAGATGCTCTTTCGGAAGAGCAATATCCACAGTCATCCTATTGTTACCTGCCTTGCCCGCAAATACAATATTGCTCCTGGTCGAAATATCCATCTTTGCCAAAGGCATCGGCACAGGCATGAAAGCTCCAGCCATAGCTCCCATCATCTTGAACAACCGCAGAAAGTTGTACGTCCCCATAAAGTCAGCCCTGCCCGCTTCCGGTAGTAATGTTAAAGCCGCCTTCATTTCAGCAGCCATTTGCTCCGGTTCACCTGCTTTGACCTCATCAATCAGCTTGCGTATAGCCGAATCCACATCGCCACCAATAGTGCAAACCCACAATCCGTCAACGATCGCCCATCTATACTCGAAACCGTCACCGTACATCGCATCTAT
>JBARPZ010000714.1:0-5559 GCA_049643445.1 Sedimentisphaerales bacterium
AAATCCCAGAAACAGGTATTTGATAAGAGCCGCAGTTCTGGTCATAATAACTCCTTCCATATTTACACACTATCACCCCGTTTAAACCTTATCTAAATTATAACCGGAACTGCCTTCAAAATCCAGAAAAAAATCCTTAAAAACCTTGAAATACGTCCAAATATGCAAAAGAAATGGAAAAGACACTTGGTTGTTAGGACTTTAGGAGCTTTAACAACTCGGTGTGAACCTTCTTGTTGGCCGCTATCACCTGTAATTCCTGTCCTTCGTAGCTGTCCAAATCGACAGGTAAGATTTTACCACCTTGCCAGTCGCTCACAACAGCCCCCGCAGCCTCAGCAATCAGGGCCCCGGCGGCAATATCCCATAATTTCGGACAAGAGTTGATTGTTGCGATAAGACTGCCCTTTGCCACATAGGCAAGCTGCAGGGCTGTTGAGCCTAAATTGCGAAATCTTGTCCGCAGCATAATTTCGCAGGCCCAGCCCGGCACGTCGTTATCGAAATGGCTGTCCAGGCCAACGCTTGAAAATTTATCCATTTTCTCTTTGCCGGCAGTGATTCTCCTGCCATTCAATTGTGCCTCATGGGCCTTGACGGCCGTGAACATCGAGTCTGTGGCCGGCTCGAAAATCACGCCTGCAATCGGCTCACCCTCATGCATTACTGCGATACTGGTAGTAAAGAAAAGCATCCGGTGTGCAAAATTGTTCGTTCCATCCAACGGGTCGATTACCCACCAGATGTGCTCAGCTCCTCTCGGCGCCTGCTTGAAAAACTTGTTTTCACCGCCTTCCTCGGCGATAAAACCATGGTCCGGATAAGTCTCTTTGATTCGCTCAACGATTATCTGCTGGCACCGGGCATCAGTCTCCGTGACCATTTCACTTTTATTGTTCTTTAGCGAAGCCTTGATGAAGTTTAATTCTTCCATTGCACGCTGCCCGGCCAGACGCGCTGCAACAATGCCGGTTTCCAGCATCCTACTGATGTGTCTCTGCTCTAATACCATATCTTGCCTTTCGTGCTCTAAACTTGACAGAACCGTAATATTGCCCTATTTTAACGTTGTTATGCAAGCAAGCCAACAGTTAAATAAATCGAAATTTTTCTGCCGTGCATCGCGTCGCCAGCGGATTAGAGCGGCCCTTGTTTTCTTAGGAGTGGTTGCTTTCTTCGGATTGCTCTGGTTGGCGGCTCATTATAAAATCAGCCTGTCTCCTTACGGCTGCGGCTTTGAGAAAAAATACGACTTACCCTGTCCAACTTGTAGAATGACCACTTCGGTATATAAGTTTGCACGGGGCGAAATCTTCGGTCATAATGGTGCGTTTTATACCCAGCCAGCCATTGCATTTTTGTGCTCTGTCATTGTTGTTGTCGCGTTTTTTGCTTTCTTTATAGCTGTTTTGGGAGTATATTCCGGTTTTATCAACCGATTCTTTACCGAAGTTAAAATAAAGCATATAATCCTGGCCCTGATAGTTATTATTTTTGCCGGCTGGGCGGTAACATTGGCCCGGGCGCTGGCCGCAAAATAGACGTGGCCGTGTAAAAGAAAAAGGTATTTTCTGGACTATTGCAGGTAAAAATTATAATTGCCTACCATAGAAATCGCGTCATTCGGGAAAAGCATAAGAAGGAACACTTATTTGGAGTTTTACAGTGATTAAGGTCCTGATTACAGACAAGCTTGCACAGCAGGGAATTGATTTGCTCAATTCGATGGATGGTGTTGAAGCAGTCGTTAAAACCGGTATTAGCGAAGATGAATTAGCCAGGATTATCGGTGAACACGATGGGCTGATTATTCGAAGCGGCACACAGGTTACGGCCAAGGTCCTGGACGAACCCGGCAAGCTAAAGGCAATCGCCCGGGCGGGTGTCGGCGTGGATAATATCGACATTCCGGAAGCCACCCGAAAGGGAATCCTGGTTATGAATACGCCGGGCGGTAATACTCTCAGTGCCGCAGAGCACACAATGGCTATGATTCTTTCAATGAGCCGGAATGTTGTCCCAGCCTGCAACAGTCTGAAAGGCGGTGCCTGGGACAGAAAGAAATATATGGGCAACCAGCTAAACAACAAAGTCCTCGGGGTGATAGGTCTGGGCAGAATCGGTATGGCTGTTGCAAACATGGCAAAGGCTTTCAATATGAAGATTTTGGGCTATGACCCGTTTGCCGCACCCACTGACGCGGAAAAACTTGGCGTCGATGTAACTAAAACCATCGAAGATGTCTTCAAGAAGGCCGATTATATTACGGTCCACGTACCGAGAAATGAGCAAACTCTGAATATAATTGATGCCGAGCAGATCAAGATGATGAAACCCACCGTCCGATTAATCAACACGGCGCGGGGCGGAATTATCAACGAAGACGCACTGTATGATGCACTGGCCCAAAAGCGTATCGCCGGTGCTGCTTTGGACGTTTATCCTACGGAGCCGCCTGAAAATACACGTTTTACTGAGTCTGAAAATTGCTTGGTTACGCCTCATTTAGGTGCCAGCACCAGTGAAGCCCAAATTGAGGTGGCCGTCGAAGCTGCACAAATCCTTGTCGATGCCATCAAGGGCGGCCAGGTCAGTAATGCCCTGAATGCTCCTTCTACAGCGGGAGCCGTACCACCGATTGTGAGTCAATATGCTGAGCTTGCCCGGCGAATAGGCACACTGGTCAGTACCATTGCACCAGGCCAAATCAAGAACGTCGAGGTACAGTATCGCGGCTCGATTGCCGAAATGGCCGCCGAACCGGTCACTCTTAGCTTTGCAATCGGTTTGCTGCAGCGGCATTTTGAAATGCCCCTGAATATGGTCAATGTCCCTGTCCTTGCCAAGGAACGCGGCATAAGCATCGATGAGACGAAAAATACAATGGCCAAGGATGTGGCTTCAAGTTTCAGCGCCAAAGTCGTCACCGATAAGGTTACACGCACTGTGACCGGTTCAGTCTTCGGTGGGACTCTGCCGCGTATCATCGAAATCGATGGCTTCAATGTAGAAATGACTCCACAAGGGGCGGTCATGGTCATCTTTAACGACGACAAGCCAGGGGTAATTGGTTTCGTTGGGACCGTTTGTGGCAGGCATAATATCAATATCTGCACGATGGGCGTAGGACAAAAACCAGCGGAGCAAAAGGCCATGCTTGCCGTCAGTCTCGACAGAGAACCCGACGCCAAAGCCATTGAAGAACTCGGCAAACTTGACTTTGTAAACGAACTTTACGTCTGCAAGCTGGACTGATTCTCGACACTCGATACTCGATTTTCGATACTCGTTGGGTGGCAACGAAGAGAACTTTTGGTATGGCTGAACAATTAATAATAAGTATCAGCGGTTTGAGAGGTATCATCGGAGAGAACCTCACTGCTTCAGTTGCCAAAGAATACGGCTGTGCCTTTGGTACATTCCTGAAAGACAGAGCCGCAGGCAAAAAAGAGAAATTATCAGTGTGTATCGGCAGGGATTCTCGACAAAGCGGCCAAATGCTGAAATCTTCCGTTACAGAAGGATTGTGCAAGGTGGGAGTTGATGTAATTGATTTAGGGCTTGTAACCACGCCTTGTGTAGGCATTATGGTAAGAGAACTCGGCTGCGGCGGCGGCGTAGTTGTCACTGCTTCGCATAATCCAGCCCAGTACAACGGCATCAAATTGCTACTCGACAACAGCATGGCTCCACCGCCAGATGCAGCAGAGCAAATCAAGCAATGTTTTTTTGATAAGCAATTTACTTTTGTCGATTCGCAAGATTTCGGCCGGGCAGCTTCAAATAAACAGGCTGATGCCGTTCACGTCGCCAAGGTCTTGGCGATTGTTGACAAAGAGGCGACCGCCGCAAGAAAATTCAACGTCGTTCTGGACAGTGTCAACGGAGCAGGGGGGCGGGTTACGAAAAAACTGCTCGCCGAACTTGGCTGTGTAGTAACTGCGATAAATGATGAGCCCACCGGTGTTTTTGCCCATACTCCTGAGCCCATCGCTGAGAACTTGACCGGTCTTTGTGAAGCGGTAAAAACCAGCCGGGCCGAAATCGGTTTTGCCCAGGACCCCGATGCTGACAGATTGGCAATCGTTGACGAAACCGGAACTTATATTGGCGAAGAGTATACTCTTGCTTTGGCTGCAAAGTATATTTTTAGTAAGAAAACAGGCAAGGCGGCAACGAATCTTTCAACTTCGAGGATGCTCGACGATGTTGCCAAAGAGGCCGGCGGACAGGTTATTCGCACCCCTGTCGGCGAGGCCAATGTCGCGAAAGCGATGCTCGAACACGATTGTATCATCGGCGGAGAAGGCAACGGCGGTGTAATCGATTTGCGGGTAGGTCCCATCCGTGACAGCCTTGTGGGTATTGCTCTTGTGCTGCAATTAATGGCAGAGACAGGAAAAAGCATAAGTGAATTGGTCAGTGAGATTGGCGGTTACTATATGAGTAAAGACAAATTCGCTGCAGAGAAATCACAGGCTCAGCAAATCCTGGATTTGGCAAAAGAGGCCTTGACTGATGCCAGGCTTGACACTGCTGACGGCTGCCGATTCGATTTTGACGATGGCTGGCTGCACTTGAGGACCAGTAATACCGAGCCGGTAATGAGGATTATCGTCGAAGCAAAGGACCAGACTATCGCTCAAAAATATATCGATACAGTTTCGAATATCCGCAGGAATATCTTAAGCTGAGCAGCATATGGACAATGACAAACAGAGAATTGCCGGCAAGCAAATAAAATCGATTACGTATCTCGGCATGGTCGTAAATATCATTCTGGCAGTTATCAAGATTGTCGTTGGTTATTTAGCCGGGTCGATGGCTCTTGTTGCCGATGGAATCCACTCCATTTCTGATATGACCACCGACATTGCCGTTTTGCTGGGTGTTCACTTCGGGTCAAAGCAGCCTGACGAGGAGCATCAATACGGGCATGGTCGGACTGAAACGTTTGCAGCCGCTTTCATAGGAGCGGCCCTGATAGTCGTGGGTGCAGTTATGATTTACCGTGCAGCTATTGATATGGCGGCAGGTAAATATTCAACGCCTCGCTTTGTAGTGCTCTTCGTCGCGTTAATTTCAGTTGTTGTCAAAGAATTACTTTACAGGATGACAAAGAGAATTGCGATCAAATCGCACAGCTCCGCTCTTTATGCGAATGCCTGGCATCACCGCTCCGATGCGTTAAGTTCGGTTGCCGTTGTTGCAGGTTTTATCTCGCTCAAGTTCGGTTTTAAGTACGGCGACCAGATGGCTGCGGTTGGGGTCGGCCTGATGATAATCCTGGTTGCTATTCGGATAATTAGAGATTGCTTGAGCGAACTGACGGAACGTGCGGTTGATTCGGATACGATTGAGCATATAAAGAATATAATCAATGACAATTCCTCGATACATCAATGGCATAAGTTGCGGACCCGCACAGTCGGCAGAGAAGTATTTCTCGACCTTCACATCCTCGTTGCCCCGGATTTGAGTGTTGCTGATGCCCACCAGATAGCGGAGAATTTAGAGGAGACACTCGATGAGCAGATAAACCGCCCGGTTAATATTACC
>JBARPZ010000715.1:0-4655 GCA_049643445.1 Sedimentisphaerales bacterium
GGCTTAGAGGGTGGCCGCCATAGCCACTACAAACGAATAATAAAAGCCAGGCAGAGAAATAAGTGTTCAGGGCAATAGCAGTAATTTTGAGAACATAAGTAAGAGACTTCATTATAAATCTCCAAAACCCCGCAAATCCCTTCAAACAGTTTAATATCTCATGTTTCATATTTAGTCGATAGTTGCCGGTATTTAGGCGGCGTTTTTTTAAGAAAATCCCATTTATACATCACGCAATTAGGGGGAGATTATCAAAAAAAGGGAAAAGTGACAAGGGAAAAGTGAAAAAGACGTCTGGATCCCTGCCTACTGCATGCAGGGATTCGGGAAAAAGAAGGGGGAAAAAAGTGCTTTATTAACCCATAAATAGCTGGATCCCTGCCTACTGCATGCAGGGACTGGCGGGGCAGGCAGATTTTTAACCACTTATTGCGCAGATTATTACGGACTACAGGGGGATATTTAGTTTTTAGTTTTGAGTTTTGAGTGTTTAGTTTTGAGTTGGTAAACGGCAAGCATATAAACCAAAGTTTGCCGGAAATAAGTCCGGTTGTATTTTTGATATTATGAGGATTTTCGCCTCAACGTCCCATAAATACGCGGCTGGCGCTGGATTATCTTGCTTAGTATTAGCTATTTTTTTTCCTCTTTATTTTTCCATTGCTTGTCCGTAGGCGAACAAATAATATAATAGTGCTCTCACTGTTCTACGGAGTGGGAATAACTGTATCAAAGTAGGTAAAACACGATGAACTTAATATAAAATATGAGTAATTTTATCAATTTTTGTCTTTACAAAGATGGCTCTTTCTGGGATAATATAAGGCTATGGCAGGGAGGTCGATTTGCTTCCAGGAATAAAAGATGGTGATGTTTTGTGTATCCTTCTTATTTAATTAGGCGTAAGAACCTTAGGGTTGGAGATACACCCATTCTGAACCAGCGCACGACGTTGCCATCTGTTTAGTAACTGTTTGCTATTAAAGATAAGGTATAAGTTCCTGTTTCTTTGTGGAGGATACAGATGAGCTTTCCGAGATGGTCAGCCATAGTAATACTGATGTGCCTTCTTGTTCTTACATCTGCCGGGACAGCAGAAACCGAAGCAGAGACCAAGAAAGCAGAACTGGAAAAAGCACTGGACAGCTTATTAGAGACTCTGGAGGACGAGACAAATTTAGCCGTACATGCACTTGCGCTTCCCGAAGACACAAGTCCACGTTTTGTTGTGAAAGAACTACGCATAAGCGGCAACAATCTGGTTTCTACGGCAGAGGTGTTGGAGAACATGCCGCTTATCTATAAACCTTCTGCAAAGGAAGGTGCAGCTGTTGATGAGATTTACGACTTTCGAGCTTTACTTGATATTGTTGTTGAACCGGGAAAAGACCGAGAGGTTTCACTTAAGAGCATACAGGGTTTAACAAAGTATGTACTCTCAATATACCAGGAGAAGGGGTACGTCGGTATTTATGTATACGTCCCGGCTCAAGCGGTCAAGGGTGAAGCACAATTTGGAGACAAGATTTTGCCAATAGAGGTCATCGAAGGGAAGGTAGCAAAGGTTACGATAGAAAGGTACGATTTCGACCGCCAGGAGCAGAAAGAAGGATATTTGAAGGACTCCGTGCTTCACTCCTGGTCGCCTGCACAAACAGGTGAGGTAATCAAGAAAAAAGAACTTGGCAATTATGTGAATCTGCTCAACCTCAATCCGGATAGATATGTTAGCGCAGTTATCTCGAGAAGTACCGAGCCTAATGCCCTCAACCTGACCTATGATGTATATGAATCAAATCCATGGCACTGGTACCTGCAGGCAGATAACGCAGGCACAGAGGACAGGCAATGGTCACCAAGATTTGGCATCATCAATACAAATCTTACAGGTATTGATGACAAATTCTCCGTCATGTATCAAGCTCCCTGGGAGAAAGGGATAGAGGACGAATACGCACTTTTCGGCAGTTATAACCTTCCGGTTTTCACGCCTCGTTTACGTCTTAATCTTTATGCCGGTTACAGCCAGTTCGACACACCGGGCGTGACAGGAATTGATTTCATAGGTAACGGCTCGTTCTATGGCGGCATTCTGAGTTACAACCTTTTTCAGAAGGATGACTGGTTTTTTGACATTACAGGTTCCTATTCTCACGAAAGAAGTAAAGTAACGCCTTCCCTGGGAATAGCAACTGATGTTGACATGGACCTGTTTGGTGCGGGGGTCCATCTCCATCGTTCGGAGGATTTGTCTGATACGTCCGTCTCATTCAACACGTTTACAAATGTGAGTGGTACCGATGACGAGGTGGACATCCAGCTAAGACAGGATGATGCTGATTTTACTATTTATAACCTTTCCGCCAGTCACAGTATGTATCTGGATCCGAAGAAGGTTAATCGACTTAGCGGCACCTTCCGGCTGATAACCTCCGACGAGAGATTAGTTCCTGCAAAAATGACAACCTTCGGAGGATTATATTCTGTCAGGGGCTATGAGGAAGATGAGATTGTTGCTGACGGCGGTATAATTATGTCCGCCCAGTATGAGTTTGATCTCGTGAAGCATAACGAGGCCCAGCAGGAACGCGTGACCGGATCAGAGCAGTCGAAGGAGGAGAAACCCTGGCTCACAAAACTGGCTCCTTTAGTTTTTGTTGATTACGGCCGGGCCAAGATAAAAAGCCCGCTGTGGGCCGAACAGGAAATTCATGAGCTTGGCTCGATAGGGGCCGGCGTGGTTATAGAGATTGGGGACAATTTTAACGCAGGCATATATTACGGCTGGCCTTTACGGGCAACTGAGGAGACTGATAAGGGAGACGGCCGATTTAACTTTAGCTTGAGATATCGTTATTAAAACACTTGACTAATGAAGTTGTTAGAATGTGGAAATAATTTGTAGGATTACTTTAATAAGGAGGAGAGATATGAATCTCTTAAGAACGTCCTCACAAAAAAGATTATTTAGGTCCGTGATCGTCTATTTCCTGACTTTCTGTATGTTTTTCAATGCCTCACTGCCAGTGGTTCTGGCGGGCCCGGACGGCGCGCAGGTCGTGAATGGCAACGTGTCCATTCAGCAAAGTGGTTACAACACCACGATAACGGCCTCTGACAAAGCCATTATCAATTACAGCAGTTTTGATATTTCGAGGCCTGAGATCGTCCAGTTTATTCAGCCAGACACGAGTGCGTCCGTGCTGAACAGGATACTGTCGGCAAATCCGACCAATATTAACGGCACGCTCCTGGCTAACGGGCGGGTTTTCTTCGTTAATCCGGCCGGCGTTTATTTTGGTAATGGAGCCAAAGTCAACGTCAACCAATTGGTTGCCTCGGCGCTGAATATAACGGATGCTGATTTTATAAATGGACGGTACAATTTTGTTGGAGGTGAAGGGTCAGTAATCAATGAGGGTGATATTTTCGCAGAAAAAGTGTATCTGATTGGCCGGCAGGTTGCAAATTCCGGCAGCATAAGCTGTCCATCCGGATATGTTGTGATGGCATCCGGGGACAGAGTATTCCTCGGTGAGCCGGGCTCTGATATCGTGTTGGAGATAGAAGGGCCATCTTTGCCGGAATCAGCCGATCCAATCGAAGGTTCAGGTGTTCTAAACGAGGGTACGGTGGAGGCTGCCGGCGGCACAATAGTACTGGCTGCGGCGGGGGATATTTACTCGCAGGCAATTTCAAATGTCGGCTCACTTTCTGTCTCTAACGATGCGGGTAACGCCGGAGAGATAAAACTCACTGCCGTTGATGGAGACGTTATCAATACCGGTACAATCAAGGCTTCAGGCAGCGAAGGCGGACAGATAGCGATGGAAGGAACGCGGGTTGGACAGTTTGGAACAGTTCAAGCCGATGGTACGGACTCACACGGTGGCAGCGTTGACCTTACGGCCAGTGAGGTGGTTGCCCTTAGTTCGGACAGTTTAACCACTGCAAACGCCGGACTCAACGGTGACGGCGGCGATGTTACAGTATTTTCACCTGATACTGCACTCTTCTGGCCAGATGCTTTAATTGAAGTAAAAGGTGGCACATTATCCGGCAATGGTGGTTTTGCAGAAGTCTCTGGCCGAGAGCATGTTGAAATATTTGGTTTGGTGAATGCAACCGCTGTGAATGGTGAGTCAGGTTCCTTACTTATTGACCCTTACGATGTCACTATATCTACAAATGCAGATGCCTTCCCACCTGCCTGGCCGGGAACTCCTTTTACGCCAACCGGCTCTGGGTCTAACATAAATACCGGCACACTGAATACTCAACTGGGTTTAAGTAGCATAACGATAACGACCGTTAATGGTGGTGGGTTCGAACATGGCGATATTACAGTATCGAACCAGATTGACCTGGATGGTGGCAAAGATAACACATTGACTCTTCAAGCTGAGGATGACATCATTATAAATGCTCAAATTTTAGACACTGATTTAGGTACTCCTGACGCTGTGAATATTACGCTTACCGCATTAGATGGCAATCCTGGTGATGGACCTAGCGTTGATATAGGCCAATCAATAGATACATACGGTGGTAATTTTACATCCAGTGGCACAACATTTGACAACACAGGCGGAATCATCAGCACTAACGGTGGGGACATTGCTATAAACCATTCGGGTTTGGTCACTCTCGGGGCG
>JBARPZ010000716.1:0-1644 GCA_049643445.1 Sedimentisphaerales bacterium
CTGTACCTGAGATATGCAGACAATCTTTACTGCTTCGACGTAAAAGCCAAGAAATCATGATGGTTGTCACAGAGTAAGTGACTGGATAGTGCGAAGCCTTTTCGTATCCGTATCGTCCTTTCAGTGGGAATCACTTTTCTCCCGCAGTAATGGCTTGCTTCCGATTTATCAGCCCGAAAAGACAGGCAACCACCATTAGCGCTGCTGTTCCGGTCGCTCCGATGATGACCACATCGAGGTCGCACTCGGCCCATTTCCAGGATTCTTTGATCTGCAAGTTGAATTTGTTCATAAAAGAGTCACGCATAAAAGACCCCCAACTCATAACGGCAATACTTACCCCAACAGAAACAAGGCCCTGCCACAAACGAAGGCGAACCTTCAGTAACGACAAAATGAACAGTCCAAGCATTCCCCCGCCGAAGATACCGGATATCTGCCACCAAACGTTCAATGCGCTCTCGGCACGAATCATCACAAGGCCGAATGCGGTCCCGAGAATACCCCAGACGACTGTAGCCAAACGTAGAAACATCATACTACCGCGTTCACCTACTTTCGGGTTGAAGAATCGCTTATAAAAGTCCAGTAGCAAAACGGTGGCCGAACAATTTAATGCCGAGTCTACGGTACTCATTGCAGCCGCTATAATCGCCGCGATGATCAGTCCCTTGAGCACCGGCGGGACCTGGGTGGCGATATAATAAGGGAACACCTTGTCACTTTTTGTTATCCCCGCTTCTGCCAATTCGCCGCCCTGAGAGAAAAAGGCAAAAAGGGCTGTGCCGATATAGAGAAAAACCGCCGTAAGCGGAATATATATCAGCATCGCGATCCAGATCGAGCGCTTTGCCTGACGCTCGGTCGGAACGGAGCAGTATTTCTGCACGTAATTCTGGTCAGCCAGTAAATTTCGCAGATTCTCCGTGACTCCGAAAATAATCATTACCCATATGGTCCGGCTCGATAAAAGTCCCTGAGCGTTGTTCAAAGACGGCTTCCAACTACCGAAGCTGAACTTTCCCTGTTCGATAGCTGATTGTATCAAGGGTTCAGGCCCCGAGAAGACATAGTAGGACAAACTGACCGCGCAGAACAGAACGCCTATAATCATAATCGCCGACTGCATCACGTCTGTCCAAATCACGGCCTCCATCCCACCAAGAAGTGTATAAACAATCGTAACAAGACCGATGATGATAATCAAACCACCGATATTCCACGTAACAAACATGTTCAACAGCAGGCTCACGAGGTAAAGTATTACCGCGATTCGCCCCATCATATAGAGCAGGAACGAAAGGGACGCATAGACCCGCCCCCAGGCACCGAGTCTCTCTTCCAAAAACGAGTAGACGGAAATCAGCCGTTTTCTGCGATAATACGGGACGGCATATTTGCAAACAAGCCACGCAACGGGAAGGATGCATAACGCAAAAATCATGGGATGCCAGTTTGATTCGAATGCCATGCCCGGCGTGGCAATATACGAAATACTGCTGGTATAGGCACTCATAACAGCCAGCCCGGCCGCCCACGCAGGAATCGAACGGCCTGCGACCATGAATTGCTCTGCCGTACGGCACTTACGTCTGTAGTACAAACCCATCCAAATCAGAACGCAGGCATAAAGAACCAGAATAC
>JBARPZ010000717.1:0-10170 GCA_049643445.1 Sedimentisphaerales bacterium
TCGCTCTTTGCCGAAGTGCCGCAATTTCTACAAAGCTGTCACAAAGGCCAACAGCCGCGGCATAAACGTTATCGCAGAGGTCAAAAAGGCATCGCCGTCGGCCGGGCTTATTCGCGAGGATTTTGACCCCGTAGCAATTGCGCAAACCTATAAAAAGTGTGGTGCCGATGCAATCAGCGTACTTACCGATGAAAAATATTTTCAAGGCCGGCTCGAATACATAAACCAGATAAGTGAAGCGGTGGATTTACCCATCTTGCGAAAGGATTTTATTATCGATCCATGGCAGGTCTACGAATCACGTGCGGCCGGTGCCGACGCGATACTCTTAATAGCTGATGCGATCAAGCCAGGCGAACTGATGGACTTGATGATAATTGCAGCCGAGCTGACGCTAACGGTCCTTCTGGAAATACACGAGGCCGACACGCTGCTTAGCGTTCGCAGTCTGATAGGCTTCCCCAAGAAAGGATACAGCGTCCTCGGAATAAATAATAGGAACCTGACCACCATGGAGGTGGATTTGAACACGATCAGTCGATTGGCGGAACTTGTCGATAATAAAAACGAGCTGGTTGCCGAAAGCGGAATAAAAACACGAGCCGACGTAGAGAAGATAAAGTCCATAGGAGTAAGGGCCGTTCTGATTGGCCAGGTGCTCTGTGAAAATGCTGATATAGAAGATAAATTTACTGAGCTGTTCGCCTGATAACTAATGAACTATCTTTTTTGCTTCTGAGCTTTTTGGATTTTAGCCCACGTGTCGCGAAGTGATACGGTGCGGTTGAAGACCAGTTTGTCTTCACTGCTGTCAGGGTCAACACAGAAATAGCCCAGTCTTTCGAATTGATATCGACTCCCCGGTTTTGCCCCGCTTAAAGATGGCTCAACAAAACACGAAGATAGTATTTCCAGCGAATTCGGATTCAGATTGGATTTGAAATCCTCACCTTCAGCTACATCATCCGGGTCCTCTTTGCTGAACAAATGGTCGTACAATCGCGCTTCGGCCTCGAGCGCATGAGAGGCTGAAACCCAGTGCAGAGTTGATTTGACCTTGCGTCCGTCCGGTGCGTCACCGCCCCGCGTCGCCGGGTCGTATGTGCAGTGCAGCTCGACGATTTGACCGCCGGCATCCTTAACCACATCCGTACAAGTGATGAAATACGCATATCGCAGGCGGACTTCCCGGCCGGGTGCCAGGCGATAGAACTTCTTCACAGGCTCCTCCATAAAATCTTCCTGTTCGATATAAAGCTCACGTGAAAAAGGAACCTTCCGCGTGCCGGCGCCGGCATCCTCCGGATTGTTCACGGCCTCCAGCTCTTCGACCTGGTCTTGAGGATAGTTATCGATGACTACCTTGAGCGGCCTGAGCACACCCATCACGCGAGGCGACGTTTTGTTCAGGTCCTCTCGCAGGCAATGTTCCAGCAATGCGATACCAACGGTACTGTTGAACTTGTTGACCCCGATACGTTTGCAAAAGTTTCGGATGAAGCCGGGCGTATAGCCGCGACGTCGCAGGCCGCAGATGGTCGGCATTCGCGGGTCGTCCCATCCGCTGACCAGCCCATCCTGCACCAACTGCTGTAGCTTGCGCTTGCTCATAACGGTGTAGCTTAAATTGAGTCGGGCAAACTCTATCTGTTGTGGATGATAAACGCCCAATTCGTCAAGGAACCAGTCATACAACGGCCGATGGTTCTCGAACTCCAGCGTACAAATCGAATGGGTAATCTTTTCGATGGAATCTTCAAGCCCGTGGGCCCAGTCATAAGTCGGATAGATGCACCACTTATCGCCTGTACGGTGATGTTCTGCATGCAGAATGCGGTACATAACAGGGTCCCGCATGTTCATGTTTGGGGATGCCATGTCAATCTTCGCTCGAAGGACACGGGAACCTTGCTCGAATTCACCTGCCCGCATCCGCTCGAACAAATCGAGGTTCTCCTCGACGCTGCGGTCACGATAGGGACAATTCTTTCCCGCCTCGGTGAGGGTGCCGCGATACTCTCTCATCTGCTCCGGGTCAAGATCGCATACATACGCTTTGCCTGCTTTGATAAGCTGGACGGCGTACTCGTACATTTGCTCGAAATAATCCGAGCCAAAGTAAAGCCGGTCCGCCCAGTCGAAACCAAGCCATCGAACATCTTCTTTGATGGCTTCGACGTATTCACCTTCCTCTTTGATGGGATTGGTATCATCGAACCTGAGATTGCAGAGGCCGCCCTTGTTTTCGGCTGCGATACCGAAATTAAGACAAATACTCTTGGCGTGTCCAATATGTAAATATCCGTTCGGCTCAGGCGGGAACCTCGTAACGACCCGGCCGTCCCATTTATTAGTTTTGGCATCTTCGGCAACAATCGCACGGATAAAGTCAAGCCTGGTTGTAGAATCATCTGCATTCATAATTAGTGGTGCCTTTCACAATATTGGCGTTATCGCGATATATTTTAGCACATTATGCCTGTCCGGGACAGAATTGATAGCACCTATTTGACAATTCACCTCCTCCGGAGGTACAAAAAGAATAAAACATATACTTACTGATACGTTTGCCACTTACAATCTGTAATCATATTGCTTTTGATTTGAAGGCCCATATACAAACGGCCGATACATGATAAAAGACTTGACAGCCAGTATATATTTTTCTTAAAATAACAGAATGTAATGTATTTCGCCTATTGAGCCGGTTACGAAGGTCGCTGAGGCAGCGGTATTCGTAATCTGCTCGCGGGGCTTATACAGATGTACAGATGATTCCGTTTTTCTATTTTTTGCAATGTAAGTGCTGCAAAAAACAGGACGCAATTGAATGAACGAAGAAGCTCAGCAGCAAATCGAGCAGATAATTGGTTACAGGTTTTCTGACCGCAACCTTTTAATCAAGGCATTAACTCATTCCTCCTCGGCCGACAATCGTCTTTCCAGTAATGAAAGGATCGAGTTTCTCGGAGACTCGATTTTAGCACTGGTCATCTGCCAAACCCTCTTCGAGCGGCACCCACGTTATCTGGAAGGTGATTTAACGAAAATGAAGAGTATGCTTGTTTCCCGCAATACGTGCGCCCAAATCGCCGGCGAACTCGGCCTGCAGGAGTTTCTAAAAGTCGGTAAAGGTTTGGCCTCAGACCGGGCCTTGACAGGTTCTCTTGCTGCCGGCCTACTGGAGGCCATTATCGCGGCAATCTACATTGACAGCGGATTTGGAGCCGCCCGCAGTTTCATCTTAAGAATTTTTGGTCCGGCAATTAACCTGGCCGATGCAGAACAGGATCATGGTAATTTCAAATCCTTATTGCAGCAATACGCCCAGCAGAAGTTTAATACCACGCCTGTTTACGAACTGCTCGATGAAAAAGGGCCCGACCACGACAAATGTTTTGAGTGCCAGGTTGTTTTCGCAGACCGCCATTTCTTAAGTGCCTGGGGCAGAAGCAAAAAGGAAGCAGAGCAAAAAGCCGCTTTCAACGCCCTTGCCGAATTAGGTATACTTAAAAGTACCTTGATGGACCATAACGATGGAGTAACCGATAATTCTGAGGCGGCCAGTGGTCAATAGTAACTATTTGACCAATCCGGCAATCACCCTGTAATTAACCACGCAAAAGCGTGTAAGGTCAATGCAGCTATAATTATGAAAACAATAATTGAACCGAATAAAATCGCTGTCTCTTTGATAAAATTGGCTGCTGTGATTGCCGACAGTTTCGTTGCTTTATAGATGATGGCTATTGCCGCCACTAACGGCAGCAGCCACAGCATAGACTGCGGATTCGTCCCGAACTCTTCGGGTACAGTAAAAGTCGCAATTATAAAAATAGCTTCCATCGCCATCTTAGCCCCTGGCCGGCTCTATGCCGCGTAGATAAGCCAAATAAACAGCGTTGACAATACACAAAAGGTTCAGCAAGCCCGCCGTGCTTGTATATATCTGTCCGATTTCGTTCGGCCAGCCGTGGACGGGATAAGCTCCACCAGCGGTCATGCGGCCCAGCACAAGCACCATCGGCGAATTCATAACTTGCGCCCCTACCACATACCACGGCGCTGCTCCGTACAGGTTAATTACACCAATTGAACCGATATACATACCAACGCCGAAAGTCAGCAAAATAGTTACGAATATGATAACCGACCGCCCTTTTTCTTTCAGCACGAAATGACCCGCACCCGGAATGAGCCAGGACAGCAATCCCACAGCCAACATGAACAGCGTTTGTTTTTCTCTCGTATGCGGCACCATCATGATGCCTCCTCAGATTCTGCCGGTGTATTGACATCTTCCGCCTGTTTTTCTTCTCCGACCCATCTAAAGTTCACACGTTTTAATATGTTTTCAGGACCAAAATGCACCGCCGCCAGGCTCTGGGATTGAATATACTCTTCTCTGTATACTTGTATCGGCTTCATCTGTTCGTATTCTTCCCGCACAACGCGTCTAATGCGAATATCCTTTAGACAATAATAGCTCATATCCGGCTTAAATTCCATAATTAGAGGCAGAGCATCAACTGTGTCACTGTCCTGCGGCACAAGCGAATAAAGCTGATCTATGAACTGTCTCTCTATTTCGGCCTCATTTACCGATAACCATTTTTGGGCCTCATTGACGAATAACGGTGCCCCTGGATTACCCTCGCTTTGAACAGCTAACCTTCCAATTGTCCCTCGTGAGATTCTCTGTAGGTTGGTCGAATTTTCCAGCTTAAAGGGTTCGTCAAGGGCCTTTATCGCGTTCGGGTCCCCGGGTACATTGGGGGCGTTTTCGTCTTGCCTGCCCTGCTGTCCATAAAGCTCATTAAATTTCTCAATAGCGCTCTCCCAGCCGTCCTTGGCCACAAGGGCGATAAACTCCTCGGCCTTCTTCCTGGCAGCATCCATTGCTGCAAGTCTTTTTAAGTCTTCCGTCACTTTTTCTTTTACTGAATAAACCTCCTGTGTTTCCAAATCATCCTCCGGAGGAAGGTTGGGGTCGCCTTGATTTGTCTGCTCGTCCGCTTTCTCAAATCTGGACTTGCTTGCGCTAAAGGTTTGATTTATACTTTCAGGTTCAGAGGCCTTTTCAGCGTCTATCACCCGCACAACCGCTATTATTTGTCCTAATATATCCCTGGCTGGGCCGATATTTTCATACATTCTCGGCTTGGGTACATCGAAAGGCCCGAGTTCGCTAAGGCCCAGCTCATCGACCGCAAATACAATCCGAGTCAATCCTATAAAGTTGTCTCCGTAACTCCTTATGTATAGCTTACCAAGGTAATCTTCTAACTGCATATCGGCCGCACCAAGCAGCCCCGTCTGCCCTGCATATACCTCGATTTCGTATTTTTTGGACAATTGGTCGGCAGCAGCTTCATAATCGCCGGCCCGCTGTTTGAACTGCTCAGAACTGAGATCCCCCGGCTCCGTATCTATAGCATGCAAACCGGCCTCGGTAAGTGTCTTTGCTTCATCCATAATACTTTTTGCTTTCGAATTTATTTTATTTTGCAGCAAGCCTTTTGAAATGATGCCCGCCACCTCGGCATAATCTTTAATGCGTTCAGTCGGCGGAGAATTCGGGTCGTTCGGGTCAGAAAGCACTTGTTCGGTGAATTGTTCTCTATTTCTCCGGTAGTATTCTTCAGCCTCCTGATGTGTAGGCGGCGTTACTATTGTGGAAACATCATCGAGGCGGCAAGCAATGTATTCAAGCTGAACTCTGTCAGTCAGCTTATATCCGAAGCCATAAGGGTTTTCCTCGCTCACAGTACCGCCAAAGAATTGTTGGTATTTGTTAAAATGCTCAATTATTTCTTCCTGATTCGGTTCACTTTGAGTTTCGGCAAACACAGCCGAGTCAAATTCCACAAAGTTAACATCAATTGTTTCCCACTCCCGGCTCACCGTTTGCATTATCTGCGAGCTGGTAATATCTTCGCCCGAGCAACTCATCTTGGCGTACTCCAATATCGCCAGCAATTTCCCGAACGTTGTCAGTATTTTTTCCTCCGGGATCCCCATCCGCTTTACTACTGACCCGATTAGCTGGAAATATGTCGCGCCGTTAAACTGGGGTATTTTTGGTATTGCATTTACCAACAGTCTGCGTGTATCCTCGTTTGATACCCTCACTCCTGCGAGCTGCGTTTCCTTTTTCAAACAATGCCAGTATATCTCGCTCGGCACCGAGGGTCTGTAAATATCGCTGATTTGCTTATCACTGATTCTATAATTGTTTTCTCTTATTGTTCGTTTTATAACATTGACTAATCCCGGCGAAGCTCCCCGCTGGCTAAACAGCAGCTCGCCCAGCAGAAGGGCCTGGAAATCCGGCGTTTGAAATAATGGAACACCAATGTTTATTAACAGATAATTGACTCCCGCTGCCTCCAGAATTCTTAACTCTTCGCGGGCCAACATTATGTCATTGTTCGTTATTTTCCTGTTATCTCCAAGGTATGCCGCTGTTTTGTGCAGCCCGGTGCTTCTATTGCTGAGGAACGACAGGAATGCGCCACCGCCAATGAAGCCGAAAAGTATAACGACGACCACAACAGCCATCACTTTTGTCCTGTTTTTGCGAAACCATTTCACCAAATTCATATTTGTGCTCCGTGTTCACTTATCGAGATTCAAAAGCCCAGATTATATGTAACATTCCGCGCTTTGCAAGAAAAATAGCACTTTCCCCAAAACCGGGATTTACAATACAGCCAATAAAATATACGATATAGGCGATATGAAATGATATCAACCCCGTTAGAACTGCCCCGGCAGCTTCTTGACGGGGCAAAAAATTAGAATTTGGTTCCCGCGAAGCGGGATCTTTCTCACGAGGTGAACATACACTATGGACGAACAAAAGGCCAATTACCCAAAGTCAGCCCGGGCCTTCAGCGAAGCCGTAAATTTTCTGCCGGGCGGTGTCAACTCGCCGGTGAGGGCCTTTGGCGGGGTCGATATCGGTCCGCTTTTCATCGATCGCGCGGTCGGCTCAAAAATCTACGATATCGACGGCAATGAATATGTCGATTACGTTTGCTCCTGGGGGCCGATGATTCTTGGACACGCCCATCCGAAGGTGTTGGAAGCCGTTCAAGCTGCAGTGAAAAAAGGGACCTCGTTCGGAGCACCGACATTGGCCGAGACCAGGCTGGCCGAAAAAATAATCGCCGCCTTCGACTCCATCGAAAAAGTCCGTCTTGTTAGCAGCGGGACTGAGGCGGTAATGTCCGCTGTCCGGCTTGCTCGCAGCTTTACGAAAAAGGATTTAATAATCAAAATGGCCGGCTGTTATCACGGCCACAGCGATTCACTGCTCGTCGCTGCCGGTTCCGGCCTTGCGGAAAGAGGGACCCCGTCAAGTGCCGGCGTTCCCGATGCGATTGCCAATCTGACCATCGTAATCCCGTATAACGATATCGACGCGGTAAAAAAGGCCTTTCAAATGCACAAGGGCAAAATCGCAGCGGTCCTCGTCGAACCTGTTGCTGCGAATATGGGAGTGGTTCCCCCCATCGCCGATTACCTTCAGACACTTCGCAATTTATGTGACAATGACAACGCTCTCTTGATATTCGACGAGGTGATAACCGGCTTTCGCCTTGCCGCCGGCGGAGCACAGCAGCTTTTCTCCATGACCGCTGATATGACATGTCTGGGCAAAATCATAGGAGGCGGCCTGCCCGCAGCCGCAGTCGGAGGCCGGGCTGATATTATGGATACACTTGCCCCGGCCGGTCCCGTCTATCAAGCCGGCACCCTCAGCGGCAACCCAATCGCAACCGCAGCAGCCAACGCAACACTGGATATACTGACAAACCAGGACTGCTACCAAAAACTCGAATCTTCGGCTGCCATGTTGGAAGCCGGCCTGGCTAATGCCGCCAAAGACGCAAATATACCTGTTACTATTAATCGTGTCGGCTCGATTATGAGTTGTTTCTTCACCGAAAAACCGATGCGAAACTTTGCCGATGTCCAGTCGACCAATATAAAACAATTCAAGAGGTTCTTTGCAGAAATGCTAACGGAGGGTATTTACCTTGCTCCAAGCGCCTATGAAGCAATGTTTGTTTCGCTGGCCCACTCAAAGCAGGATATTGAAAAGACCATCGAAGCGGCACAAAAGACTTTCCTCAAGCTCAGGAATTAATACTTAAAAGTACCAATTTTCTACATTACTTAAATAACAGTCATCTGAAGAGGACGTAAAATGAGAAATTGTTTCTCTGTAATTTTGCTGGCGGCAATCTGCCTCGGCTGTGTGCCGCAGGAAAGTAAGTCAAATACAATCAAAGACCGGGACGCCGCAAAGAAACCGGATCTGCGGGACATAATCGGGATAACACATGTCAGTGGCGAATATTATTTGACAGACAAAGATTACCTGAACGAAGGAGCCGACCAGATTCTGGCCCTGGGTTCGAGGGTGATTAAGGTCTGGTTTGATAATCCGCCGGGGTCTTATCCTTTTAACTCCAAATGGCCAAAGACCGACACTCTGGTTGAGATGGCACAGGCACCGTATTTTCAAAAGCTTTTCAACAAGCCTTTCAAAACGTTCATTTTAATGTGCTTCTCAACAGGACGTGGCGGCGGCTACTGGATAAACGGAATATCAGAAAAGCAAAAAAAGGATGAGCAGCAACAGTTTTACGAGCTGGCCAAACATCTGTTGACCACTTATAAGAACACGGGCAAGACGTTCGTTTTGCAGCACTGGGAAGGAGACTGGCTGATTCGCGGCAATTTTGATGCAAAGAGCGACCCGACTCCGACAGCAATCAAGAGCATGATAGAATGGCTTAATGCCCGCCAGGCAGGAGTAAACCAGGCAAGGCGGGAGGTCGGCCAACGCGACGTCCGGGTTTATCACGCCGCCGAAGTGAACCGCGTCGTTGATTCAATGAAACAGGGAAAACCGAATATGGTAATTTCGGTCCTGCCTCATACCAATATGGATTTGGTTTCATATTCGGCGTGGGATGCGGCTACGGAGCATTTTAACGACCCGAACGTGCTCCGTGACGCCCTGGAATTCATAGCTAAGAACACGCCGGATAGTCCCGACTTCGGCAATAAAAATGTGTATATGGGCGAATATGGTATGCCGGAAAACAACTTCTCAGCAGACCAGGTCCAAAAGGCGATTCCAAATGCCGTGCAGACCGCCCTTGACTGGGGATGTCCCTATATAGTTTATTGGCAACTGTACTGTAATGAATTAGAGAAGGGAAAAGGGCCGCCGCCGGTAAAAAGCAACGATGATGTTCGCGGCTTCTGGCTTATCAGGCCGGATGGCTCAAAAGCCTGGACCTGGGACTATTTTTATAAACTGCTGAATTCTACCAGCCAAAAATAATATTGCTCTGTAGAAAACGGTTTAGAATGTCATTTCGAGCAAGCCAAAGGCGAGGCGAGAAATCTTTTTTGAATAGATTTCTCCGCTTCGCGATGCTTCCCATCGCTTCGGTCGAAATGACAGGGTTCTTTTCTATTGCCGTTTCTAAAAAGTGAGTATAACATTTATACATACTGTCATTCCGACCGGAGGCACGCATTTGGCGTGCCGAAGTGGAGGAATCTATTTCAATAGTTTCGCCGAAGGCGAATCGAAAAGTAGAACTTATTTATTGGAAACGGCAATACATGGCAAAATGATATTTCAAAACATTGGAGGACAGACTGATGTTAAAAATGAAAACGATTATTCGAGCAAAGTGTCTTATTGCAGCCGGGTTATTTTGCGTCCTGGTTGTGACTTCTGTATTCGGCGCAGAGCCAGTTGAAAAGAAAGACCTCTCACAGCCGCGAGGTTACTCAATTCCGCTTATCGACTTGGCCGGCGAGAAGCACCGCCAGGTAATCATCGACAAAGAGCCCGGCCAATACCTCGGCCATCCGACAACCGTCCTGCTGGAGGATAATAAGACTATAATCACGGTCTATCCCAAAGGCCACGGCCGAGGGGCCATCGTTATGAAAAAGAGCACCGACGGCGGATTGACCTGGAGCGGCAGGATTCCTGTGCCCCGGAATTGGGCAACATCGAAAGAGGTCCCGACTATTCACCGAGTGATAGACCCGCAGGGCACAAAGAGGTTGATTATGTTCTCCGGCTTGTATCCTATTCGGATGGCGGTCTCGGAAGATGATGGCAAGACCTGG
>JBARPZ010000718.1:0-13537 GCA_049643445.1 Sedimentisphaerales bacterium
TTAGCTGGAATGTGGCTGTCCGGTCGAGCGGTGGCGGCGGAACAGATAAATCTGGTGGTGGAGGTGGCAATGAAGGACCGCCTCCAGCAGTCCTGAAGCTCCAGACTGTACCGGTGGTTTTGCCCCCATTACTGAGCTCATCGATGCGCCAATAGTACTTAGTACCTATGGTCATCGTCCCGGGGTCGAAGGTCGTGCCGCTCTGGTTGCCCTGGAACATACCCGGACTGCTCGTGCCAAAGTATACATCGTGCGACGTCGCATAAACCCCGGCCGTCCAGTTCAAATCAGCCGTTATACTGACAAGTCCTGTGTCATCGGGTGGATTCGGATTGCTTGCCTGATTATGTAGTGGACCCTCGGGAGTGTAAATACCCTGGGCCACACGGATTTCGCAGCCGGGTTGAACAACGGCCAGTGCATTCTGAAGGTCGTTGAAGGCATCATCCCAACTGGAGCCATTATTTTTTCCGCTGGCGTTGTCATCGACATATAAATATGGACTCCATGGCAGACCGACGACAGTAACCGATGCATCATCAAACATCGCAGTGCACATGGTCTCTCCACGGAGCAGATATCTGGCATAGGCCGCGTTGGCAGGGGCCGGCTGGGTCGTGAGAACGTATTGTGCCCAGACATTTGGGGATGGGGGCGTGCCTGTGAAAATGTCCAGTCTATCAGTTAAAAGGACTCCATTCGAAGCGTCTCTGAATTCCATCATCATGGATGCATGTGGGTCGTTTCCCCATCCTTCTATCCTTGCCCAAATACTGCAAATATATGCTTCACCTACATCTACATCAAAGTCCTGGTACCATACACCGTATTGCCCATACGTCAAGGCTCCAGCATCGACGTATTTGGTTCCGGTATGGGATGGGAAATTAATATTTTGTTTCCATCCCGCCCAACCCCAATTGCCGTATTTTTGCCAGCCAGTTGGTGGAATCGTTTGATTCCATGGAATTGTATTCATCCCTTCTTCAAAGCCGGGATTTGTTAGCAATTCCTGTGCATGAGTGCTTGGTACTATGCTTAAAAGAACCGACAAAACACACAACCAGAAAGATGATTTCCTATACATAACCTTGTGCTCCTAAAAGAAAACCATACGGCCCACAGAATATTATTTCTCCTCTATCCCGGTTGCATAGATTGATGCCACCTCATCGGCAGTGAGGTCATAACTATAAATGCAAATATCATCGAGGGTCCCTTCGAAATAGTGACTTTGGATTGAATGTCTTGCAAACTTCAAGGTTGCCCATTCTTTGTCCGGGGGGCCTGAAGGGTCCGGATTGTCGGTGATTAGAACGCCATTTTTGTATGCCTTGAGATTCTCTCCATCATACGTGGCTACAAGGTGATACCACTTGTTGGCCTGTAATTCTCCGAAGCTTGCCGCATGCCATTCATTTTTAGCCCTCATACCTGCCGCTCCGCGGAAATCTGTATAGATGTGGTCCCAGTTAATCTGAAGATTGTTTTCTCGGTGAACCGGTACAGACACCGTCCTATTTTTAGGGGCGGCAGGGCTCTTCACCCAGATAGCTACAGTCCAGACAGGCAAGTCGTCTGCATAACCGGTCCGGACACAGTCATCAACCCCATCAAATTGCAGAGCTCCGCCTATTCGGCCTATAACCCAATTCGGGTCACCACTTACGGTTCCATGGTTGCCGTTGCCGGAGCTGTCGTTAGCATCGCCATCAAACTTCCACCAGCCGACCAGCTTGCCCGTGTTGAAGCTCCAGACGTCCCCGATTGCGATGGCGCCATCGGGCTGAACCTCATCGACACGCCAATAATACGTGGTGACCCTTTCCAAAGCCGGTAATATGATTCTATAAGAGTCGAACACGTCGACTAACAGGGAGAACTCGTCCATCTCAGTCGCGAAGTACACTTTGTGCTCGGTGACATAGGCGCCCGGCATCCAGCTCAGCTCTACGTCGTCAAGTGCAGAAACCGCCGCTCCGTCCGCCGGCTGAGGCTTAATGGCTTTCGGCCTGATGTTTAGAGGCACAGCTTCAAGCTCAGCCAACTCATCGGGAGTAACATCTCCAACAGTTAAGTCTCCAAAAATCACTCGGTGGTTACCGCCCTCTACCTTCCACCGCATCAGCACGGCGTGGGGGAATTCAGCGGTGACTCTGGCGCCATTGTAGGCGGGGTCTTTATTTTCCGCCACCAATCCCGCATAGAACATGAAGAGCATCTGCAGACTTGCTATCTTCTGCATATCTTCTTTGCCTGGAACCCTCTCCGGCTCGATAGCGAGTTTTGCTTTCAGCGCATCCTGCAACTCCTGCATCAGTGTTATCATGGATATATCGCTGGGGTACTTGCCGCCTGTAAACTCAGCAAAGAAACGCAGGCCTTCCACAACGTTTGTCTCGTCTCCCGCCATTTGCAAATCCGCCATTAGTTCATAATCATCCGGTATATAGGGCTCGAACCAAGCAGCATCAAGCTCGACGTCCCATTGGAACTCATCCATAACCATATCCATCACCTTTTTTCCGTTTGAATAGCACATAATCTCCATCCTCACGGGCAGATCGTTTTCAACAGCAACCCAGAGACGTGCCACTACGGTGCCCAGTACGCCTCCTACGATTTTAGGGTCCTTAGACTGAATACCCTCCACTTCGATGCCGTCTATTATACTTGGACCCAGCTTCCTGTACTCGCACTTCATGAACTCGTCCACCATCTTTCTTGGGTCGCCATTGTCTTTCTGCATTTCCTCAAAAAGCCCATCGGTCAATGTCATGCGTATATATTTTTTTTCTTCGGGTATAACTGAAATAACAGTCCCCTGTGGCAACAAAACGTAACTTTGGCTAATCAATTCGCCTTCCGTGCAGGAGTCCATCCGCATACCAACATCTTTGGATATCCAGGCGTCTATTTCCAAATTCATAGTCTTTCCGTCAGGCACGCCCGGAATATTTTTCATGCTCATTTTCATTTTGTATGCAAATGCCCTGACCTTTCCAATATTACTGACTACTTCGGCCCAGGCAACACCTGAGCCGGTAATCTGATGGATGCCTATAAGCACCGCTATAATTATCACCGCGGCAGCGGCCAGTTTTGTAATTGGATTTTTCATAATTATTCTTCGTACATTCGGCTCAGTTAGAGCCGATTTCCCTTTTGCGTAAGCATCTACTTCCTGCAAAAAGCTGCCAAGAGCCTTGTTGTATGCATCGGGACTTGCTTTATAGCGGCTCTTCTTAATTAATCTTTCGATTTTTTCTGCAGGTTTCATTCTTGAACCTCACTGTTTAAAATCAATTTCAATCCATCCAATCCAGCTCGATATCGAGTATGGGCCGTTTTTATTGACACGTTCTGCAGCCTTGCTATTGTCTTGAATTTCATCTGCCCATGCAGATGAAGAACAATCGCCTCTCTTTGCTCATACGGAATTTGACTCATAGCAACACCTAATTTTTGCAGTTGTTCGCTCTGTATAACCAACCGAACCGGCCCATTATTACTCGGTATCACTTTTTCAGTGTCATTAACCGCAATGGTTTGCCGTTGCCTTTTCCGCAGATAGTCTCGTGCCCTATTAGCAACAGAAGTTTTCAAATAACCGGCCAGACTGCTTCTTAGCTCAAGCTTATACACGACTTTCAGGAGCGAGACAAAAACATCCTGAACGGTGTCTTCAGCAGCCGCTTTGTCATCTAAAAGGTTGGCTGCTAAAGTTCGCAAATCACTCTCGTACTTTTCATAGATGCGTCGGAAAGCAGCCCGGCTGCCATGTTTGCATTTGAATATGAGCAGTCTATCTTCAATCATATATGCTTCGTTTATCTGATATCAGAACAATCGATTGTCTATCAGTAGGACAGCGCAGCAGTATATTTTTTACCCGAAAAATTGATTTTTTGCCAAAATTAAACACAACGAGTCGAAAAACCTGTTATTGGGCCAAAAAGCGCATAAAAAAGGCCGAGCTGAAATGCCCGCGGAAAGCCATGGGCTCTAATGCGTGTAAAAAGCTAATCAAAAGCAATTGCATGTCCACGCCTCCTTCGGACTCTACCGCTGCTGAAATGTGGTACAAAAGCAATTATACGCTTTCTTGTGGCGAAATCAAGGAAAATTAAAATAATTTGTGAATTCCTTTGGCAAAAAAATGTGTTGCAAAGGTCTGTATCGTGGTTATAATACCTTCCTATATCGTTATGCGGATTGCGAAACAAGTAAGCAAATACCAATTACAATATACGAAATACGAATAAGGAGCGAATTTTTATGGAACCAATTACAGAGCCGGGAGTCGACTTGTTTGCCATGGATCTGCCGTCAATGGACGAAATTAAGAAGCTCTCAGAGTTTGTCCATTCCAGCGAGAGAAACCTGCTTAATTTCATTGAACAGCTTGAAGAAAATATGAACAAGGGTGGTCAGAAGGCCTCTCTGGCGACAGGTATCGGATTATTTATTGTCGGCAGATACGCTGAAGCAGTCAAGAAACTTCGGAAAGACAAGGACTGCCAGGAAAAATTTATGTATCTGGCTTTCGCACTTCGGCGAATGGGTAAATTCGATGAAGCAATCGAGAACCTGGGAAAAAGCGTTGATTACGGGGCTGCTGCATTAAGCATAACTCTGGAAAAAGCCGCCACATATCGTAATGCATCCGACTTTGAGGCTGCTGCCAAGGAGCTCAAGACATGCTCAAATTTTGAAAATGTAAGTGCCGAATACCACTGCCAGCTTGCCCGTCTTCAGGAAGCGCAGGGGCTCTACGAAGAGGCAATGGACAACTACAAAGCAGCTTTGGAATTATCTCCGAACCATCAAAGAGCGTTTTTCCACCTGGCGTACCGCTGCGATTTGTCGGGCGATGAAGACGCGGCGGTCGACTACTACAAGCAAATTGTGTCAGGTTCTCAGGTCTATGTAAGCGCGCTGCTAAATTTAGCTATACTTTACGAAGACCGCGGCGAGCTTGAAAAAGCATCCCAATGTGTCGATACGGTCCTGGAGTTTCATCCGAATCATCAAAGGGCAAACCTGTTCAGGAAAGACATCGAAAGCTCGAAAACAATGTTCTACGACGAGGAAAAAGAAGAGAAAAAGACACTGAAAAATCAAATCCTCGAAACCCCCATCTCTGATTTCGAGCTGTCGGTACGTAGTAGAAACTGCCTGAAAAAAATGAACATCATAACGCTGGGTGACCTTTTAAATATCAGCGAGATAGAGCTGTTATCTTATAAGAACTTCGGCGAAACGTCCCTTCGGGAAATCAAGGCCCTGCTCGACACAAAAAACCTGCATCTTGGTATGGCCATGGAGGAAAGGATGCCTTCGGCAGAAATCTCTGAGTTCAGCGTCGCAGAAGACAAAGATGAACAACTCCTGAGCAGATCAATAGATGACCTTCAATTATCGGTGCGTGCTCGAAAGTGCCTGCAGAAACTTGATCTTCGTACTCTTGACGATTTGACACGCCGAACGGAAGCGGAACTTCTGGGTTGTAAAAACTTTGGCGTAACAAGCTTAAACGAGATCACAAAGGCTATCGGCAACCTTGGCTTATCACTGCGAACCCTGGATTAAGGGTGAATAAGGCCCCAATAAATTGGGGGGCCGAATACGAGATAAACAACTCCCAAATTTATTTGGGTGCTAAATACGAAAGATATTCAGGGAAATTGACGTTGTCCAGTAACACCCAACCGTCCGCAAATCGCACTTCCCGCACCGAAAACGGACCGCAGAAAAGTGCCTTTTTGGTGCGGGGTCGAATTTACAATATAGCCGTTCCTTTCCTTTTTCTGATAATCCTCGGTGGCTGCAAGGCGAGAAAAATGGCCAGGCCGACGCCGCAGATGGATGTCGAACCGCAGTTCTGGATAAGGGTGTTGCTGCTCGATGATGTCAATGACTGTAAACTGAAGGCCGGCTCGCCCTTGAGTGTCAGCACTGGTGACAACTCAATAGCAACCGGCCGGCACTTTGGTCAGACCAATGTGTCGATAAACGTCAGCGTATCCGAAGGCGGAATTAACATTGGCGGCGAAGAGTTTGCAAGTAAAGAAGTCATTATTTCTCCGAACGAGCCCTGCATCTTTAACCTAAACGGCAACGATTATCGCGGCAAGTTAAAGCTAATAACCAATGGCGAAGACCATTCCTTCGATGCAATCAACCTTGTTCCACTCGAACCATATTTAGCAGGCGTAGTTAGAGCCGAGATGCCCGATTATTGGGAATCAGAGGCACTTAAGGCCCAGGCAACAGCGTCCAGAACCTATTGCCTATACATCAAAAAGCGTTTTGGCAACAATCGCAACTGGGATGTGAAAAGGACGCAGGCAAATCAGGTTTACCTCGGCGTCAAAGCCGAATCCGGGCAGGTTTGGGATGCCGTCAATAAGACATACGGTCAGGTTTTGGTCTGTAAGGATCCGGCCGGCACCGAAGATATCTTCCCTACTTACTACAGCTCAGTCTGCGGCGGCTACACTGAAAACAGCGAACATGTATTCGGTGATTCCTTTGAAGCCCTGGTTAGTGTTGTGTGCCCTTATTGTAAGGACGTTGCCAGATCCCACTTTTTTTTCTGGCCTATGGCCCAATTTGAAAAAGGCAATGTAACAAACAAGCTACAACAGAGGTATCCAAAGTTAAAGCCGCTTGGTAAAATTGTAAAAATCAAAGTATCAAAGCAAAGTGATTATCCGGGCAACGATGAAAAATATTCGCGATTGACTCAGGTCAAGCTTCTCGGCTCAAGGGGCAAAAGCGATTTCCTTAGAGCTGAGGACTTTCGTCTTTCAGTTGACCCAAGCGGCCGCAAGATAAAAAGCACGATTTTCCAAATAGTCGACCTGGGTGATAAATGGGCGTTTTTATCAGGCAGAGGTTTCGGTCATGGTGTAGGAATGTGCCAATGCGGGGCCCAGGGAATGGCAAGAGCAGGTAAAACATCAGAGGAGATACTCGGCTTTTACTATCGTGGCTCGAGGATTAAAAGAATTTATTAAACGGTATTGGGTGCTGGTATATTTATTTTTTCGCACGAGCCACCCCGCAATATGCAATGAAAACATGAGTGACTTTGAAATTCTCTATCGAGACAGCGGTTCTTCAGGGCGGCGAGGTTTATTAACCACTTCGCACGGCAAGGTTGAGACACCTGCTTTTATGCCTGTGGGCACGGCTGGTGCGGTAAAGGGTATCAGTCCGCAACAACTTAAAGAAACGGGCGCCGAGATTGTTTTAGCCAACACTTACCATTTACTGGTTCGGCCCGGAGTCGATGCGGTGGAGGCACTTGGCGGACTGCATAAACTTATGGCCTGGGATGGCCCAATTCTGACTGATAGTGGTGGATATCAAATTTTTTCCCTAAGTGGTTTGACCAAGGTCGATGATGACGGTGTCGAATTTGCCAGCCACGTGGACGGGGCAAAAATATACCTGAACGCTGAAACAGTAACAAGAATCCAAAACCGGCTGGGTGCCGATATTATTATGTGCTTCGACGAATGTGCGCACTTTCCCTGTGATGACGCTCAGCTAAACAAAGCTGTAGAAAGGACTATCCGCTGGGCACAGGAATGCAAACAGGCCCACTCCAATAACAGCCAAATGCTTTTCGGCATCGTGCAGGGCGGAATCAATCCGGACTTGCGAAGCTACTGCACCGATGAACTTGTTAAACTGGACTTTGACGGGTATGCTATCGGGGGCTTAAGTGTGGGTGAAGGACACGCAGATATGATAAAAACAGTCGCTCACACAACGCAGTTTTTGCCAAAGGACAAGCCCCGTTATCTAATGGGCGTCGGAACGCCAGGCGATATTATCGCCGCGGTCAAGGCCGGCGTCGATATGTTCGATTGCGTTCTGCCAACCCGAAACGGACGAAACGCCTTTGCTTTCACCGAGAATGGCGCTTTACGATTAAGGAACAACGCCCACATAAATGAGGTCAAACCCATCGAAGCCGGCTGTGACTGCTACTGCTGCGGGAATTTTAGCCGGGGGGCGCTGAGGCATTTCTTCAATGTTGGAGAAATGCTGGGCCCAATTTTAGTATCTTTGCATAATCTTCGGTTTTACCAGAGATTAATGGGGAAAATACGAGAGTTAATAGAAAAGAACGAATTTGCCGAATGGTCGGCCGAACAATTAAAATGATTGTTGATTATTGATAATCAATCATTTAATATCTTGCGAATGTTCCGTAACCATGAATTTACCTTAAAGGGAATATAAAAAATGGACAATATATGGATATTAGCTCAAGCAGAATCGAACCAGGGGCATCCAGG
Source organism: Sedimentisphaerales bacterium (assembly GCA_049643445.1). Classification (GTDB taxonomy): domain Bacteria; phylum Planctomycetota; class Phycisphaerae; order Sedimentisphaerales; family Anaerobacaceae; genus CS2-K091. Next base: position 8,316 of record JBARPZ010000718.1, read on the forward strand.
AATCACATCAAAGCCGGTCACAGAGGAAAACGAAACAGTAACGACTGTGCCGTCTGATCCCAATGGCCCCGCAGCTCAAAAACCAAAGTCGAAACCCCTTATTCCTCTCTGGATGTTGCTTCCCCTGATGTTAGTAATGGTATTCATGCTCTTCAGGGGACCTCGAAAACAAAAACAGCAGCGTAAACAATTGGTCCAATCACTGAAAAAAAATGACAGAGTCCAGACAATCGGCGGTATTATCGGAACCATAGTGGATATTAAGGGCGACGAGGTTACGTTGAAGGTGGATGAGTCGAGTAATACGAAAATAAAAATTGTCTCTTCAGCAATCGGAAAGAACATATCGAAAGATTAATAGTTCGTAGTTCGTAGACTACGAACCAGGCCATACTGTATACGATATTCGAGGAAAGTTATGGGCAAGAACCTAATGCCGAAAATCATTGTAGTTACTGTTTTAGTAGTTGTTGCAGGCTTGACTTTATATCCGCCAAGCAAAAAGTTAAAGCCCGGACCGGACCTGGGAGGTGGAACGAGTCTTATCTATCAAATTGACACACAGGGGCTGGAAGAAACTGAGAAAAGAGATCTGTCCCAGAGAATGATAACGGTTCTTAGAAGGCGAATAGACCCTGCTGGTATCCAAAACCTGATATGGCAGCCTCAAGGCAACACCCGCTTCGAAATAAAAATGCCTCTGGCCAGCGCAGAAACGCGTTTGAAACGTCAGGATTTCGACAAAGCCAAAAGAGATCTGCTGGAAGAAAATATAAGTCCGGCAAAAATTATGCTCTCTCTCACAAAGCCGGCGCAAGAACGAGCGGCTGATTTCAACGATTTTACACAGGAAGACCCTAACAGATTAGCAATTCTCGAGATGCTGGCCAACACTTATGACGAACGCAAGGGGCTGCAAAATCAAAGAGACAAACTCCTTTTGGAACTGGAAACCTCAGAACAAGAGTTGTCTTCGGCCGGTATTGAGCCCAACGAGGTCAAGCTTAATGTTGCGGATTGGATCAAGCTCGATGTGAATGAGCTTGCAGACTCACTGAAAGAATTTGCCGAACCGAATGAACACGTTGAGATGCTCGGCAGGTACGTAAGGAAACATTCCGACTGGGCGGAGGTTGTCAACCAGCTGACCGATGAAGAATTTGTCCAAAAATACGAGAATGCGAAAAAGGTACTTGATAAATTAAATCTAACCGAAGACCAGATAGACTTCTGCCTGGAAATGCCGGAGAAGTCGGCGGAAAGACGGTTAGAAATCGAAAGACTGAAAACGGAGTTTGCCGACCGTGCAGACAAAATTGATGACGTCGTGGCGGCGTTCGATGAGTACCGTCCATTCCAGGGCAGACTCGACGACCCGAGAGACCTGCAGCGGATGCTAAAAGGCGCAGGCATACTGGAGTTTAGAATACTGCCTACGACTGACCAGCCGGATGCGGATGCCGACGAGATAACCAGGCAAGTCGAACTGCTCAGGACAAAGGGGCCTAAATTTGCTTCGAACGCATCAAAGGGCAAATATGTATGGTGCGAAATAGAAAATATCAACGAATGGAAGATGGCCACCTCGATTGCTGCGCAATTTGGCGAGAAGTATTTCGTGCTGGCAAGTGACCAAAAAAACGAAATCCTGCTGCACAGCACCGAAGGCCCAAGGGCCTGGAAACTCGAAAGGGCTTTCCCATCTACGGACGAAGTGGGCACAAGGGCCATCGGTTTTTCGCTGAATGACAAAGGGGGAATACTATTCGGCAAGCTTACCGGAAACAATATTGACCGGCCGTTGTGTATTCTGCTGGACGGTATCGCAATATCGGCTCCGAGCATAAATGAGAGAATAGGGGCCTCCGGCATAATAAAGGGTAGCTTCAATCAAACAGAAGTTTCTGATATGGTCGACAAGTTAAATGCCGGCTCTTTGCCGGCCAGGCTGATAGAGCAGCCGATGTCTGTAAAGACTATCGGGCCGTCCATCGGCGCCGACAACCGTGACAAAGGTATCTTCGCCGGCTTAGTCGGCTTATGTCTGGTGGTGCTTTGTATGCTGGTTTACTATACGCTGGCCGGCGGCATCGCCGATGTGGCACTGCTTATGAACCTGCTGTTCGTGTTAGCCATAATGGCGCTTATACGAGCGACGTTCACATTACCGGGCATCGCCGGTATGATACTAACCATTGGTATGAGCGTTGACGCCAACGTGCTTATTTTTGAGAGAATCCGCGAAGAGCAGCAGAAAGGCTCATCGCTTAGAATAGCCATACGAAACGGCTACCAGCGAGCATTTAGAACCATCTTGGATGCCAACATCACCACATTTATCACTGCCGCGATTCTCTTCTGGGTCGCCTCTGAAGAAATAAAAGGCTTCGCCCTTGTTCTTATGCTGGGCATCGGATCGAGTATGTTCACGGCATTGTTTGTGACCCGTGTGGTTTTCGATTTTCTTTTGAACAAGCGAATTATCAAAGAGCATTTATTTATGCTTAATCTGATACGCAAACCAAATGTAAACTGGATGGCTTTGAGACCAGTATTTCTGGGGATATCAACGGTGCTTATTGCGGCAGGCCTGTTCGTGTTCTTTACAAGAGACGATGCAACGAACAATAAGTACGGTATCGAATTTACTGCGGGCACAGCCGCCCAAATCAACCTCAAAGATAACATCAATCTTTCCCGGCAGGAAGTTGAAAACAGAATACGCAAAATGGGAACGGATGCGAACAATCCCAACCCCGCCCTTGCAACTACAAGAGTCTACAGCATCGGAAAGCCAAAGCCGAATATACTAACTGAAGACGGTGAAAAAACATACAAACAATATGAAATTAATACTACTGAAACGAACAAATCGACCACTACTATTACTCTTCAGGGACCGTCACAGCATACCAAGGAAATGGTTACTTCAGCAATTACAAAAGCCGATGACGAATTCGGCGGTGGACTAAACAATTTGCAAATAACAGAACAGAGCAGCAATACATTTGTGGTAACAACAAGCCAAATGAACAAATCGCTGGTAACAAATGTACTGACCACTGCTTTTGCTGATGCTAACGTCTTTGCTGATGCAAACATCGGAGAACCACAAGTCGATGAGGTTGTCAATGACGCGATACTCAAAGCCTTCGAAGGCGAGCTGGAAATCCAGCAAAATCTTGTCCCGACAATCACCGGACAAGAAAAAATAACCGAAGAGCTTATTGATTCTTACCCGGAACTTGCTGACTTTCTGGGTGGTATTAAAATTACGTGCGAAATTTCCAGAGCGGCCACAGCCGAAGAAATCAACTCCCGATTGGCGGATTTGCAATACAAGCCGGATATGCAAAATCTTGACCGGTATAGCCACAAAATCCTCAAATCTGACATCTCAGAAATGGAACCCAATGAACCGGCAAATTCCTTCGTGTATATAAGCGTCGAGCCGGAGGCAGGCTTCCGCGAACTAACCGAAGATGAATGGACGCGGTTTGTTGAGAACGAAAGAACAAAAGTGTTAGGTGCAACGAGACTTGAAACGTCACTTCCCCGAGTGACTCAGATAGACCCCTCAGTCGGCGCAGAGGCAAAGCAACAGGCACTGATTGCTATTGTTCTGTCATTATTTGCAATCGTTACTTATATCTGGGTTCGATTCGGAGATTTCCGGTACGGCCTTGCCGCGATTGCAGCGCTGGTGCATGATGTGTGCATTACATTGGGTGCCATCACGGTCTGCACGTATATCGCAGGTACGACGATAGGAGAAACACTTTTGATTGGAGATTTCAAAATCAACCTTGCAATAATAGCGGCGCTGCTGACAATCATCGGATACTCTCTTAACGATACGATAGTCGTTTTCGACCGTATACGCGAAAACCGAAAGAAGGCCCGCCTGATTCCGCAAACAATTACGAACAGCATTAACCAGACTATCTCCAGAACGATCCTGACATCGTTTACAACGTTCATAGTCGTGCTGGTAATGTATATCTTTGGCGGACAGGGGCTCAGAGGCTTTACCTTCGCAATCGGTTTCGGCATTATCATAGGCACGTACTCTTCGATCGCGATAGCCGCACCGATATTGCTGCTCGGCACTAAAGCCGTAGACGACAAAGATCGTAAGAGCATAAGGGCAAAAGAGCAAAAGAACAGAAGGAAAAAAGAGCGTAAATAGCTGGTTCACAGGCAATAAAGTTATATAATCGCGAAAAATGTCAAAGGATTTCAAAATAGGAATGCTTGTGGGTCTGGTAGTAGTAATGGGTGCCGGGCTGTGGCTGTCTACGCGTCCGAGCTTAAGTGCAAGAGCAACAACGCCGGGGCCTGAGAATAGTGAAGCTGAGCGGAAAGAAGGTATCGAGCAGTCGAGTTTTGAGCCGAACATACCGGACAGCAGGTCGGTTGAAACAGAGATTGCCGGTAACAAGAACACAGCAAAAGATGTAGAGGAACCAAGATACCATACGGTGCAAAATGGCGACACGCTATCCGGCATTTCCTATCAATACTACGGCTCCGAGCACAAATGGCAAAAGATCCTCGATGCCAACCGAAACGTTATACAAAATGTGAAAAATCTTAGACTGGGGGTGAGATTAATCATCCCTGAATAATCTCGGTATAAGGTCACTGTGGCGGATCTATAACGACGGTTGTGCTTCCGATAAAGCCACCCATAGTCTCATACACTTCAAGAGTATAAATGCCGGGCTCAAAGGGTCCAAGGGTTGCGGTTACCGGGAAAAAGCATATACAGCGGCAGGGATTAGGAGTATATTCAGTTTCGTAAATTGTGATGACGTCGTCCTCTATCATCATCTCGAGGCCAAGCTCATCGGGGCAGCAGTTGGCAGTCATCTTATCCTCGAAATGAATATACAGGTCATCAACCGTAACACTAAATCTTGCCTGGCTGGATTGCTCTGTGCGTGAAAACATGTCGCATTCATCTATCCGGAAAGTTATTCCCGGCTCAGGTGATCCGCCGATTGTGACTTCAACAACGCCAAGCGAATTTCCATAGTTATCAAAGACCTCTACGGTGTAATTTCCATCTTCAAACGGTCCAAGTGTGGCCGTGATGGGAAAATAGCACATGCAGTCGCAGACGCCATCATAGCCAATCTCATAGAGCGTGATTTGGTTGCCGTTAATCTCTTTCTCAAGCCAGAGTTCAAAAGGGCAGCAATTGGCATACATCGAGTCTT
>JBARPZ010000719.1:0-3898 GCA_049643445.1 Sedimentisphaerales bacterium
ACGAAATTGCGTAGATTGCCCCGGTGAGATAGAGAAGAAATGATCTCACGGGGTGAACCGGGAATTGTGGGTTTTTGGTTAGATAATGAAATGTAGGGCAAAAAAATAGGTGACTGTCCCTAGTTTATTAGTTTATTTTTAGGTTAATGGGGCAGGGTGACCTTACTGACCTTAGAATTGAATAGTTTGGAGAATAGTCTATGAAGAACATACTAGTTATAAATCTGATTGCGTTGTTTATATTCGCAGGTTGTTCTGAATGTAGTCGCATTTCATCAAGCGAAAGCGTGGATTGCAAAAGGTTGAAGGTTTTATTCAACAATCTCGAAAAAGAAAATATCCAAATGCTCGTCTTTTTCGGTGAAGATTGCAATGAACCAGTTGATGAGGCTAAATTTGAAGAGTTCAGAGAGGCAATTCTTCATCTTGCGGGCTGTTGCTCCTGCAAGCCTCATCCTTTAGCAAAAGAATGGATGGAATGTAACAGATTAGAATGTATCTGGAAACATCTTGAAAATGAAAATGTGCAGAGGATCGCTTTTTATGAAAATGTTATGGATGAGGATACAAACAAGCCGGAAGATTGGCACAGCTTGTGGGCTGAGATCATCGAGCAGGAAAGAATAAGGGAGACCGTCAGAATCTTTTGTAAAGCAATAAAAAAGGGGGAAAACAAGTTTGCCAACGAGGGAATTGTTTTAGGTCACTATGATCGGATGCAAATAATCACAGATAAGCACAAATTTATCATACCTATCGGTTGCGGCAGTGACGGCAGCAAAGCAATTCGCGGCGTTGGCTGGACATCTTACGAGCTGCGAGGGGGACTAAAAGAATGGGGATTTCCTGAACAAAAATGAAGACTTTACTGATTACATTAAGCTTGTTCTTTGTTTTCTCCTTTACCGGCTGTTCATTTAAGCCGAAATATGTAGAGCTTAACAGGGAAAATATAGCAAAACTTAATCCTTCTAAAGTAAGAGAAGTATGTATCATCTCTCATGGCAAAACGATATTTTACAGGTATAACTTTCCTATCACTAATCCTGAAAAGATTAAAATAATTATCGAATGTATCCAGGATGCAAACCAGATAGAAGACTATTACCAGCAAGTCCTGTGGCCACATTTTCCAGAATATTATATTAAGGATCCAAACAAGAGTGAATATACTCTTAGGCAAAGCCGCAGAGCCATTAGTTTCAAAACCAGAAAGGCGATTTATGGCACGCCGATTGCATGGGACGGTGAGTTGGTTTACGGGCTGTGGTGGCAATCCCCTGAGTTGTCGAAGAATTTCAAAAAATGGAATCTATTTGAGGATATATCTAAGGCTGATCCAAATTTTCCGCCTCCTGACTGGATAAAGAATCCGCCGCCAGAATCAGATCCAAACTTCCCTCCGAATAGACTTCCCTGGAACAGACATCCTGAATTGAGTATGGAACCAGGTATAAAATTAACCAGGGAAACTTTCTCAAAACTTGATGCTTCCAAAGTGACAGAGACATGCATTGTGTCTCAACTTACAAAAAACATGTATGTCTTTCCCATCAATGACCCTGAAAAGATCGATATAATTTTCAGACGTATGAAGGATGCAAATCAGATAAAGCATGATATGGGGCGAACCCGTAGCATGATTTATTTCGTGATCGGTCATGAGCTTTATTTTACCGATATCAATTGGGATAATGAATCGGTTTATGGAAACTGGTGGCAATCCTCTGATTTGCTAAATAAGCTTAAGCTATGGGGATTCTTTGAGGAGGTGCCTAATGAATGTCTGAGTTCCCCCAACTGAGGAGAAAGCTAATCCGTGATTTAAGGGGGTAAAGAAATGAGAACTTTGTTAATTGTATTCAGTTTATTCATTGTTTTCTCAATTACCGGCTGTTCACAAGGGCCGGAATATGTAAAGCTTAACAGGGAGAATATAGAAAAACTGGATTTAAGCAAAGTAACTGAAGTGGATCTGGTTTCTACTCCGGCAGAGGATAAACCTGAGTTGTGGAGAAGTGTATATACGAACATTTTTCCTATAACCGACCCGGAGAAAATGCAGAAAATATTGCATTATATTAAAACCGGCGAGCCAATAGAATATGCTGCTCCGTTCAAAAGCCTGCTCTTTAAGACTAAGAAAAGAATTTATTTCCTGGGTATCAGGTGGGACACCAAAGCCTGTTACGGTGACTTTTGGGAATCCCCTGAATTGCTCAGAAAGTTGGAATCCTGGGGCTTGGAACATCCAAAGGGCGAGTCCAATTTACCCAAAGGCCAAATATTTGATGGAGCACCATATGACCCCAATCTCATTAACCTGGACCCTAACTATATTCCTTTCCATTGAAAATTTCCGGATTTTTTAATCAGAAAGCATCAAAATGGCAAGAAAACTTGGCTGGTTAGTTTTGGTCTTGGCAGTCTTGGATTGATTAATCTTAACCATATTGAATTAGACCCATAATTGGAGATACAAAAATGAAACCGTTAAGGCCAAGTATAAAGTGGGCATTGGCAGCTTTTGGAGTTTTGTTTGTTCTATTCATCCTTAAGATAGCATTGCTTTTGACCGCTAAGCCCAAAATTACAGTCGATTATGTGGCTGAATACAACCGAACGTCCCGTCCGCAAGATTATGACCCGAATGAGGTTGCCGCACCGTATTACCAAAAGGCATTTGATGCATTCGTTGATATGCCCGGCAAAGTGCGAAGGCTTTATACAAACTGGCCGACGGATTTCAACGAAACCGACCAGAACACACTCAGACATTGGGTGGCCTCAAACGAGCAGGCATTTGGGCATTTCAGAGATGCTTGCCGCAAGCCCTATTATTGGCTGGAAAAAAAGTCCAGAAAAGACAACTCTATATTAGATATAAAGCTTACTGAATTACATATACTTCGTGAATTGACCAGAGCACTGCTCTGGGATGCGAAAATCAAGGCCATCCAGGGACAATTTCAGCCGGCGTTTGAGAATATTCTCACCTGCTACAGTGCGGGCCGGCATAAATGCCGTCCGAATCTATTATTAACAGACCAGCATAACGGGCTTGGTATTAAAAAAGAGGCCGTCGATAGTGCTCTTGTTATTTTGAATAATACAAAGGTCGAAGATAAAGCTTTGGAATTTTTTCAGAATGCTTTGGAGTCAAAGCTTAACGCCGATGACTATATACCATCTATACGAGCAGAAAAGTATTTACTCTATGACGCAATACAGCGGATTTTTATCGACAATGGCAAAGGTACAGGGCGATTAGCATGGGGTGTAGGCTGGTATATTGAAATGCTCTGCGGCAGGTGGAACAACTTTAGAAGAAGGTTTCACGCTTGTTTTGCGGGGCCTACCAGAAACGAGATAGTTGGGCAGATTGAAAGAGTCTTAACTATATCCGATCAGGTAATGGCTAAGACACCGTGGCAGATCAAAAACCAAGCTTATGATTATTTTGATGAAATAGAGAAAATTAACAACAGCAATTGGTTTTTCCAAATTTTGGGCGTAAGCCCTAAAAGCACCTTTGAATTGTACCACAAAACAAGAGCGCAGACAGAAGCTTTAATTACAATTCTTGCGATTATGCGTTTCAAGATTGCAAAAGAGAATTTCCCTGAAACGCTTGATGAGCTTATTTCCGCCGGTTATCTGAAGGCTGTTCCGAGCGACCCATACAGCAGCGGCCCATTGGTTTATAAACGTACCGAAGATAACTTTAAACTTTACAGCGTTGGAAAGGATTATTCGGACGATGGCGGAGTAATCGAGATAGATAATAAGGCGAGGCAGGGGCCGGGATTCGGGAGGACAATTATAATTCCTGAGGTATATTCGCCTGATATTGTTTACTGGCCTTATAAAGATTTAATGAAGCTGCGTCACGAATTCA
>JBARPZ010000720.1:0-12325 GCA_049643445.1 Sedimentisphaerales bacterium
GTCAGAAGAACAACAAAGAACTTCTTCGTGCTGATTTTGCCTTCGGTAGGGCGGTAGAAAAGTCCGGAAACCTCTCTTTAGAATCCCAATAATCCCTACATCACACACAATCGCCACATAACCCAGCCAAAACAAGAACCTATGTAACCATTTGCCAAAACAAGGATTAATAAGCTTGTTCATGTTGTCGATATCTTTATTGCAAAGAACAGAAGACTGAAACTCGTATCTCGTTAATCTTATATTACAGAGCGAGACACGAGATACCAGAGACGAGCAGCGAGCCTATGAGTGCATTACTGGAAATTCTCGGCAGGGCGATTACGGTCGATACCGCCGACCTGATTACGTACTGGTTGGATGCAGTCAAGCTTCCAAAAGACAATAGTGAACCTGCGCAATATCAGCAGCTAAATAAAATCATTGAACTTCTGGGCGATAGGAAATTGGATGCCGCCCAGGAGCAGATAAGGCTGTATCTTTTCGAAAATCCATCCTGCACGCTTGGACGAATGGCAGCAACTGTTGTGCTTCTGCAAAAGAACCAGATCCAAAATGCAATCGAAGAGCTAAACTCGGTCTATCTGCGCCAGCCTAACAATACCATGGCTCTTTACACCCTTGGTCATTGTTATGAACGAATTGGCAAAGAGGCTCAAGCCATCGAATTTTATCAGGATTGTCTAAAGTTCAAAAGCTATTTGCAGCTTCCGGCCCAAAGACTGGCCGCAATTTACTTCAAGAACGGCCAACTCGAAAAAACAATACAGCAATATGAACTGTTGAAAAATGAATATCCTGACGATATATCGACACTTGTCACGCTTGGCCATTTATATATTGCAAGCCTCGAATACACAAAAGCAATTGAAACATTTAATACCGCAATCTTATTACATCCGGGCAATTTTTATACTGATGATGATGATATAGACCAGTTAATCGCTGATGGACAGTTTTACGACGCACTCGAACATATTCAGGATTTATTGCAAAATCAGCCCGACCGTCCCGATTTGATCGCAAAGTGTGCTGATGTTCTTGCTATGTTGGGTTCTACCGAAGAAGCTGTTGCACAATATGAAGAAGCGATTCGACTCTGCCCAGACTTTCTCGAGGCTACTATAAAACTCGGGACACAGTATTTGCAGCTAAACGCCGAACAACTCGCAGCAAAGCATTTCAACAGGGCGGTTGAAATAAATGATAAAATCGTTGATGCCTATATCGGACTGGCAACCGCAAGTAAACTGGCTTCTGACACCTCGTATGCCTTAGCCACATTATCATTGGCAGCCGCAATACAGCCAAACAGCTCGTTCCTTTTTGCTGAGACTGCTACATTACAATTCAAGGCACGCTTTGGGCAAAGATTCCCATATCCTGACGGCCACGATGCTGCCAGCCTGATCGAAGCTGTGATTTGTGCACATCAAAAACAAATCACACGTCAGCCGCAAAACCCGGACCTGCATTACAGACTGGGCGTCCTAATGATGAGCGTCGCACGCTTAGGCGAGGCTATTAAGTCATTTAAAACTGCTTTGAAGATAAACCCAACTTACCACCGTGCAAGCAGCAAACTTGCTGTCTGTCTATTTGAAACGGACCAGAAATATATTGCTCTGGAGCACCTCAATCTTCCTGACTATCTTGACAAGGACACCCTGCAATTGCACTATAAAATAGCCATGCTTTATTGCGACAGGCTAAAGTTTGCATCTTCTCTTATTAATCTTGACCGTTTATTCGAGGAAAATTTCACCCGTGCCGATGCAACAGTTAACATCTCGATAGTACTTCAAAACTTGGGCTTGTTAGACAGAGTCACTGCTACCTGGGACAATCTTACAGACACAACCAGCCAAGCGATAGGCCCCAATCATCCATTTTCACCGGGTCAGCCTTCTTAAATATTACTTAAATCGGTAATTGTTATCAGCAGTGTAAAAACAACACAAAATCTAATATAACAAATATACAGGCCATTTCGCTAAAAACCTGAATGAAACATAACATATCTTATGGGACGTTGGAAATTGGGTTAGTTTCAACTGTTTGTTTCAAAGGATGAAAATATGAGTTCGCTCAAATTGACGGATTCCCTTCCATATAAGCGAACATAACCATTCTAATTATCCAGCATGGCTGCTATTTGCATACGAAACCTGACAATTTCCTGCTCCTGGCGTTCGCTGAAGGCTCCCTGACGCTGTGCATAGGTATCAATCCATGTAACTAAACGTTTGAAACTGTCGGTATCCAAACGCACACCTTCGTGGCTTTTTTCATCTGTCAGCATAGTAAGCAGCTTACTTTGTCTTGATGGACAGTACCCCACAGCGGATGAATCTCGTTCAAAGACAAGGTTTTTCAAATCGTTGTCTGCGAATGAAAGCAGGTTTTCATAGGATTTGGGTTGAGTCAGCACGAAATGGCGGGCTTTTTCATTATCGCTGCCCTCTTCGTGGCAGCTTACACACATTTTATCCAATACGGGCTGTACTAATTTATCGAAACGTAGCGGCCATGAACCCGGCGGACCGGGCCTTATACTCGAAGGCTCGCGTATGGAGGCTAATGGTCGTTTTTTCACTGACGGTGCCAAATCACGCGATTCATGACAACCAATACAGGAAAGCGTCTGGTTAGGCTGAACATATGTGAGACTGCGCATTGTTTGAATAGCAAATCCTTTGTCATCAAGCGCCTGAAAGAAAATCGAAACACCGGAAGGAACTCGAAAATACGCAGAGCCGTCTTCCTCTACTGGAATCGTTCCCAAAACGAACTTGCCGGGATCTTCATTCGAAACGCCCAAATTAGGAGTATTCATATGAGGCTGTGTTTTGGGAGGGACACCAACAATACGAAGCCTTTTTATCGAGCCTCGCTTTATCCCTACAAGGCCATGATAAATGTCCTGTAGTAGAAAACGCCCTTCCTGTGGACCATCCCAGTCTACATGACTGGGGTGGTCGGGAGGCTTTACGCGGGCACGAACCGCAATCGGGTACATGCTCGATATATTGGGATCACGATACAACAAGTTTAAGTTTCCGAATGCATCGTAAATATACAGACCCATCGCGTTGCCGGGATTGGCCGGGTCGTCAATTCGCATCAAGTTGTGCGCCGGAAGTTTCCGGTCACTCCAGCCCACTAAAAAGTGTTGCTCTGAAAGAGGATACGGTGCCGCGTAATAGCAATTTGGCCAACCTTCCGCTTCTGGAAAACAAACCTCAGGCGTAAGACGTGTCAAAGGCCGCTCGAACTCTGTGCCGAGTCTGCGGTCCAGTAGCGCCAGCGATCCGCCCGTGATAGAGTGATGCGCTGTACCCGTAAAAACCAGCTTACGTGAATTGGGAATCGGCTGTGCCTCGAAGATACACTGTGGCTTCTTCGTAAAGTTCCCGTACACAAGTTGTGAATTTGTCCCGTCCGAATTCGTCGACCAAAGACTCATAAAATGGCCGTTGAACCGGTCGATGTAGTCCCACCGAGCGTACAGAATCCGGCCGTCGTGGGCCACCGATGGCGTCCATTCGAAGTTCTCGAATGCAGAGATAGCACGAAGGTCCTTTCCATCCGCATCCATTACATGCAGTGTAAACACTGCCACAGGACGATGACTGTCACCACCACAGCGCACGTAGCTGTCGGGACACGTTGAACGACGCGTGGCCGCCGCACTTGCTTTACCCGCCTGCAGCCAGGTCCCTTTTCGCGTTGAAAGGAACACAATCTCACCGCTGGGCAGATATCGAGCATCAAAGTCGTCGTAGTAACCGTCCGTCAGTTGCCGCACGCCTCCGCCGTCAACATTCATCTCAAAAATATGGTGGAATGAATCCTCGGGAAGTTTCTCTTTATCAACCTTATTTCTGATGCCGGCCACGTGGGGATAGTACCTGCACCATGCAAAAAGAACCTTTTCGCCATCGTATGAAAGCTCTGGACGCAGGAAATTACCCGCTGGCCAGCCATTTGTCAAACATTGCAGCTGTGGCGCATCGCTTTTGAAGCCCTTTAGAAGATAGATGCCTCCGCCGGGGCGTGACCACCAGCCATAGTACTGGTCGCAAATATGTGGAAACATCCCGGGCGCTCTCTTGGCAAACAAAATAGTATCAAAATCCAATAGGGGGTTGTACAGCGCCATCTTGCGCACCGCCCAGCACGCCTGAAAATAAAGCTCCCGCTGGACCTTCTCCGGCGCATCTTCGGCAAGTTCCTTCAACCGCTCCGCCACCTGGTGCAGCGCCTTTTCCTGTGTATCGACCTCGGCCCCCAAAAGCCGCAGGTTTTTTGCCAATTTCAGTCCACGTTGAACAACTTCATTAGTCTCATATCCCCCCTTTTGAACATTTTGGAAATGCCTCGCAGACCATTGGCTCGTACTACTCTGCGTTGCCGCCCTGCCTAAAGCTACGTTCTTTTTCGCGCTGGGAACATATATTTCGACCTCGTCGAGATGGAAATAGCTTCTGCCCGGCAATTGAAGTCGAACGTATCGGGCCGTTACATCGTCCAGTTTTACCACCAGCGGCTTACTGTCCGTGTACCCATAGAACGTTGTGCCATTGTGTTGGTACACCTGCCTGAATTCCTGAGCATCGTCTGAGACCAAGACCATTAGTCGCGAGTTCCTCTCGGCAAGGTCGCAGCGATTATATATCACAACCCGTTCCAACAAAGTTGATTTCCCCAGGTCAATTTGCCACCAGGGGCTCTCTTCGTTTTCTGTATGAAATCCCCACTTGCCGTTTTTAATACCATCGCACCCCCCTGCCGCATCTTGCCGGACTGTGACATTTTTGCCGCCGGCAACCGTCTCCGTCTGACGAACCTCACGCTGACGCAGCCAATCCGCCTCAATTTGCTCACGTGTAATCACCTCTGCCCCCCTGCTCGATTTCGTTATCCCCGGCAAGGTAACCGCAATAACGATTCCAAATTTCAGAATCATAAAAACCTTCCTGCATCGTAATTTTTGGAGGGTACTCACGCTAAAGCATTTCCAATCTTTAGTTTTCAACTTATGCCCTGCCTCATGCACTAAATCAGGATATGACGAAACACGATATTGATTGGTAAATTATATGGTCGCGTAATTATTATAGTCCGATAATACGCCCAGAAGGTTCTCGCAATGACAAAGGCCTGCCCAGAATCTCGTAATGCAGAATAGCTCGTTTAAGGTCATCAGGGTCGGAATAATCTAACATAATTTCCGACAGATACCTTGCCTGCGGTCCCCGCGCCGCCGCAGCAGTCCGCTTATCTCCCATTGCTTTAACGGTTTTGCTGGTGAACTCCGGGAGTTTTTCGAGATTTGGCTCAAACTGGGCAACAGCTCTCGGAAGTCTTGATTCTTCCATTGGTTCTATAGCATGAATCCCAGTATCACGCTCGGGCTTGATAGCAACCTTCTGCACAGCCGGCTTGGGACGAACCACCTTCCTTCGTGCCTGTTGGGCTTGTTGTTGCAGTTCACGCTGCTTTTGCAGCTCTGCCTCAATAGCGGCTCGAATCTGTTGAAAGGGTCCTTTCGGCTTAGCCTTGGTGCCCGCAGCCGGTTTACTTCCAGTCTTACCACTCAACTGCTTCACCCCCGCCTTTCCCTCTTCATCCTTTTTTGCTTTCTTTTTGGCGATAGCGCTAATTGCCCAGAAGATTGCCAGGAACACAGGGAACAATATTTTCATCCAGCTCTCATTATTCCCCTTCCGGGAAGCTAAGATGATTTGTGCCAACACCTCATTCATAAGATTTATTGTTCCTCAAAAAATCCCTTATGCATTGAGCATCGAGGCTACTCTTTTTCCTTCGGCTTCGCAATAGAATCTCGCATGTCGGTATCAGCCATGATGTTCTTCATTCGATAATAGTCCATAACCCCGATATTGCCTTTCTTGAATGCCTCAGCCATAGCTAACGGCACCTTTGATTCGTTTTCGACTACGAGTGCTCGCATTTCCTGCTCGCGGGCTACAGCCATTGCCCGTCGTTTTTCCGCTTCCGCCTTTGCCCTTCGCATATCGGCTTCGGCCTGCGCCGCCTGAAGTTGCGCCCCAACATTCTCGCCTACATCCACGTCGGCAATATCGATAGATAAAATCTCAAAAGCTGTGCCAGCATCGAGTCCCTTGGCCAAAACTGACTTGGAAATCTTGTCAGGGTTCTCTAAAACACTTTTGTACGATATGGCACTACCGATAGTGGTAACAATTCCTTCGCCGACACGGGCAATAATCGTTTCTTCAGTTGCACCTCCAATCAGCCTTTCAATATTGGCACGAACAGTTACCCGTGCCTTTGCTCTCAACTGGATGCCGTCCTGCGCAACGGCATCCACAGTATCTCTGCCCTTTTGCGGGTCGGGGCAATCTATCACCCTCGGATTTACGCTCGTTTTAACCGCTTCGAGAATGTCCCGGCCTGCCAAATCGATTGCAGTGGCCGTTTTCAATGTCAAATCGATATTTGCCCTGTTTGCAGCGATAAGGGCACTAACGACCTTCCAGACATCCCCACGGGCCAAATAATGGCTTTCCAGATCCCGCGTGGTCAGTGTCAGACCCGCCTGGACCGCCGTTATCTTGCTCAGAACTATCGTCCGCGTATCGACCTTTCGCAGCCACATCCCGATAAGCTCAGAGAATTTTACATCAGCTCGGGACAGTTTCGCCTGCAGCCAAAGCCTGAAAAACTTTAAGAACAGCAGGAAGACTACTACTACTACAAGGCCCAATATGACCAGAACCGCCACCATGATAGCTTGTACAGGATCGCCTGCCGCCAGGATTTTACTTGTTAAGCCATACATATTTTTGCCCTTTCATTAACTTTCTTCTACTTCTATTTCACGAACAGTAAGCTGTGTGCTCTCTACGTTGATGACTTTGACCTTCTTTTCCTTATCAACATAACCGCCTTCGGCTACACATTCAAGTCTTTGTCCTGAAAAATCGCACATTCCCACCGGCCGCAGCGGCGTAAGCACAACACCCACCGCACCGAGCATTTCCTTCAACTCGGCCGTATCCGGTATCGCATCGCCCTGCTCACGCTCTGATGGCGTTAGCATGACGCTTTTACCGAATCTCGTTTTTGGAAATATTTTATAAGCGACAATTAAAACCGATGGAATCATTATTACGGCAATAACGACCCCTATCCAGCCGGCCGTATTGCTGTGGCGAAAGAATATCGCTGCTCCGCCAATCACACACGCAAGTGCAAAGATGCTTATTATCCCCCCGCTCGGTACAAATACTTCAGCGATTATCAACGCCGCACATGCAAAATACAAAAAAACAGCAAAAACAAGCCACCAAATCATCTATCTTCCTTTCTACTTTTACTTAATCCACTTCAGTCAGTGTTAATCTGTGTCCGATTATTTCGTGTTAGTCTGTGTTGAAAGTCGGTGTTAGTCCGTGTCTCTTTCTACTGCTTTGACTACAACTCTGTTACCGTGAATTTCGATTATCTCAACCGCAGTCCCTACTTCAAGGAACTCCCCTGCTGCGACCACATCGACTATTGCATCTCCAAATTGTACTTTTCCTGTCGGACGCAACCGTGAAACAACTTCACCAGGCTCGCCAACATTCACGCTTATTGTTTTACTTTCGGGTAGTGTTGTCATACTTACTTCAAACTCACTGCCCAGCTTGGCAGCCGTCGGCAAAAGTATCAATCCGCTGAGGAACTGCATTTTAGGCAGGTACTTTGCCAGCACACACGCCAAAACAACAAATCCTATAAAGCCCCCCGCCAAACCCATCACTCCCCATGTGAAATCATTCCAGGCAATCGCATCCTGGGGCCATGGAATTTCATCCGGTGCATTCTTGATAAGCATACCGAATAGACCGGCAAATATGCACACTATGCCGGAAAAACCAAAGATACCGAACCCTGGCAAAAGGAAGATTTCCACCATAAGCAACAGCACACCCACCAGGAAGAGCGCCACTTCAACCCAGTTTGCCAGCCCATGGAGGTATTTGCTGCCGATTATAACCGCAAAGCATATGGCCGCCACCAGTCCCGGCAGCCCGATCCCCGGAGTGTTAAATTCAATATAAACTCCTAACATGGCCAGCATAACAAGTACAGCCATCACCGCCGGTGAATTCAACCAGCGAACCATCTCTTCAGACCAGAGCGTTTTAAGCACTATCGTTTCGTCGGCAAAAGTCACACCGTCTCTCTTGGCCAAAAAGTCAAACGCCCCTGCCTGGTCTTTGACTACCGCCCTTGCTATACCGTATTCGAGAGCATCAGATGCGATGAGCGTTAGCAACTGGTCGTCTCTGACAGCCAGTTTTTTGTTGTCGAGGTCATACTTGTTCGGGTCTTTAGGCAACTCGTCTCTCTCAAAGAATTCGTCCTCTCCGGCTGTTATATTCCTGACCCTGTATACCTCGATTTGCATAGTCACCATTGCCCTGAGCAATGCTCGAGGATAATTGTTTGCATTCGCGGCCCGGTCGAAAATACCGCGGATAAAACTCTCGGTTTTTTCCCGTTCGACACCTTCAAGTTTTTGACTCGGTACAAGTACAACCGGGGCGCAATCACCTATCGTGGAATTCTCCAGCATTATTATGTCCTGGCAATGGACACTTATCATTGCTCCCGCTGATATCGCCTCAGTTGTTATGTAGGCGACTGTGTGTGCTTCCTTGCCCGCGTCGAGAAAATATTTGGATATATCATCAGCAGCGGAAACAAGTCCTCCATATGTTTGAATTTCATAGAACAGGTATTCTGCCCCCTTATCGCGGGCGATTTGGGTCCGACGCTTGATGGATTTAAACAGCCCATCGTCAATCATACCCTTGCAGACAATTACCGCCGCCTTTACACTCGGCTGCTCCGGCGAATTGTCATTTGCATCACCGATGCTTGCCCCCCGCCCGCACAGGCCGCAAACCAGCAACAGCCAAACTAAAATAAACACAAATCTCCACAATGTCTTTTTCATATACGCTATTTTACCCTCATATCTGCGATAATGCAAAAGCTAAATACCGGTTTTCGGAACAAGTTTTTCTATTCCGCTAATTTGCGTAAAATCTCGACGCCCTGCTGTATTTTCTCATCGCTGGTTGCGAAGCTTATCCTGAAATGCGTATCTTTTTCGCTGAACACATTGCCCGGTATAATAAGCACATTATTCTTAATTGCCCTCTCAACGAATTCCGTACCTTTGCCGCCCGGCGCCTTAACAAATGCATAAAACGCCCCTCCCGGCTTGACCAGTTCAAACTTGTCTTTCAATCCTTCATAAACAAGGTCTCTTTTTCTCCTGTATGCATCGACGAGAACGCTAACATCATAATCCAGGGCTGCAATAGCTGCTTTTTGAAACGGCGTCGGCGCACAAACAAAAGTATATTGCTGTATCTTGGTCATCTCTTCGACAACATCTTTTAAGGGCTCTGAAGCCGCAGCGTAACCGAGTCGCCATCCCGTCATCGCATAAGGCTTGCTGAAACCACGCAGTAAAAGCACCTTGTCATAATAATTAGCTATACTCGCGCACCTGCCATCGTAACAGAATTTCTCGTATATTTCATCTGTTAGTATGACCACATCGTTTTTTGCTGCAATCTCAGCAAGTGCCTTTATCCGTTTCTCCGAATACACCACGCCCGTCGGATTGCACGGAGAATTAAGTAAAATCAGCTTCGTCTTATCGGTGATGCTCTCTGCTATATTCTCAACAGGCAGCTCAAAATCCGGGTAGCTATTAATAAATACGCATTTGCCCCCCAACATATTCACAAGATGTTTGTACATAACGAAGTATGGGTCGGGTATAATGACTTCATCGCCGGGATTTACAAGCGCCATAAACGCTAATAACAGCCCCCCACTGACCCCGCTCGTAACTAGTACAGCCGGATTCGACCAGCCGAACTCCTCTTTCACCTGTTCGCCGATTTTTTCCCGCAGCAGCGCATCCCCCACAGTTTGCGAATACTTATTTTGCCCGGCCTTGATTGCTTTGATTGCCTCTTCTTTGAGCGAATCGGGCACATCGAAATCAGGCTCACCTATTGAAAAATTCACCGGATCCTTCAGTTCCGCCGCCAGCGCAAACACCTTCCGAATCCCGCTTGCATCAACAAGTTTTGCCCTTTTAGAGATAATATCTTTCATTTGTCCATATATTACCGAAACCCCCCGGATAATCAATCACCAATAATCTTTAAATCATTTGTGCTTGCATTCTACGGGCAAACTTGGTATCTTATTGAACTGAAGATTTAGTGTTCTGGAATCTCGATTAACAATTTCCGTCTACCGCAGGAGGAGCCAAAAATGGCTATTGGAAAACAACTAATCGAAAATCAAAACCGTCTACACTCTCGCCGTGATTTCCTCAAAAAAGCCGGTTTTGGCTCAGCTTCGCTGGCCCTGGCGCAGTTTTCATCAAATCATGCCTTGGCCACCGAAGCCCCCAAGGCCCCCCCTGCTGCAAACTTATACAATGAAAAGTATCGCCCCCAGTTTCATTTCACGCCCCGTAAAAACTGGACAAACGACCCGAACGGCCTGGTTTTTTACAAGGGCGAATACCACTTATTCTTTCAACACAATCCCACCGGCATCAACTGGGGCAATATGACATGGGCACACGCCGTCAGCACCGACCTTATCCACTGGCAACAGCTCTCCAACGCCATAGAACCCGACGAGCTCGGCACAATCTTCTCCGGCTCCGCAGTCGTCGATTGGGAAAATACATCCGGCTTTAAGACCGGCGATGAATCCGTCCTCGTCGCATTCTACACCTCAGCCGGCTCACACGCCCCAAAGAAAGTGCCATTCACCCAGAGCATCGCATACAGCAACGACCGAGGCCGGACTTGGATAAAATACAAAAACAATCCCGTCATCGGACACATCAGGGCCAGCAATCGTGACCCCAAGGTCATCTGGCACGAACCTACCAAAACATGGATTATGGCTCTCTTTCTTGATAAGAACGATTTCGTCTTGTATTCTTCGAAGAACCTGAAAGAGTGGTCCCGCTTCCAGGATGTCATACTCCCCGGAAGCAGCGAATGTCCGGACTTCTTCCCCCTCACCGTCGATGGCAATCCCGCCAACACCCGCTGGGTCTTCTGGGGCGGAAACGGCAGATACCTGCTCGGTACTTTCGATGGCCGAAAATTCAACCAGAAGGCCGGCCCCTTCGAATCCAGGGTCGGAAACTTCTATGCCTCACAGACCTACAGCGATATCCCCGAATCTGACGGCCGAAGAATCCAAATCGCATGGATGGCAGGCGGAAAATTCCCCGGCATGCCCTTTAATCAACAGATGTCGATTCCATGCGAGCTCACTCTGCGCACATTCCCCGAAGGAATCCGACTCTGCCGGGTCCCTGTAAGAGAAATCGGAAAGCTCCGCGGCGTGCACTGGGATTTGAAAGACACCACTTTACAGCCGGGCGAAAAGCTTCTCTCCGCAATATCCGCCGACCTCTTTGAAATCCAGTCCGAGATTGAACTCGGCTCTGTCTCAGAGATTGTCTTTAATCTTCGCGGCAATCCCCTGACCTACAATGTCAAAGACAAAATGCTTAGTTGTAAAGGCAAAAAAGTAAAGGTGGACCCCATCGACGGCGTAATAAAGCTCCACATCCTCGTCGATCGCACCAGCATCGAGGTCTTCCCCAACTATGGCCGGGTTACAATGCACCTTTGTTTCCCGCTCGACCCGGAAAACACCTTACAGTATCTTTCGGCTGACGGCGGAAAAGCAAATATAAAATCCCTCAAACTATACAGACTAAAATCAATCTGGCAAAAGGTATAACCACACATCCGCCTGTCATCCTGAGCGAACCTGTCCTGAGCGCAGTCGAAGGAACCAAGAATCTGGCCGCCGAATCCTCATCTCATTTTGCGAATGCGAACCTCCGTCTTTTTTGAATCCTTGAGGAGATTCACCAGTTTGTTAGGATCAGTTTGCCCGTAGTGATAAGGATATAGTATTTTCGGTTCAAATGCCTTCGCCGCATCGGCTACCATCTCCGGCGTCATCGTGTACGGCAGGTTCATCGGCAGAAACGCGATATCAATCTTCTTCAGTTTCTTCATCTCCGGTATGTTCTCTGTATCACCTGCTACGTACACTCTTGTCTTGTCGAAAGTCACGACATAACCATTGCCCCTGCCCTTTGGATGAAAGGGCTCCCCACTGGAGCGTTTATGCACAATATTGTAGGCCGGCACCGCCTCTATCTTCAGTCCCAAAACAGTCCGCACATCGCCGTTCTTCATAACAATACCGCCGG
>JBARPZ010000721.1:0-2225 GCA_049643445.1 Sedimentisphaerales bacterium
GGTATTTCCAACAAAGCTTAAATAACAAGCCATTATAAGTATTCGTCTCTAAAACATCCATTCTATAGAAAAATGCCTGCTCTGTCAATAGAAACCTGCCTCCAAAGCCGGTCAATAGCGGCCAGCAACATTTTTTGCCTCTGAAATTGGGTTTGTATTGGGTTTGTTTTGGCTTTGATTGGGTTTGTTTTGGCTTTGATTGGGTTTGTATTGGGTTTGTATTGGGTTTGTATTGGGTTTGAATTGGCTTTGAATTGGCTTTGTTTTCCCAATTGACCAAGTGTCCTTTTTGTCATATACCTTTGTTAATACGTTATTTACGTTCATTTGACTTTTTCGGAAATTGGCTTTGTTTTGCATAAAAAGTTTATTTTTTCGTACGTAATCTTTCGTACTTCGTATTGCGTATAGCGGATTGCGGATAGAAGGACTGAGGGCAGTTGCCAGTTTCCAGTTGCCTGTTGCCAGTAGTTGGTAGTAATTCAACATAGACCACTCCTTAACGAATTGTTTTTGCGTGTATCTGCTGATACTGAGGCTTGGGCCTGCTGGCTCTATGTCCTTGCCACGCTGTGGCTTACAACTTGCGGTTCTCCACTAAATCCGGTGCCCCCCACAGGGAAAGGGGCAAGCTGCCGGCGGTTCACGTTTGCCTGCCGGCCCCTAAGGGACAAGCAAACATTTGAATATGTTAACAGAATTCCAAACAATAGTAAAGAAAAAAAATAAAAAGAATTTGTCGCGGAGGACGCAGATTATTAAGGATTAGCACAGATTTACGAAGTGAGAAGTGAGAAGTCAGAAATAAGCAGAAAGGAGTAAAAATTGGGGTTTGAGATTGCCGCGTCGCTTCGCTCCTCGCAATGACATTTTCTTATGGATTTGGAGCCCATTCGGCTTCGCTCAGGGCAGGCTTTTCGCGGGAATGACAACCCCCTGTCTCATTATTGCCTTTCATTTCGCCGGCAAAGCAGGTAAGATACACCGCCGAAATTAACCGTGATAGTAGTATTAGATAGCATAGAAACCGCTTTTTTATGGAGGAATAACGATATGAAAAACGCAAAGATAACAAAACCAATGAAATTTTCGCGCAGAGATTTTATTAAGGCTTCGGCGGCGTTATCGCTGTCAACATTAGGAGCGGGAGCAAATAAGCTTTTTGCGGCGGGCTCGGACAAGATACGTCTTGGGCTTATCGGCTGCGGCGGGCGGGGCACGTACGATTCAACGAACTGCCTGAAATCGGCTGAAGGCGTTGAATTAGTTGCAATGGGCGACCGTTTTAAGGAGCGTCTGGACAGCTCGCTCAAGGAGCTTAAGAGAAATCTTGGTGAGAAGGTAAAGGTGACTGAGGATAAGTGCTTCGGCGGTTTTAACGCTTACAAAAAAGTTCTTGAGTGCGATGTTGATATGGTAATCCTGACGGAGCCGCCTCACTTTCGGCCGGAACATCTTAAGGCTGCTATCGAAGCGGGCAAACATGTATTTATGGAAAAGCCTGTTGCGGTGGACCCGGTCGGTGTTCGCTCGGTTATTGCATCGTCGGAATTAGCGGACAAGAAGAAACTGACGATAGTGGCCGGGACGCAGAGCAGACGCATGGAACATATAAAGGCGATTATGGAACGCATTCATAACGGGGACATAGGCAAGATTGTCGGCGGGCAGTGTGTCCGAATCGGAGGCGGAATGCTGACCTGGAGCTCGGGGACGAAGGTACGAAAACCAGAGTGGTCGGATATGGAATGGCAGCTTAGGCGGTGGCTGTTTATGACGTGGCTTTCGGGCGATTTCATTACCGAGATGCACATCCATAACCTTGATGTGATGAACTGGGCATTGGGCTCACATCCAGTGCAGTGCCTTGGTCTTGGCGGCCGAGAGGTGCGAACCGGCCCGGAATACGGCAATGTCTTTGACCATTTCTCGATCGAGTATGAGTATCCAAACGGCGTACGCATCGAGTATATGGGTTCCCAGATTGACGGGTGCACCTCTCGCAGCGATGAGCGAGTGGTCGGTACGAAAGGCTCGGCCTATATAGACTCCGGTAATGCTATTATCGAAGGGCAAAATCCCTTCAAATACGATGGCCCTGCCCCCAGCCCTGTCATACGCCAGCATGCCGACCAGATTGCAGCCATTCGTCAAGGTAAGCCGTTAAATGAAGGAAAGCGAGTTGCCGAGAGTACGCTGACGACGATTATGGGGCGGATGAGCGC
>JBARPZ010000722.1:0-21759 GCA_049643445.1 Sedimentisphaerales bacterium
GGAAGTGAGGGTCTATTTGAATGGAGAACTCAGGGATCGTAGAACCTTTGACCTGGATACAGGGAGCACAACGCCTGATAAGAATTTGGTGATAGGAGCAAAGTCGTACGATACTAATATTCTGTCGTTCTTTGGCGGTAAAATCGACGAGGTCCGCGTATATGACGGTGCCTTATCCGATGCTGGAATTTGGGCACTTTACGGGAACGGTTCGCAGCGATGATATAGTTTTAGGTCTGTTGAATGGAAACGAAAAGACAAAATTTTACAATACAAGCCGGCGCAGAGCGAAGTGAAAATTCATGCTGTTTTTTCATAAGGCTGTACTACTTGCCGCCGCGCCAGGTAATGGCGTTGTTGAGGTTACAGTCGCAGGCAGATTCATATCCGGTGAGTATTTCTACTGTACCGACCAAGCCAGAATAATTAATTCTCAACGGTGACGGCCGCAATGCCGATTAGGATGAGGGTAGCCACGAGGATGGTCGTTTTTTGCGACTTTACGCTTATGGCTTTACTCTGGCTTCAAAATAATAAATCCTAATAGCGATACAAGCCTGGCAAGCGACTTCCTTGCCTCAAGATAAAAAAAAACCTTGCGTAAGGACGTCTTTTTTGTTAAATTAATATATCTTATGAGTTAATCGAAAGTTACATCAGACATTAGTTTGGAGATAAGAGTATGAAACGCAGTTGTTTCCAAAAATATGAGATTGCATTTGTTATCGGTTGTGTGTTGCTGTTGCAAATTTGCTGTCAGGAACAGCTTGAAGGAGCAAAAGCGTCCAAACCTGCTTTAACCGAGTCCAAACCTGCTTTAACCGAGTCCAAACCCAAATTGGTCGAACCTAAACCGCAGAATCCCGTTACGGCGGCAGCACCGTTACCACAACAACAGGAACCGGTAAAAGCCAAGACTACAACAGTTAAGACCACAACCAAAGTTAATAAACCGGGGCCGGAAATCACTTTTGAAAGTCTGATACACGATTTTGGCGAAATCGGTGCAGGGTCAAGGAACACCTGTGAGTTCAAATTTAAAAACTCCGGAGACGCCTTGTTGAAAATAAGCAAAGTACATGCTCCCTGCGGTTGTACGGTCCCCAAACTGGCCAAGAAAGAATATGCGCCGGGCGAAAGCGGGATCTTGACAGTAATATATCAGTCCGGCAACAGCTCCGGCTCAGCAACGAAACGTCTGTACGTGCACAGCAACGATAAGGCAAAGCCAAAGTTAGGACTGACCATAAAGGCACAGGTTGTAATGAAAGTCGAACACAAGCCTCAAAGACTGAACCTTTTGCTTAAGGGAGAGAATGCCGGCTGTCCCGAGATTACGCTTACCAGCCGAGACAAGCGGAAATTTTCGATAACGAGCTTTAAATCGACCGGCGATTCCATAACTGCTGATTTCGACCCTTCAGTAAAAGCAGCAACCTTTGTTCTAAAGCCAAAGACCGATATAGAAAAGCTGCGGAAAGGACTGAGAGGACAGGTCGAAATTAGCCTGACCCATCCCGAGTGCAAAAAGGTTACCATTATTTTTGATACACTGGTGGAATTTAAGGTTGACCCACGGGTAATCTACGTTCGTGATGCTGTACCACAAAAGACGGTAACAAAGAAGGTCTGGATATTCAGCAACTATAATGAAAGTGTCGAGGTGGAGTCCACTTCATCAAAGAAAGGATTTGCAAAAGTGTTGACTCAGGAGAAAGTTCGCAACGGTTATCAGTTTGAGCTGCAAATAACACCGCCGACCGCCGAGTCTAAGGCAAGGGTGTTTACGGATGTGTTTTCCGTGAAGCTAAAAGGCGGCCAGCAGTTGCAAATTACTTGTTACGGAATCTATGCGAGAAAAACCGCGAAATCGTCCAGCTAATAAAGGTTAATAATGCTATGCTACGGTTAGTGACTTGTATTTGTGTGTTGACCGTCGCGGCCTCGTGCATATTGGTTTCAAAGCCTGCCCTCAAAACCGATGAAATTACGGTCTTTCTAACCGGCAACGGGCTTGGCGTCTTGAAGCCGTGTGGCTGCAGCGGTGGACAACTTGGCGGGTTTGAGAGACGCCCAGCCGTCTTCAACATCGTGCCTGCAAAAAGAAGATTGATTGTCGATACCGGCTCGTTTGTAGAAGGTGACAGCGAGCAGGACCTAATCAAATTCGATATAGTAGTTCAGGCATTTAGCCTGCTCGGTTACGATGTGGTCAATCTGACTGAAGAAGATATCAAAATAGCCGGAAGTCTGGGGCTGATAGAGGGTATTGGCTCGCTTTTCAATATAATAACATCCGAGAGGCCGACCGACGCGAATCTACCCACAAAGTTTACGAAGAAGTTCTCGTTGAAAGGCAAGACTATAGCCGTCACAGTTGCGGCCTCTGATGCGGAATCGGCGACGATAGAGCAGATGGAGAAGCTTTTTACCTCCGAACCCGGCCTGCAAACAGTGAACATCATTATCCTGAAGCGCTGTGTTCCCGGTATAGTTAGTTCTATTACGAAGAAGGGAATCGTGGATTGTCTGATTTGCCCTGATGAATCTGATGAGCCGGCTTTGTTGTCTGAGCCAGGTAAAAAGCCTTTGGTTATCTCAGTAGGCCGCTTCGGCAGGTATGTATGCAAATTACATATTAAACCTGCCAAAGACAAAGGCAAACCTAAGTTGAGTTTTAGCGTTGTCCCTGTTGAAGAGGATTTGCAGCCGGAAGAATCTCTGCTTGGCTTGTACGAAGACTACCAACAGCTTGTTAAAGGAGCCA
Source organism: Sedimentisphaerales bacterium (assembly GCA_049643445.1). Classification (GTDB taxonomy): domain Bacteria; phylum Planctomycetota; class Phycisphaerae; order Sedimentisphaerales; family Anaerobacaceae; genus CS2-K091. The sequence continues at coordinate 2,768 of JBARPZ010000722.1, forward strand.
ATCTTCTGGAGAAAATTCCCCGTTTCTTTTTGCCTAATGGTTTGGAATACACCGGCTCAAAGTCCTGTAAGGGTTGTCACGAGTATGAATACGAAAAATGGAGCACTACACCCCACGCCCACGCTTATGCGACCATCGAGAGAGTTGGTTCGGCGTTTGACCCTGAATGTGTGGTCTGTCATGTTGTCGGTTTGAAATATGAAAGCGGTTTTGTTTCGGAGCAGGAAACGGGTGATTTGAAGGATGTCGGCTGCGAAATATGCCACGGTCCGGGCTCCGAACATAACAAAACTCTCGGAAAGGCAGAAACCGCCGGGCCAAAGCTGGACTGCACCGATTGCCACACGCCAGATACCAGCGGCGACTACGCCGAAAATGAAGAGCTTTATTTCGAAAAAATAGTACATTGGAGGGAACCAAAGGCCCTCCGTGATGTCAAATAAAATAGGTGATAATGAGCTGTAAATCGTGATTCGTGATTAGGCTGTTCCAAAGTGTAAAGCCAAATACGAGAAACGGAATATGATAAAGACTTTGCGTATAACAACTATTATAGCGGCGTTTTTGGCAGTCGGTTTGCTTGCATTTCCCGTGGTTTATGGTTATCGGGGCGACGAAGAGATCGAGAAATTTCTCAAATCGCCCGGTGCGATAGAAAAGTTTAAAAAAGCCAAAGGGGCTAAATCCTTAAAGACCAGAGACCAAATCTCGCCGCTTGTCAAGCAGGCGACGGTCTTTGGATTGCATCTAAATCCTCCTCCTAATCGGAAGGCGGCAACGAAACCGAAAACTAATCCGGTGGCTCGTAAGCAGGCTCCTATACCCGAACCTCCAAGACAATCGGCCAAATTTGAACTTATCGGCACCTCTTATTATGCATCACGTCCGGAGCTGTCGCTGGCCTACATTGATGAGCCGGGCAAGGGTTTGTACTGGGTTAGACAGGGCGCTAAGGTGGGCCACTTACTTATTGAGCAGGTACAAGACGGCTCTATAGTTGTTAAAGATCGACAACAAACTGTCACGCTCGTAGCGGAAAGGACGCCGAAAAAAAGCCTTATTAAAGGCGAAACAACATCCACTACGACTTTGCCGGGGGCTTCTGCCAGCATTACCAGCAGTGTATCAGGCGCGGGGCAGAGCGTGGTATCAGTTGTAGAAAAGAAGACTACTGCATTTCCTGTGGACAGAAGAAGACTGTCGCCAGCGGACAATACAGAACAGGATTCAAATGCAGCCTTGGCGAATTTCATCAACCAGCTGAAAGCTGAGCAGACTGGAGCAGGGACCGGCGAAGGTGGTTCCAGCGAGGCAGAAAAGGCGGCGTTGAAAGAAGCCATTGCCGACCTTGAAGCTATGCGTATCACTACTGAAGAGGCGAATAGATTGGACGATTTAGGCAAAAAATTGAAGCAAGTTCAGAGCGATCCGAATCGGGCCGGGAATTCGAAAGTTCAAAGGTCAAGAGGACCCCAGACACCAGGAAGACCACCGCAACTGTCAAGAAGACCACCCAGGTAATAGTCCCGCACTAAATCAGACAATTGCAGCGGGATAGCAGCAGAAATCCACGTTTTTTTTTATCATACATAATCTCTTTTTCTCCATATTGTAACGGCGATGGGGCTTTATTTTACTTTTGGCGTTTTTCCAGCTTTTGTTCAGTAAATTCGCGTTTTTTGCTGCAAATCTGCGGAACTTTCAGGCCTTTTCTGTGTCTTAATTAGTATATATGGGGTGCCTGATGTGCTCGAATTTGGAAGTTTGAGCGAATATTTGCATGGGAATCCCGTAAGGGCTTCAAAAAAGGATTATTTTAACAATTTTAAGCTAAAATGTTCGGTTACCACAGAAATCGCGTTGTTGAAAAACACAAAGATTGGTATCCGCCTCTGGCGGACTAAGGAGGGGCATATGCCTGCAAAAATAAGCTATAACAGAAACTTCGGTTTAATTTTGGCAGCAACTCTTTTGTTTGCCGGCAGTTATCTTTTGGCTGCTGACCCTGTTAGAATTAATCCCGAAAGGGACCGAAATTCTAACGTGGCTGACAAGAGCTCTATTCCTGTAGAGCCGCGGTTTAGGGTTTTTGCCTTAAAACACATATCAGCAGAGCAGGCCAGGAACTTCCTGGCTGAGGCCAAGCTCGGCACGGTTTCCCAGCTACCTACTGCCAATATGATTTTAGTAACAGGTCAGCCTCGCCAGCTAATCAAGGCTAGCGCAGTTTTGAAGCTTGTTGATGCCACGACACCAGTTGTTATGAAAGCAATTTTACCCGCTTCGGCGGCCGGGAGTCTGCCCTTGAATGAGCAGATTGCAGCAGAAGTTGGCGATATATCAATCGGCAGCTTCTCTAATCCACCAAGTGGCGTTGGAAAGGACAAAGCGATTATAGATGTCCATGATGGTTCTGTAGTAGTAATTGCGACTGCCGAGAAGCTTACAGCAATAATTGAAGCCATCGGAAGATCCGATTCTAACGGCAGTATTAAGCAGCTTCAAGAAGGCAAAACCGGGGCCCTGCAAACGGCCCAGCCGAAAACGGACCCAATCGCAAAGGCCGAGGCTGAAAGAGTTAAATCCGAGTTTCAAAAAATAAAAGCCGAACTTAACGGCAGGAACGGTTCTTACGAACCCAAAAAGGCCGGTACTAATGCAGATAAATCTGAACCAAATGAACTTTTCGACAAGCTTCTTGATTCGCTTGACGAGGTTGAGAAAAAGATAGCTGAACTGGCCCAACCCGCCCCGAACGGGCCGGAGCCAAATAAACCGCCAATCCAGCCAGGCACTATTATAACTCCACCAGAGAAAAAAGCACCGAACGAGCCTCCTGCTGTTTTGGAGCAGCCGAAAGAAAAGGTTATCGAGGCTGCGAAGGAAGCCGAGAAGCCGGAGCTTGCTAAACCTGTAGACAAGAAAGTTTTTACCAAACTACCTTCGAAACCGGACCCTAATACTGTTCCGGAACAAGTCGCTGTGGAGATTGAGGAGCCAAATCAGATTGCTCCCCTAACGCAGGAAGAACCCAACACAGCCACAAAAGTTGTCGAGCCGGCTGCTGCAAGAGGGCTCTATGAGCCGGAACTTGTCGCAAATGGCAATGACATGCTTGAACTGGAATTACCCCCGAAGATTAACATTATTGATTTGCTGGATTTGGTTGGTAGGTACCTGGGTCTGGATTATATGTACGACCCGGCTGATATAACAGGATTAAAAGGTGAGGTTCACCTCGTAATCCAAGGACCTATTAAGGTAAAGGCTTTATATCCTCTGGCCGAATCTGTGCTCAAGTTCAAAGGATTTGTTATGACACGAAGGGGCAATCTTGTAACTATTGTCCCTGCTGCGAAGGCCGCCGATATTGATGCTCCCATAGTGGACCCCAACAAACCCATGTTTCAGACCGGCGATGTGATTATAACCCGTATCTTTCAGCTACAACATATAGATACGGCAAGTGCGCAAAATCTCTTGACCGCCATGAAACTTGGTGTAACCATCTCGCCTATTGCCGAGATGGGTACCCTTATCGTATCCGAATATGCTTACCGAATGGAACGTATAGAAGCACTTATTGAAATGATTGATGTGCCGGGCGAGGAGAAGAAGTTCAGGTTTAGAGCGTTAGACTATACGACGGCAGGGACGCTTGCTTCGAAGGTCAAAGCACTTGCTGAGCAGTTAGGCACTGTATCAATTACAGTTGCAGCACCGACGACACCGACTCGGCCGACAGTGCCGGGGCGGAGGACACCAACTCCACCTCGGCCACCTACTCGACCGACTACACCGACTACTTCTACGCAGACACAGCCCTCTGTCTATCTGGATGCCGACGAGAGAACGAACCGAATCCTGATGATAGGCCTTGAAGATCAATTGGCTGTTGTCGATCATCTGATAGATGCTCTTGATGTGGAACAGAAGGACCTGCGAACTCTGCGGCTGTACGAAATCCAGCATGTTGATGCCGAGGAAGTCAGGAACAAGCTCGAAGAGATTGGCATAATTAGCGCAGGACGAGGAGTTTCGGGGAGGACACCTACCAGGACGCCTACGAGGACCCCCACTACTCCCACCAGGACCCCAACCATGCCTACTACTCCTACTACAGCCACTGGTACAATACAGGAGCCTCTTGCGGAAGAGCCGCAGATAGTCATAATTGAGCCGACGAATTCACTTTTGGTCAATGCCACCGCCGAGCAGCACGTCCAGATAGCTACGATTATCGGCTATGTGGACAGCGAACAAGAAGTAGGCAGCCAGAATCCTTACGTCATATACCCGCTCGAAAACCAGGAGCCTGAAGAACTTGCCGGCGTCCTCGAAAAGCTAATTTCGGAAACCATCACGGAAAAGAGCGCAACAGACTCCAAGGTACTAAGAACAACAACAACGAAGAAAATAGAAGATGACATCTTCATTGTTCCGGATCCGAAGAGTTATTCGCTTATAGTTTACGCCAGCAAAAAGAACCAGCAGTGGCTTGCCTCACTGATCAAAGAGCTCGACGAATACCGCCCACAGGTTCTGCTCGATGTAACATTGGTCGAAATCAGCAAAAACGACCAGTTCTCTCTGGACCTGGATTTGGTCTCAAAGTTTCCGAGACTTGCAGGTGGGGAAGGCATGGACTTCTTTACAGCTCTGATAGATAATCCTTTGCCTGATAAACGCATCGTCGAAACAGTCTCAACAAGTGGAGCGGGAAGTGGCTTCTATGCAGACGATCACATCCAGGCTCTATTAACAGCTATGCAAACAAAAGATTATGGTCGGGTACTGGCGAGGCCAAAACTTCTCGTTAACGACAATGAAGAGGGAATTATTAAAGCGGAAACGATAACAACTGTTGTTTCGCCCAAATCGCAAGTAGTTCCGGGTACAGGCGTTTCACAATCAACACAAGCTACGTCGGTGGAGCTCTCAACTTATACCGAGGGCATTACTCTTACAATCACCCCTCATATAAGTAAAGGAGACCAGCTCCGCCTCAATGTTGCGGTGACGCGTACAGATTTTGGACTCAGGCCGGATTATTCACTGACTACTCCGGCAGGAAACTTAACGGGGCCAACACCGCCTGACCTTCTGACCAGCGACGTTACCTCAACTGTAACCGTTCCCGACAAAAGCACAATCATCCTTGGCGGACTGGAGAAGCTTAAACAGACCAAAGGCGGAACCAAAATTCCCATCATTGGTGATATCCCCCTTATTGGAGGCCTATTCAGAAGTACAGCTAATAAGGACACCCAGACCAGACTTTATGTGTTCGTTAAAGCAAATATATTGAGGCCCGGCGAAGAGTCTACCGGTATCTCCGACCTTGAAGTAGTATCACTGAAAAACCGTGCAACATTCGAAAAATACGAAAAAGAAATGCAGGAATACGAGGACTGGCCGGGTATAAAATCTCAGCCGATGGATCCGTTGAAGATTCTTGAAGCCGATGAAGCATTTTCACTAAGGGACCGGGGGGTGTTCGAAAAACCCAAAAAAGCAATGCAGGAAGGTAAAGGTTTGCCCGGTACAAAGTCTAAAGTGATGCATCCAATGCAAGTTATCGAACTTAATTAAAACGTTGTGCCTCACACAATAGGTGATACGATATACGCAATAGGAAGTATGAAAGATTTATTGATACAAACCGCTAAACGGACGGATTTGGTTAATGCAGAGCAATTAGCCAAGCTTCTGAAAGAAAACAGCAGCGGGCAGCGCCTTGATGAGGCCTTGCTTGCCTGCCCTTACTTTACCGAAGATATGGTTTTGAAGCTCTTTGCCGAGGCCCTTGGCTGTGAATTTCTATCGGAAATACGTCCCAAGGCCGTACCGGTCGAGTTCGTTGAGGCTGTTCCTGCCGCATACGCTCAGCACCATTTTCTTATCGGCATAAAAACCGAAGACGGTGAAACTGTCGAAGGCGCGGACACCGAAACCTCCGACCATCAAACCGAGCTTACGGTAGTTTTGTCCAAGCCGTTGGATACAAATTCCCTGGATAATGTTTCTAAGATGACGGGTCTGCCTGTCAGGCTTGCTATATCCACCCGTGCCACAATCACCTCGGTAATAGATGTTGCATACGAGCAGAGGACAACAGTCATCGAGGAGGTGGCCGAAGAGCTGGATTCCCAGAATCTCGACCAGCTTGTCGACGAAGTTGCCGCCTCTGATGACCTGCTTGATGTGGTGAATCGGCCTCCGGTTATTAGATTGGTTAATGATATTCTTTTTCGTGCTTTGCAATTAAGGGCCAGTGATATTCATGTTCATCCTTACGAGTCAAAGATTCAGATTCGGTATCGTATAGACGGTATTTTGTACGATACGTTGAGTTTGAACAGAAATGTGTTACCGTTGGTTATCTCTCGTATCAAGGTTATGGCTGGTATGGACATTGCGGAGCGCCGGCTCCCGCAGGATGGCCGTTGCAGTGTCCGTCTGGGGCAGCGTGAAGTCGATTTGCGTATCAGCACGGTTCCGACCAGCTATGGCGAGCGCAGTGTCTTACGTCTGCTTGATAAAAGCACGGCCCTGTATGGCTTGAATGAGCTTGGCCTTTGCGGTGACGATTTGAAGAAATTCGATTCTTTGCTCACCCATTCGCACGGAGTTATTTTCGTAACGGGCCCAACGGGCAGCGGCAAAAGCACGACTCTTTACGCCTGCCTTAACAGGATTAATTCGGCCGAAAAAAATGTTATGACCATAGAAGACCCCATCGAGTATCAGCTCGAAGGGATAAGCCAGATGCAGGTTGCTTCGAAAAAGGGTGTGACATTTGCAAACGCTCTGCGGCATGTCCTTCGTCAGGACCCGGATGTTATCATGATCGGGGAAGTTCGAGACATCGAGACAGCGCGTATGGCAATACAGTCTTCTCTGACCGGTCATTTGGTTTTCAGCACACTTCACACAAACGACTCGGCAGGAGCTTTGACCCGGCTTTTGGATTTGGGCCTTGAGCCCTATTTGGTAAGTTCGTCCCTGATTGCTGTAATAGCACAACGATTGGTACGGAAGGTTTGCCCTGATTGCCGGGAGGTTACCGAACCCACAGATCGCGAATTGAGAGAGCTTGGTATAGGTTCATCCGGGTTGGCCGATAAGGGCGGGGAGTTCTTTGTCGGCCGAGGCTGTGAGAGGTGTTTTCAGACCGGTTTTCGCGGCAGAACGGGTGTTTATGAAGTCATGGTGATTAACGAAGAAATCCAGAACCTCGTATACAAAAGAGAAACTGCCGGTACAATAAAGAAGATTGCCCTTGACGCAGGCATGCGAACATTGAGAATGGATGGGGCCAGTAAAGTCCTTGCCGGTGTAACAACCGTTTCTGAGGTTTTGAGAGTGACACAGGCCGACGTAATGTAACAAGAAGTGAAAAGCTTGAAACGAAAAATGCAAAACCACAGTGTAAAATTCAAAACTTTCTAAGTTTTTAACTATAATTTTTAGCTTTTACATTTTAATGTTTAATTTCACTTATGCCCAGATACCACTATATAGCAATAGCAACGGACGGCAAAAAAGTCAAAGGTACGATTACGGCCGAAAGTCCCTACTCGGCACGAAAACAACTGAGAGTGCGCAGTGTCCACCCATCATCAATTGCAGAGGTTGGCTCCGGCGCCGAGGGTAAAGCTGCGCTATTTTCGATTTTCGGCAGAGTTGGCAAGACCCAGATAATCGATTTTACCAAACAGATGGCCACGCTGCTTAATTCGGGCATTAAACTTACCGAATCGCTTTCGGTTCTAACTTTACAAGTCTCGGATGTGCGATTCAAAAACGCCATCGGCGACATTCGGGATCGTGTTGTGACGGGCGAGTCATTTGCCGATGCTTTGAAAGAATACAGCGATTATTTTGATGTCATTTTTGTAAGTATGGTGCGTGTAGGTGAGGTTACCGGCTCTTTGGGCAAGAGCTTGTCGACCATTGCCGGCTTTATGGAAAAAAGGCAGCGGGTCGAATCGAAGGTAATTACAGCGATGATATATCCAATTATTCTGATTTTATTTTGCCTTGCAGCGATTCTGATATTGACAACCGCCGTCATTCCCAAGATAGGAGAGCAAATCACGAGGGCAGGACAGGAATTGCCCTGGATTACGAGACAATTGATGAACGTCAGTCATGTACTGACCAGTTGGCGGCTGTTCGTGGTAATTGCGGTCGTGTTTGGTTTCGTTCTGGCTATTAGGCGGTTTCTCAGGACCGAGCGTGGTGCCTATTTGCGTGACAAGTTTTTGCTGTCTTTGCCTTTGTTTGGCCCTCTGATAAAGCAGCGAGTGGTTTCGCGTTTTGCCTCTACACTTTCGACGCTTCTTGGTTCCGGCCTTGCCATGGCTGAGTCTCTTCGAGTTGTGGCCTCAGTCACGGGCAACAGTCTTATGAAGAGAGCTATTCAGCAGTCGCGTGAGAGGATTCTTGCCGGCGCTGATATTGCAACGCCTCTGAGAGACAGCGGCGTTATTGACCCTGCTATTGCACATATGGTTGCCGTCGGGGAAAAAAGCGGTGAGCTGGAAACGATGCTCAAAAATATCAGCGAAAACCTCGAGGCATCAACAGACGTAGTTATTGAGAGATTGAGCGCCGCGGTCGAGCCGCTTATAATAATTATTATGGCAGGGATAGTGGGCCTGATTGCTTATGCAACGATTTTGCCAATTTTGAAAATTTCACAGGTAAGTTTTTAAGTGACCTTTTTAGGAGTTTGAAGATAAATGAAAAAAAGAAGAAAGAAACAGATGCGAAAAGGGTTTACGATGGTTGAACTGATGGCTGTCCTGATTATCCTTGGCTTGCTCGCCACCGTGCTCGTACAAAATTTTATGGGCTCGACTGATAAAGCTCGAGTTATAACCACTAAGGCTAACCTGAAGATTCTTCATGCCGCCGTTATGCAGTACAAGATGGACACCGGACAGTTTCCAACTGAAGAAGAAGGACTTATGGCTCTTATTGAGCCGCCAAGCGAGGTTGAGGACCTTGCTGAGCCGGGTGGATATCTCGAAACTACGGAGATAACCAAAGACGGCTGGGGAAATGAATTTTATTATGAACTTTATCCAGAGAGTGGCAAGTCGTTTGTAATCATAAGTTGGGGTGCCGACGGTGAAGAGGGTGGTGAGGGCTATGATACCGACCTTAAGAGCACAGATGCAAAATAATGCGTATATGAGAAGATGTGTGTATGCGAAAATACATGGCTGTGCAAATGTGTCGTCTGACCGGCGCATTAATACAGCCGCTCGTCTGCGTGTCCGCGGTTTTACGCTGACAGAGTTGGTAGTGGTGATTTTAATTCTGTCGCTGTTTGTGCTTTTGGCGGTGATGAATCTTTCCGGCTTGCTCAGGAAAAATACGTTTAAGGTACAGGCCCATGAGTTTGTCTCGACAATGCAAATGGCTGCGGTAGCCGCCGCCGAGAGCGACAGAAGATATGAAGTTATCATTGACCTGACAGAGCAGAGCTATACCCTTCGCCAGATTACCAATCCCGACCTATTTCAGGTTTTAGAAGAAGAGATTATTGTAACAAATGACTTTGGCGATAACTGCCAGGTTATCTATGTTTTGTTCGACGATTTGATGGAAACCGACGAAAACCACCAAATAGCGAAGTTTCGTGCAGGTCACGCCGGCTGGCAATACGGAGGGAAGGTCGTTCTGCTCGATGAAAATGAACAAGCCTATTCGGTTGTCGTCAACCGAATGAACAGAGTTGTCAGGTTACAGAAAGATGATGTTGAACTTTTAATGCCCAAGGCTAAAGATGAATTGCTCTTCTAAAAATAGTGATGCGTCGTTCGTATCTCGTCGTGCATTACGAATTACGCAGTATGCAATACGTGATACGAACAAGAAGGCTTTTACCTTGGCGGAAACTGTTGCTGCTTTGGTTATACTGGCCTTTATCAGCACCAGTGTATTGGTCGTTATAAACCGCTATATGGCCTCTGCAGCGGATTCGATCTTGCGTATGCAGGCCTTTGAAGTTGCACGCAGGAATATGGAGGAACTTCTTACCTCGGATTCAGTGGAAGAGTCCGTTGAGTATGGTACGAGTGAAATGTATCCCGACATCCAATGGGAAACGGCCGTCGAGTCGTTTTACGTGCCGTTAGACGCGAAAATGTGGATTCAGGCGATTTGCTCAGCCGAATATATCGACTCAGAAGGCCAAGTGCAGACGGTCGAACTAACGCACTGGCTGACCGATGTGTCAAAGGCGGAATTGCTTCAGATTCTTGCGCAGCAGGAGGAAGAGTTAGCCGCCCAGATTATCGAAACCCTGGAAGAAGCTGCTGTATATGCCGGCGTCGACGAGCAAACTATCCTGCAATGGGTAGACAATGGTATGCTCCTGACAAAAGATGGCCAATACCTTATGAGTCAGCTTGACCTCTATAGAGACAGCGATGGCAACCCGACCATCGAGGACAGGAGGCGACTGGCAATACTTGATGAGGACTTAATAGACCCAACAAGGAGACAAGGTGAGCAGAGCAGACAAGATGGACAGGATTTGCCAGAGGATGATGGTGTAAAAAGGGTAGGCGGACGCACCCTTGAAGAGCTTATTGATATGGGTTTCCCTCGGGAACTCCTGGAGGGATTATTTAATGAATAGCGGATACGCTAAATGCTGAAATTTGACGGTGTGCGAGGGTTTCCGTTTTGCGGTGCATTGCAAAGTGGTCCCCTGAATAATTATGAAAAAAGCTTTTAACACATTTACAGAACCACAGGGCTTTTCGCTGGCTGAGGTGCTCACAGCCCTGGTGATAGCATCGATGGTTTTGGTTACGGTGCTCGGTATTTATAGCCGGGCCGAGAGCGTATCTGCTACAATCACACGTAGGTTTGATAGCTCAAGACTGTCATCTGAGGTTCTGCAGCGCATCGCCGAGGACCTTGACAGAATAATCGCCTCCGATGCCTATACAACAGTTAGTATCAAAAATAAATTTGAAAAAGGTTTCCCGACCGCACAACTGATAATTACAAAAACTATCGTCGACGCCAGGAAAAAAGCAAAGATCTTTGAACATATCATTTGGCAGACCAACTATGATTTTGACACCGATAGCCTTGTTTTATACCGACATCGCACCAGTGAGCTTGGATTATGGGAAGATAAACTGCTCGATGAAGAGAGAGAGAGTTGGGAACAAGACCTTTTCGTGCCGATTTGCGATGGTATTACTTTTTTTAAGATCCAGGCAGTCAAGAATGGAGAATTGTTAGATAAATGGACCGGCAAAATGCCTCTTGGTATTGGGGTCACTATTTCTTTTGCCGAACCTTTTAAGACATTAGAAAATACCTGGGATGTGTTCGATGAGCAAAAATTTACGCGAGTCATAGCCATAGACAGAACCAGAAAAATCAAATTCAAAATCGCACAAAAGAAACCGGAAAGTCCGGAAGAATTAACAGGCTTAGAAGATGCCGAAGCGTTAAAAGACCTGGAAAATCCGGAAACATTAAAAGACTTGAAAAATCCGGAAGCGTTAAAAGACTTGGAAAATCCGAAAGAATTAACAAACCCAAGGGCAAATGAGAGACCAGGTACGAGAACAAGGTAGCCGGGTACGCTCCGTTAGATCCGGCATTGTGCTTTTAGTGACATTAGTACTGTTGGTTGTACTTTCGGCACTGATGTTCACCCTGAGCACTCGTATATCTGCCCAGCGTCACCGCAACAAGTATATCATAGATTATCAGGCAGCCCGCTATGCTCGTGACTCGGCTGTAAAATACGCCCTTGCCACGTTGAGTGATATGAACACCCCGATGTTGATTGAACGTCCGAATGAACCGGATTTTTCCGATTTGTTTATGCTTGACGAAGAGCAATATAGAGAACTTGTGGCCGAGTGGGCTGCTCTAAACGAAGACACATCGTCCATGGAGAGCGGAAGGAACACAAAGGGAGAATTTAGCTCACCGAGTTCTGCAGGCTCGGTGCCGAATGACGTCAATGGCTTTAATGATATTAACGGCACTAATTATGTTAGCAGTTTTGATGACGCCCCAAATTCTCTGATAGTGCCTGGCCCGTATGGCCCGCCTTGGCCTTTTATCACCAAGCCGGTTGAGTTTGAGGTCGGCACTGCCAAAGTTCGGATTGAAATTGAAGATGAAAATGCAAAATACCCCCTCGGTTGGGCGATAATGGACGATAAGACAGTCCAGCGGGAAGCTATAGCGGGTTTCGAAACTTTCTGCGAGTGGATGGAAGTCAATGACGTCCAGATTGAATCGCTAAAAGAGCAGCTAAAGGAAATAAGTAAGATAAAACCCTTCAAGCTTGAATTCAAGCCGATAAGCCAGATTGAAAGACGGCCAGTTACAACTCCGACGGCAAGCAGTTCAGCAAGAACAACCGGACGCAGCAGAGTCAGACCTACCAGAACGCGGACAGTCAGGAAAACTATATCTGCTACTCAACAGTTCGCCAAACAGAGTGCTGATTTCGCGAAACTGTGTCACAGCTCACTGATTGACACCGAGGCGCTCGCCAGGCCAATTATAATCAGCGAAACCAGAAAAGAATCCGCTTTGAAATATATCGGAATGTGGGCTTCGAGGAAGGTTAATATAAATACCGCACCCCGGCATGTGTTGGAAGCGGCTTTTACCTTCGGCGGCGACGCCGACAGAATAGCGGAAGAAATAATACAGCAAAGACGCATAAAGCCTTTTGTCGATATAGAGGAATTGAGGCGGGAGCTGTTTAGGTATTCTACTGCGATTGAAAAATGTGAAAAATATATCACAACTGTAAGCAGTATTTTTACGATTAAAGTAACTGCAACAAGCGGCGTGGCAGAAGCATCAGCTATTATAGGGATAACGAAAGATGGGAAAAAAGTAAAACTTATTGCTGTGATCTCCAGCTAAGTGTTCGTTGTGTGTAATGCGTACTGTATATCGTGTAAGAGGCGCATTACGCGATACGATTTTTAGGGGTTTGCTCAAATTGGAAGCTAAGAACTACTTGGGAATTTATTTAAGCAAAGACACTGCAACTGTGGTCTGCCTCGGTCCGCAAGGCCGGGAACGTAACGTCCTGGGCTGCTTTAGCGTCTCTGTCCAGGAGAAAGCCGAGCAGAAGCACCAGGATTTGGCGACTCTTATTGCCCAGGGTTGTGCCGAGAGAGAATTGCAATTTTCGGAAGTTGCTGTGGCTTTGGATTGCGCAATGTTCATGCAGCATAATGTACACAGCGACTTCAAGGACCCAAAACAAATCGCTCAGACCGTCAGGTTTGATACAGAGGAAGCTCTTGCCACCGATATTAGCAACATCGCGATTGCTTTCCAAATAACTTCAAGTGACGAGGGCGGGTCGGAATTGAGTGTCTTTACTACAGAGCGCAAAGTATTGTCGAATGCCCTTCTATCTTTACAGAGTCATCATATTGATCCCGTAACTGTGGAGCCGGATGTAAGTTGTCTGTCGAGGTTTATTTCCCGGAATGTATCTTTGCCTGAAGATTCGCACCCTCTTTTCGGCGTTCTTTCCAGGCGTAGTGGTTATTTTGTTGTCCCGGGTTCGTCGGACTCGAAAGAAACATCACTTATGCGAACATTTCTGGTCGGACCAACACGGGCCAGGGCCGAGCTGCTCGCAAGAGAAGTGTCTGTAACCACGGCTTTGCTTGAAAACGAAGAGCCAATAAATTGCCTTAAAGCTTTCGATTCCACCGGCTCTGTAAACTATCAGCAGCTCAGTGAAAAACTCGGCTTCGAAGCAAGCGGCGTTGATTTCAGCGAGGCTGTTTCAACCGAACCTGAGACCCTGGCTGATTGTGCAGACCTGGTTGATTTTGTAATTGCCTATGGGGCGGCTTTGGCTCATTTGGAAAAGCCGCAAAACATAAATTTCCGAAGCGACTTTATGCCATATCAGGGCAAGAAACAGCGGATGGAAAAGGCACTGAAGTTCGCAAGTGTATCAGTAACGGTGCTTCTGCTTGCTCTCGGTGTATATTTTCAAATGCCGTTGTTGAAAACAAACGAATATCGCAGCGAATTGCGTAAAAAGTTCACGAAGGATTACTTGGATGTATTGCCAGGTGAGAAGAAGCTGCCGGCCAAATTCAGAGACGCGGCGAGAAAACTTGGCAGTGAAGACAGACGCATCCAGAATGTCCAGAGTGGCAGGTCCGGTGCCACGGGTGAAGAATCTATGATGAGTAAGCTGACGTTGGTGCTTGAGGCATTTAACAAATGTGCAGCACAGACAAATTTGAAAATCAATAAGATCTCCGTTACAACCAAGAATATTCGTATAGAAGGTGATACCTCCAGCCGAGGCAACACCAATAAGCTATTCGCAACAGTCAAGGAAAAGCTGGACATGGTGCAATTTAATTATGATTTGAAATCCGGGCGCGACGTCTTCAGCATAACGGTTGTCCCGAAAAAATAGTGTAGGACAGGTTTTATGAAAGAAATATACAAAAATCCAATGTTGTATTATATACTCGTCCCCTGCATGGCCGCTTTATGGCCGTTATTGGTCTGGGCGGTGTATTTACCGGCTGCAGAACGTGACTTCAAGGAAGAGAGGAGCCAATATGACGACGCTAACGACATAATATTAGAGATTTTAGCTCTTGACCCTACTCGACTGGAGCTTGCTGACCCGAATAAAACTGCTGATAAATTTGATTATGCCACCGCTGTTAGTGATGTTGCCCGCAGGTGCTGGATACCAGCGACAAATTACACTGTCAGCTCGAAACCGGAAAGATCTTCCAGCGGCAAGAAAAGCCAAAGTGCCACAGTGGTTCTAAAACAGGTTGACATATCAAGCTTTGCCAATTTTCTCTCTAAGATCCAACTTCGCTGGGCAAATTTGCAGTGTGAGAGTGTCACGCTGACCCAAAAGAAGGGCCTGAAGGATGTGTGGAAGGTGGATTTGGACTTCAAATATTATTATTAAAATCAGTCGATTGTAGCTTACCCACTAACTCAATTACAATCCCGATTTTTGTATTCTTAAGAACTTTAAACCATTACTATATATTGTATATTGCCCAATTTGCCCAGATAGACTTTTGCAGCCAGCTTCTATGTAAAAATGGCTTTTTTAAAAGTCAGTTCTTGATGCTGATAAGCTGTATTTAAACCAAATTGACGCATTTTTTGTGCTGTTGTGGCAATTAAGTGAAAACAAAACTTTTCTAAAGTTTTCCGACTGTTCCTGTCGATATCAACATTGCAAAGTTAGTTAGGGCCTGAGAAAGGATTCAGGGGGCACACAATATATAGTGGTTCCAAGTCCGGGAACGAAAGCATGGATGCTTTCGCCTGTAGTTTTTATTACAAAATGGTTTAAATGCCTCATTTTGATATTAACGGCCGGTTCGGAGGCCAAAATGGACAAGGTGATTCTCTCGATGAGAGCTTGGCTCTGGATGAGGATTTGATTATGGAGCAAATCCTTGAAAATCTCAACGCTACGCCTATTGGGAAGGTGTTAAAAAGGATTGCTACGCTACCGGAGGTTCGCAAGCAGAAGGTTCTTGACGTTCGCCGCCAGCTTACCGAAGGTAAATACGATCTAAGTTCGCGATTGGATGTTGCCCTTGATAAGGTTCTTGAGGACCTTACCAAATAAGAAAGTTCGCCCCCAGATTAGTCGACGTGGCCGCTGACCTCAAAAACCACCTGATGGGCAGCGGGTTTGTATCCGGCTTTTTTATCTCGCATTCCCCATTTTGTCCACTCCAGAGGGAATAAAATGGGGTCCCTTTAATTACGAGATTACTTCAGGAACATCTTCGTCCAGCTCATCCATTTCGACCGGCTCATCCATTTCGACCGGCTCATCCATTTCGACTGGCTTATCCATTTCGACCGGCTTATAGTCTGCCTGTTTGGATTTCTCCACCTCCTTTTTGAAGGCCGATGCTACTTTTTCCTGGAGCCTTTTTCTGCATTCTGCATTAATCGGATGGGCGATATCGATGTGCAGCTTCATTCTACCTTTGAAATCTTTCCTTGCCCGGTTTTGTGGAAGTGCTGCCCCGCAATTATTGCAAAATTTAGCTCTGAGATGGTTTTTGCCCCCGCATTTTCCGCAATGGTCGGTCATTTTTCTCGAAGGCATAGCAACGAAAACGCCGCCCGCACCTTCGATGACCTTGATGTCGCGGACCACAAACTCATTGTCAATCGTCACTGAGCAAAAAGCTTTTAATCTAGTGTCTTTATTGCTCACCATTTTGACTCTGACCTCAGTGATTTCCATTTTTTGCCTCACTTAAAAGTTTACCATCTATTGTTACTGACGATAATGCTGTTGCAGCCGATCCTTTCTTCAAGTTTACGTCTGGTTTTGCTCGCCCTTTTTTTCTCCTTGCTGTCAATAATAAAAAATAAAGCTGAACCGCTACCGCTCAGGCACAAAGGCCCGATACCTAATCAAGCGGTTCAATCTCACCTGGTTGTTGTTCCGCCGGCGCTGTTTGGTCGATCCTTTCCGTAAGACCAAGACTCTGGTTCATCCCCTTGGTCATCCCGTGGTCCATCATCATTGCCTCACCTGCCTGCCAGAGCCAATTCTCTGCAAATGCTCCAACTTCTGGCATGCTTATTTGACCATCCCAATTATTGGGTTCTTCGTACATCGCATCATAGTTGGTGTTCGGGTCCTCGATGGAATCTTGCCAGTGATCGGCGTAGAGGGCGAAGTCGCAGAAGTCGACCTTGTCATCGGCATTGAAGTCGCCGAAAATCTCAGGGAAGTCAAGGTCGGGGTGCGTTTGTTCGGGCATATAGATCACGGTGTACGGATTCTGCCACTGGTCCTGATAATAACCGTGGAAGTTGGGGTCGACACTTACGATGAACCAGTCGCTCAGGAACGTCAAGGTCAGGTTGTCGGGTGATTTTTCTACAAGGGTCATAGCAAGTGGTATTTTCGATTGCACAACATTCACGCGGTCCATCGCCCTCAAGATGACGGTAGTGGTTGCAGTGTCACCGTGAAAGGGTTCCGTCACCGTGACATCGGCCCAGAATGCGTAGGGCTGCGAAACACTGAGCATCTCGATTATGTCGTTTGGGTCGTTTGGTTCGGCTATCCAGTGACCGGGCAAACCTTCTCCGTATCCGACCAGGTAATAAGCCCAGCCAATATCAGGGTCCCATCTTAGCTGTGCAAGGTCGAGGGAATCCAGTGATACGCCGGACGAAGTGATATAAGTCATCGCTGAGCGTTTCGTGGCGGGTGTCACTCGTGGGCAATTAGACGGTGCGGGCTTGGGGGACATCGAATCATACAGGGTCAGATCAGGCATCGTGACTGATTGATCGATTGTGTTGGGATCATCCGATTGAATCACGTTGGAACCGAAGGTTAATTTGCCTATGCCCTGGATTGAATAATTGTAGACGCCCTGTCCCTCGGGCCACCAGAAATTTTGGTACTGTACTCTAACATACCGGCACCAAACGTAAATCGGTTGTAAGGGGGGACCTTTCCCGGGTATGGATATCTTGAGCTGCACAAATGTATCCACCCATTCGCTGGAGCTGCTGCCAGGGACGGGCCATTCGTATCCCAGGTCAAGCGGGGCGTTAGAATCGAACGTCCCTTCGGGATCGCCCAAGCCGGCATATATGTCAAGTGAGCCGGCGGGATTTGTTCTACCGTGAAGAACGCCGTCAAAGACCCCGGAACCTGCATCGGGGAATACTCTGAGGAAACCGTATTTTTTACCATTCGGCGCTGTTTGGTCCCACAAGTCACGGTAACCAGGTGTGCTCCAATGGTCGACAACCTCAATGTCGATGCGTACACCTTCAGAGTGACGCCGTTCATTGTGTTCATCGAGCAGCTCGATGACGAATCCGTGGGCAACGCCACAAATGTCCCTGCCTTGAGTGTCACCACTGACCGCCCATCGGTCGGGCAAAGTAGAATACGCTTGGTCCGCTCTGCGAAACAATTGAACACTCAGTCCGTGAACATCCATTCGTTCATTCGATTGGGTATCACCACATCCCCTGTTGAACAGGGTGACCAGCAGGCAATAACACAGAGTCCCCATCTAAATTTTGGTCCTTTTTTCTTTTTCATTATCGTTTCTCCTTTCTATACTTTTTCGGTCTACATATACTGACCCGTGTTCCAGCGGGGGAATACAAGAAGATTTTGTTGTCGAGCTTGCCTGTAAAATTGAGGTTGTCGGACAGACCGAACGGCTCCGTCTCAATGGTGAACTCGAGCTTATCGTCCGACAAGCTCAAGAGTTTGACCTCGACATCTTCAGAAAATATGGGTTTGTCGTTTTTTGTGGAACAGATTGCGACCGGCCTTGCAAAGTAGGGGAGTATTTCGCCCGTGAACCTGCCCACGTCCTCTTGATTTAGAGAGTCGATGACTTTCCTGATGGGTGCGGGAAGTTTTTCGTAGGGTGCAGGGAGTTTGAAGTCCCATTCGTATTTGTACTGGCCACCTTGCCAGACGATATCGTCTGCGTCAATCATTCGACATACACCAAAAGGTTCGTTGGGGTCCATCCATTCCTTCCGCGCAGGCCTCCAGACTTTCTGTCTCCTTCCTGACTTCATAGGTCGGGACGGCGGCGAAGGCATAGTCTGTGTGTCATCGTAAACGAATATAGTTTCGTAGTATCCCTTATAGCTTCTCGACCTTCGATGACCGACAACGGGCTGGACCTTCTCGGCCCACTTGATGAACTGGTCGAGTGTCCAGCCGGTATCGCCCAGGGTTTCATTGTTGGCGCCAATCCTGAATGCAAGGAAAATCATTGCACAAATAACCACCACAAGGATTAAAAAACCTATGATTTTTCCTTTGCTTTTCATAATTAATTATCAAATAACACTTTTGCACTAATGTAGGCCGAATATAAAGTAAGTAAATAGTTTGAATATCAATCAGTTTGAGTTTCTTACCATCTATTGTTACTGACGATAAT
>JBARPZ010000723.1:0-2357 GCA_049643445.1 Sedimentisphaerales bacterium
GCCCGGTCGGGACGATGCCAATGAAAACCATCACGGCTGAAACCAACGAGCACTTCATTTCGCTTCTGGATCTTCAGTCGGGCACACTCACTGTTAGGCGGTCCCTGCCAAATAGAAAACAATCCCAGCATAAGGCTCTCGTATGCTACGGCATCGTGATTATAGAGCTGGGGCTCAATATTGCTGTATTTGGGGTCGGGATGATGTGGGTCTAAACGATCAGCACATATCCAGAGTACAGCACCTTCAGCAGCCTGCCGGGTGCCGGAAATTGCATCAGGATGTTCCAAGTAGGCACGTGAGCGGCCAACATCTGACTGGCCGGTCCGCAGTCCAAAAATCCATTTTTTTCGAAAGGGATTGTAGTGCACGGTTGTACGGTCACCAACCGTGGTGGCGCTTGTTGCAACAGGTTCAGACCAGTGAATACCATCTGCAGAGCAGCGTAAGGCCAGGCTCCACCTTCGAGGAATAGGTGTCGTGACAAACATTTTATAACGGCGCTTCGGGTCCGGGTCTTCGTGGTCGAGCCATACAGTGCTCGAATCACGGTAGCGGCCACCGCTGGCCGGGTCGACACCACGGTGGCTCAAAACTTCGTTCGTGCCTTCACGGACATCAAACGACGGCTTCTCCCAGTTAATACCGTCACGGCTGACTGCCAGACAAGTGCTGGAGATATAACCGCCCATATACCACATCTTGAACAGCTTTTCTTTCGGGTCATAAAAAACACCATCGCTGAAAGGGGCGGCGGCTCGCGCGCTATCACCAAGTTCCCAGGGTTTGTCGGGTTTTAGAATGGGATTGTCCGGGTGATATTGGGGTCTATGGTATGTGCGTTTGAGGGTTGTATGCTCGATCAGGAAATCGTCAACGAACAGTTGCCGCCCGATGTCAATAGGAATGACCTCCGGTGGATTTTGCAAATAAGGGACCTGCATAGGCTGACGTGTAAGCTTTTCAATCTGAGGCGGCCATTTGTTCGTCAGAGTAATACCGTTGTAAAGGGTCTCTCCAGCCAATGGTATCTGAATTCCCGCAACAACAAATGCCCAGGCGATAATCCAGCCAAGAAATGCTTTTCCGGTTATTGTTACGTCCCGTTTATTAGATAAATCCATACATGTCTCCTTCTGCAAAGTTGCAAGTAACCATGTTGAACTAATTCACTTTTGTCGGTAATCCATTGAAGAGAAAATATGGAGAATACAATGCGCTTGTATCCATTATCTTCACAAAGGCAGTATATCCGCCATTTCTATGGCGGTTTGTGTTATACCAAAGTCCCAGTTAGTATTCAAAAGAAAGCGAACAATTTTAATAAAAATTTCATCATGATCCCGGATGCGAGGGGTGGGAGAGGAAAATCAAAGATGAAAATGAAAATAGCAAAAATACAATGTAAAAATCGAAGATGGGTTCCTACCTACGCGGAAATGACAAAGAAAGAAGGGAAAAATCAAGAATTAGTGTGTACGCGTAAGCAAAGGAGTGTCAAGCGGGAAGAAGGATAGTCCCTTTTCGTGTGGCAGATTTCTCCGCTCCGCAATGCCGGGCATTGCTTCGGTCGAAATGACGGTAGGGGGTACAATCCGCACGAAATGCAAAGATTGAGATTGTGTATCACGCACGCCAGGGGCGTTTTCTGGTCAGGTCTTTCAAGGTATCTTTTGTAATAATTACATCTTCCCGAATCTGAAAATCAAACATTCCCACGCATATAAAGTCGGCCCCGTTTTCAAAGGCATACTTGAAGCCGTCCCTGGGGTGGACGACGCCTGCACCCAAAACCTTATAAGCAATCCACGGCTTCTTAACTTCCTTCATAAATTCGATGGTCCGCTGCGGAGTCGCAGAGTGATAGTCCACGGTATTTAAGGTCTTAAAATAAAAATCGACCTCTATTCCCTCTTTTTCGCACGCTGTAGGCACATCTACCGAATGACCTCCGACACCGGCAATCAATCCGTTATCTTTGATAAATTCGACGGCTTTTCCGAGCAGATCAACACGCCCGTTCTTTACAAAATTATCTCCAACGCCGCCCTGTATAAAAGCGCCAACCGCTCCTTTATCAATGGCCGTTTTTATATTAGTGGTCAGGTCATCTGATTTTGGATTGCATTGTGCAATCCACTGGATTTTGCCGCCTCTTTCCTTCCAGTATTTATCGAGAATTCTAATGGTATTCTCGCCGGGATTATTGTTGGCTATAACGGTATTGATCCCGTTTTCTTCACTTATCTCGTAGGTTTCCATCACCTTTTCATCGGTAAAATAGTGCTTTAATAAATCAGATACGTAGGTCAGATCCCTGCTGTGCGCATAGCCGTTGGTCAGATTGCCCCCGCATA
>JBARPZ010000724.1:0-2002 GCA_049643445.1 Sedimentisphaerales bacterium
AGGTTTTACTTTAATTGAACTGTTGGTGGTAATTGCCATTATTGCGCTATTGATGGCGTTATTGATGCCGGCGCTGGAGCGGGCCAGGGAGCAGGCCCAGCGGGTAATTTGTCTTAACAATCTGCACCAGTTGACTCTCGGGTGGATGATGTACGCAGAGGAAAACGACGGCAAAATTCCCAACGGAGCGCCGCTGCACAGGGAAGGTTATGCTGATCCTCCCAGCCCCGGAGATGGGGATTATGACGATCATAAAGACGAGATTCCCTGGATCGGCAGGGCTTGGCACAGTAATTACCAAAATGGGGAAAAATTAACACCGGAGGTACAAAAACAAGCTATTAAGCTCGGAGCGATGTGGCCTTATTGCTCAGACCTGAAAATCTATCGGTGTCCGACCGGCCTGGCGGGAGAGTACTGCACCTATGCTGCAATGGATGGCGCCAATGGCCTTTCGAGGGGACATACAGTAGACGTGCGATGGATGAAAAATATATCGGCGTATCGCAGGCCTCACAGCAGAATCATCTTTATAGATGAAGGCTGGGTAACACCGGACAGCTTCGCTGTATATATTGATCATGCCGCATGGTGGGACGACCCACCCGTCCGGCACGGCGACGGGACCGCCCAGTCTTTCGCAGACGGGCACAGCGATTGGAGGAAGTGGGAAGGTCGCTGGACGGTGGAATTCGGCCTGGCCACTATCGGCATTCACCCTCAAAACGACAATGCGCCGGGTAGGGCCCTCCCCGATGGTACAATCATCCCGCCTTCCGACGCGGACTTTCGTGATGTACGCTGGTTACAAAAAGGCTGCTGGGGCGATGTAACCTATTAGTCTCCAGGCTGCTATAGCGGATAGTTTTTCGTTATTATTGATTTTCATTCTGATGCATAGTTAGAAGCCCGCAGCGGGGTCTTACCATCTTCTGTGTGGGTTTGTCTATAACCGGACCGGGTGGCAAAACATCGCCGCAAAGATTGGCAATAACAAAGGAGTTATTGTGAATAAGCGGAAGATTTTTACCACGTCAGAAACGATTTCCAATCGACAAAGGGGGATTTTTCTAACCGGATTTACACTGATAGAGCTTCTGGTGGTAATCGCCATTATTGCGCTGTTGATGGCGTTGTTGATGCCGGCACTGGAGCGCGCCAGAGAGCAGGGCCAGCGTATCGTGTGTCTTAACAATCTGCATCAGTTGACCCTTGCATGGCTTTTGTACGCAGACGACAACGAGGACAAGCTTGTCAACGGCGCCACAGGGTTTAGCGATATCGGGCCTCCTGATATATCCTGGGGGGACCACAGAAAGGAGCTGGCATGGGTCGACACGCGTTCCAGCATCTGGGACGAAACTTTAAAGGGGATTAAAGACGGAGCCTTATGGCCTTATACCGGCAATGTCAAACTCTACAGGTGCCCAACCGGACTGGCCGGCGAGGCGCTGACTTACTCGATAATGTTTTCTATGAACTCCGTTTGCCATAACTGGGATGGGGTCTATAATGATGAAGGCACACACCTTAAAAGCATGAGCGAGATTATACACCCGTCACCGGCTAACAGACTCGTATTTATCGACGAGGGCCATATGACTTCGGACGCCTTCGCTGTTTATTATGCAAGTGAGGAAGAGCGATGGTGGGATGACGCCCCTATCCGACACGGTGACGGGGTCACCGTTTCCTTTGCAGACGGACACACCGAACACCACAAGTGGAAAGGCCGTTGGACGGTATTCGCAGGCCTGGCCGGCTTCATGAATCACACCGGCAGCTATGCGCCGGGTCAACCGATCCCAGGTCACCCTGATACACCTCCGGCTAGTGACGCGGACTATCATGACCTATATTGGATGCAAAAGGGCTGCTGGGGCAAACTGGGTTATGTACCAAATTATTAACAAGGATGCCCTTATTGCTTACAGTTTTTTTGCTCGGGCCAGGCAGATAATCCTAATCAAATCTCTTCTCAACCTGGGCGGGAAGTATCCGC